>JAPJRC010000039.1 GCA_030824805.1 Micavibrio sp.
AGGCCAAGATCCCTATACGGAATGACTTTATAAAACCTTCATCTTTTTTTGATTGCGTATACATAGTTCGGGCGGCCTGGATGAAAAACGCGGCGAAAGCCAGAACGCCAATTGCGCCCGTTTCAACGAGAAGCCATAGCGGTGTGCAATCAATCAGATTGATCATTTGGCCGTGTTTTTCTTTTTGGTATAAAAGCATTGAGCCCAGGCCCGAACCTGAAACCGGATGCTCTGCAACCATCTCTTTTGCATCGGTAAGAATAGTGAGGCGCATGCTGTCGCCCGGATATTCTATTTTGGTCGGGTCATATTTATCAAAACGCGAAGTTTTATCCAGGTGACCCACAAAGCTTAGCTGATCGCCGCGCAAAACGAGAAGTTCGTCTTTTTTATTGTGATATGTCGCGCCAAGCAAAATTATTCCCGCCAAGAAAAACAGAACTAACGTTCCTATGTCTTTTGCTTTTTTCTTTATGTTGAGCGCAACTGTGAACATAAAAAAAATCGCTATAGTTATACTCATAGCGCGCGAGGCGTTAAACACCAGAAAGAATGGCGTGATGAACATAAACGCCTTGTAATACCAATGTTTAAGGATGGTGCTTTCTGTGAAATAAAAAGACATAGATAGTGCAAATAACGCTAGAAACAGAAGTGCATATGCATTTCTGTTTGCCATGAACCCGTCAATGGGAAAGCTTACCAGGTAAATAGGCGTATTGATAAATGTGTTCAAATGGCTTTGTCCCACCATTGCTAAAGCGTCAAATGTAACCACGGAAAGCCCGAAATAAAGGAAGGTTTTTATAAACAGTTCCAGATGTTTTTGCTTTGCATTGGTGCCGATCCATCCGCCTGCAACCAATAAGGCAAGCAAAATAAACCAGCCGCAAAATTTATTTATCAGAGCCCAGCGGCTGATCTCGCCATATGTGAAATGCGTATTAACCAACGCCAGGCATAAAATTGCTGTAAGTCCTGCCAGCCAAAAATACAGACGTGGTAATTTCCAATCCGGCCAGAGGCTTTGTTTGCGGAGCAGAGTGTATAGAATTGCTATCCCTGCGAACGGCGCAACCAAATCCGCCAAGTTTATGCGA
The DNA here is from genome assembly GCA_030824805.1 of Micavibrio sp. Lineage (GTDB taxonomy): Bacteria > Pseudomonadota > Alphaproteobacteria > Micavibrionales > Micavibrionaceae > Micavibrio_A. The sequence continues at coordinate 1,101 of JAPJRC010000039.1, forward strand.
AGACCAAGATAATCAGGGGTTTGAAACAACGTGATTTGTATCTGCACGGCAACGGCAAAAATTGCGCAAAGAGTGGCGGCAATTAAAAATGTACCGAACAGGGGGCGACGCATCATTTTGTTCGAATGTGTGCCAGGGCGTGTTTTAGACCGGTAAGACTGCCAACATTAAAATTGGATGTCATGAGGGCCGGAATGCCGGTTAGAACCGTGACGGCCATGCCTATCAATCCAACTTGTATGGAGATAAGAAACGATATCTCCATGGGTACGCCAAGCAGGCCCAAACCGTAAACGAAAGCGCCCTCGCGCACACCCCAGCCACCAATGCTGATAGGAAGGGAAGCAACGAGAGAGATGACGGGCAAAACAGTCATCAATTCAAGAAAGGAAATGTCGGCGCCTGTCGAAAGAGCCAAGCAGTAAACTGCGATAAACAACCCCATTTGCGCCGAGAGTGAAACCACAGCCAGCTTGGCCACCAGCAATGGATTGTTCAGCAGTATTTTGGAATAGCGTAAGCCGTATCGCATGCGGCCTCTTAGCCGCGCCATTTGCGGCATACGGAACACCACAAGGTTGAGAAACAAAGGCGTAAAGATAAACAGTGTTATGATGAATACGCTGATATAAATAGAAATAACAGCAAAAGCCTGGCTATCTATATGACTTGCCAGTCCCGGCAAAAACGCTGCGGCAAGGAGGGCCAGAGCGGATAAAGTCATAAGGCGGTCAAAAGCGGTTGCTATAAGGGATTTGAACAGCGATGCGCCGTGTTGCACGGATAGAGCGATCCTGACAACCATCCCGCCAATCGAGGCGATGAAGACCAGATTTGCAAGCTGGCTGGTTAAATTGATTTTAAGCGTATCGATCAGTGTGAGGTGTTTTTTTCCAATGTTCAGCAACATTTCCCAACGCAAGGAAAGAAGCAGAAATTGGGCCAGCAGGAACAAAAAGGCGTAGGACCAGCCCGAGAAGTGGAAATGGGCGGTAAGGTTGCCGAGCACATCCCGTTTGTCTTCATCCATGTGCAGGATGATGGCCGCCATAATAAAGACCGAAATAAGGAGCTTGATGGACAGGCTCAGGCTTTTGAGGTGGCGTTTCATAACAAGATGATATCTTTGGGTTATCTGGACTATCCCGTTGTAATGGGAGTCATCTTTGCCAGCAAGTTGGATTTTAGGGAAGTTCCCGCAAATTAGGACTTTTCAGCAGATTTTTCCTGTGATTATTTATGCCTGCTAATGAATAACCCCCTTTATAGAGGAAACTATGTCAATCATCGCCTCCCGTCTGAAAAGAATTAAGCCATCCGCCACTTTGGCCGTTACGGCCAAAGCCGCCGAACTCAAGGCAGCCGGTAAGGATATTATCGGGCTGGGCGCCGGAGAGCCGGATTTCGATACGCCGGAATTTGTCCGTAACGCGGGTTGTGCGGCTATCAATGGCGGCCAGACGAAGTACACCAACGTCGATGGCACGCCCGCACTGAAGGATGCAATTATTGCCAAGTTCAAACGCGATAACAATCTGACCTATGCGCGCGACCAGATCATAGTAGGAACGGGCGGCAAGCAGGTTTTGTACAACGCGTTTATGGCCACGCTCGATGCGGGCGACGAAGTTGTTATCCCGGCGCCATACTGGGTATCTTATCCCGATATGGTTATGCTGGCCGAAGGCACACCGGTGTTCGTTGAATGCACGCAAGAAAACAGCTTCAAGATGACGGGCGCACAACTGGATGCCGCTATCACGCCGAAGACAAAATGGGTGATCCTGAATTCACCGTCCAATCCATCCGGCGCGGGTTACACGAAAGAAGAGATGAAAGAACTTACCGACGTTCTCATGAAGCACAAGCATGTGTGGGTGATGACCGACGATATGTACGAGCATCTGGTATTCGATGATTTCAAATTCTGCACGCCTGCGGAGATCGAACCCGGGCTTTATGACCGCACATTGACCGTAAATGGTGTTTCAAAGGCTTATTCGATGACAGGCTGGCGCATCGGTTATGCCGGCGGTCCGAAGGAGTTGATCAAGGCTATGGCCGGCGTTCAGGGACATTCCACCTCGAACCCGTCTTCGGTTTCTCAAGCCGCCGCGGTTGCCGCGCTTAATGGTGATCAGTCTTTCTTGAAGGAATGGGTGAAATCATTTCAAGCCCGGCGTGACCTCGTCGTGTCGATGCTCAACCAGGCTAGCGGCATTAGCTGTCCGCGTCCCGAGGGGGCTTTCTATGTTTATCCCTCCTGTGCCGGTTGCATTGGCAAAAGCACTCCCGAGGGCAAGGTAATTGAGAGCGACAGCGATTTTGTAACCTATCTGCTGGAATCCGAAGGTGTGGCCACCGTTCAGGGCGTAGCCTTCGGTTTGTCCCCGCACTTCCGCATTTCCTATGCCACGTCCGAGAAGGCGCTCGAAGAAGCCTGCCGCCGTATCCAGAAGGCGTGCGCAGCGCTCCAGGGCGAGGCTCGCGCGGTAGCGTAAGCGGTCAACAAGACCCAACGTTGATTCAAAACTAAGCGTATTTTCCAGCCCCTCCCAGTATGGGGCTGGTTCTCTTTGACGGCGGCGCTTTTCGGCATATGCGTCGGCGTCGTTCACCATGTAAGATACGTAGTCGGTAAATATTTTGGGCTCTGCCTCTATCGGGCTGTGTCCGCCGCCCTTTATAAGCTTTATTTCGGCACCCACCCGCTCGGCAAATTCATACCCTGTTTTACTGCATGCAAAAGGATCGTTGTCGCCAAGGATGATTGTGCAAGGCTTCCGCCCGCGGGATGCGGGGTTGAATGTATCGGTCAATTGACGCCCCGATTGCTGGACATGGCGTATCTGTCCGAATGTAGGGCTGATATCCGCGGGGGCTGAAACAAAAGGTTCTTTTAAAGCCTTCAATGCCAGATAGACCCGGCCGAACAATGTTTCCATCGGCTTTCGATCCAGGTTCAAACCTGAATAGAATTCGAACGCAGCTTGATTGAACCGCGATGAGTGGCGGCGGGATGCGTTCGCTGAATCCAGATACGGAGCCATGTGCGTTTCACTGGCGTAAAGCATGTTGAGCTTGCCCAACGTCTTGGGCGATTGTTTTAATGCCCAGTATATTTGCCCGCCTGTCGAATGCGTCAAAACATGGCGTGGAACATCTTGTGGGAATAAAAAATGAACCGGCGAGTGTTGGCTCGTGAAAAATTCCTCTGCCATATGCTTGAATGACTCCATGAAGGGCAACCTGTGGCGCATAGGCGGCAATGCCATCCAGATAACAGAGATTCCTGAATCATTAAGTTGTTTTACGTGATTGGCAGTGAGCAAAACATGCGTGCTCAGACCTGAGCAGCCTACAACGACGGCTTTTTCCTGTGGCGCTCTGGAATAAAAATAGGGAAGGGCACTGGCTTCGTGTTGAAAGACGCCGCGTTCCATTCTGTGCGTGTCGGGAAAGTGGGGGGTGTAAGGATCGCTCTGTGAAAGATCCTTTGTGTTGTTTAAAAAGAATGGCCGCCCGATATCGACGTATACCATATAGCAAACTCCCCTATGCACAGCATCCGAGAGTCCGGCTTTATAAGCAATATAAAATATAGTTTTTGCGGCGCGAAATTATGCTACGCCGCAATAAAAAAGTTAACGGAGATAGGAGAATATCTTCTTCCAGCGTGAGGGCCTGTCGTTCTCGCGATCCTTGCGGCTTTCGTAGTGGCGAACAAGAATGTCGCATACATTTTCGTATTGAGACCGGTTTTCCTCGACAATACTGTCTGCAAAATCTTTCAGGCGCTTCATGTTTTTGGGAGAGCCATCATCTATCTGAACGCTTGGCCATTCGCTTTCACGGCCCGAAACGAGAGATTTGTTGAAGACGTGCAGATTGCCGTTCATTTCGTCACGAAACGCATCCAGCAAAGATGACTCCGGTGCATGGAAGAAAATGTTTATGAGCGGGAGATCATTGACAGGATCGACGACGCCGAGTGAGCCAAACCTGTTCCATTCATCTTTTTTGATAGAGCGGTTGGTATAACCCGTACCCAATGCGATCATAACGACCTTCTGCTCCGGCAACAGGTGGGGGCGGAGAGCGCCGAAATATGTTGCCGAAGGGTTGTCGAATATACTGCCATCAATTGCCGTATAATGGTGCGGCTGCGTATTACCCGGCCAACGCGCCTGGAAATGGTGGCAGGGGAAATAGGTGGGCGCAGCCGTAGAGGACATGACGGCATCATAGAGGGATACATCTATGGTTTTGTGGCGTTGTCCGATAACACCGTTGAACTTGATATTCTTCATCCACAGGGCGTGTCCTGCGGTGTCCATATAATTCCCGCGCGCATGCATGGAGCCGCCAACTTCGCCCGTATCCGAGAAAACGCGTAATTGTTCGCCGTCAATATTATAGGCGGGTATGATCAGGCTCCTTAAAGCCTCATTGAGGCGAGCATCACCATATAGTGCCTTTAATGCGCGTCCGAGATTGGACGGGTTGTAATGCCCGTGGTCGAGAACATTGTTCAGTTGTGCAATGCGCATCGTGCGATTGTTGAAATCATGAATCAGGCCGCGTAGATCACGGAAACGATCTGGCGGAAAAATGCGTTCGCCCTCTCGCTCGTAGAAGCGAACCAAGTGGCGTGCGCGATATTTGGGCGTGCTGTTGTTCTCTGGATTTCGCAACGTCATGGCGGCGTTCAAAATCGCCCCCGTGCTCGGGCCCGCAAAGACATCCACCATATCGGCGATGCGCAGGCCTGTGTCCTGTTCGATATGGGCCATAATCTGTGCCGGAATGATACCGCGCAGACCGCCGCCGTAATTGAACAAAGCTATAATGGGGGGAGGAGAGCTAGACAAAAGTGAACCTACTGTTTTCGTTAAAATATTATACAGGTTCTTTGCGTCTTGAACCAAGTGGTCGCTGTGATGCGAGGCAATAAAGCTGTGGGCTGTGACGCGGGCAGAAAAAAACCGGGCTCGAGGCCCGGCGAGTTGAACAGGGAGGTTTCACGTCTGGGAGACGTGGGACACTTAAGTCCCGCAACCCGAAGGTTGCAGGGAAGTTTATAATCTATTTCATAGACTTGTGTCCAATCCTAAAACAGGGAAACAGGCATGCGTTTATCGCATATCTGTGTAGCGCTTATTAGAACTTGGTTTCGCCTATCGTTTTCAAAAGAAAATCTTTGAAAATTCCAATACGTTTGGAATGTCTGCGCTCCTCGGGATACACGAAGTAAACCTCGACAGGAGGACGGGTGGTTTCAGGCAGGATTTGTACAATATTCTTTTCTTTTTCAATGAGATAGTCGGGAAGGGCGGCAATGCCGGCGCCCGCCTTTACGGTTTCATAGATGCCATAGATGGAATTCATCATTATGGCGTTCGAGCCGAATTCGCCCTCATTGTCGGCCATACGGAACAGCCAGTTCGGATCGGCAAACGGGGCCGGCACGTTTTCCGGATAACCTATCAGCGTGTGCTTTTTCAGGTCTTTGACGGTCTTTGGGGTGCCGTTGGCCTTCAGGTAATCCTTGGAAGCGCAGATATGGAAGTTGATGTTGGTCAGGTGGCGCTGGATCAAATCCGGCTGTTCGGGCTTGTACAGGCGGATAGCGGCATCGGCTTCGCGCATGCTGAGGTTCAGGATTCGGTCGTCCAGCAACATGGTAAGTTGAATATCCGGATGTTCGGAGCGAAGCTGTGCGAGTTTCGGGGCCAGCCATGTAGAGCCGATAAACTCTGCCACCGTAATACGGAGCGGACCTTCGGGAAGCTGACGGGAGTCGGCGAGTTGTCCTTCGATCATCGCGAGCTTGCCGAAAATTTCAGCAGCGGTCTTGTGAAGAAGCTCACCTTCTTCTGTCAGGATCAAGCCGCGTGCGTGGCGGTGGAAAAGGGACACGCCAATGGATTCTTCCAGCGTGCTGATCTGACGGCTGACAGCTGACTGGGACAGGTTCAACGTTTCACCCGCATGGGTAAAACTTCCAGCCTCGGCAACCGCATAAAAAATTCTTAGTTTGTCCCAATCCATAGTCTTATTCCTTATTCTCTTGCTGTACGCAGGGTGTTTCCATGGAGCTTACACAGTCTAGATCGTCTTTACCGGAAACTGGTTTATTGATTTTGTCGGATAAGCTGAAAAAGCTTCCATCGAGGCTTCCACGCGCGCCGCAATAAAAACTGCAATCGGCGTCTTCAGGAACCGTGAAAACGATGGCTTCGCCTTCGATGCTGATTATGAGTTTGCAAGAAGGGTTTTCATCCTTGCTTTCGAAGAGCCAGCCTTTTCCATGCTTAACGGCGTGACCTTCGATACCGCAGCTATGACCGTTGAAAAACGATAGCGCTGCTGCGAAATCGATGTCGCCGTTATCGTTTTGATATATGCCTAAAAGGTTCTCGCCTTCGTACGGATCAACGCAAAGATCGTTCAAGAGTTTATGAGGCGGGTTGCACTCATTGTCCTTTACATCCTGTGCGAATGTGCCGTTTTCAAAGGTGTTTCTATATATACCCGTAATAGATTTTTCCACGCAGGCAGAAAGCCCGGCGATGCAAAGCAACAAACCTAGGCAACAAAAAAACCTCATTCAGCGGCCTGTCGCGCTTCGTGCTGGGATTCCAATGCGGTGATGTAGCGATCGGCTTCGAGCGCGGCCATGCATCCCATCCCGGCGGCGGTTACCGCCTGACGGTATACTTTGTCTTTAACATCGCCGGCTGCGTATACGCCCGGAATGTTTGTGGCTGTGGAATCCGGCGCGGTGATGACATAGCCTTCAGCATCAAGTTCCAACTTGCCTTTTACAAGTTCGGTTGCCGGATCGTGCCCGATGGCAACGAACATGCCGTCAACTTTGAGCTCTCGGGTAGAACCGTTCGTTGTGTCTTTCAGAACAAGACCTGTAACGCCGGGCATTTCGCCTTCACCGGGCTTGATGCCTTTGACTTCTTCGACGGCAGCGTTCCAGATGATCTCCACATTTTCTTTTGCGAACAGGCGTTCCTGCGCAATTTTTTCCGCGCGCAGTTTGTCGCGGCGGTGGATGAGCGTAACCTTCTTGCAGATGTTGGCAAGGAAGAGGGCCTCCTCGACAGCAGAGTTGCCGCCGCCGACAACGGCGACTTCTTTGTTCTTGAAGAAGAAGCCATCGCATGTGGCGCAGGCGGATACGCCCATGTTGCGGAATGTCTTTTCACTTTCCAGACCAAGCCAGCGGGCTTTTGCGCCTGTGCAAAGGATGATCGTGTCTGCTGTAAACGATTTGCCGCTGTCGCACTTCGCAACGAGCGGACGTTTGGTAAGATCGAGATCCGTTACGAGATCGTAGATCATTTCCGTGCCGACATGCTTGGCTTGCGCCTGCATCTGTTCGACAAGCCAAGGGCCCTGGATAGGGTCTGCAAAGCCAGGATAATTTTCAACATCCGTGGTGATGGTTAATTGTCCGCCAGGTTCGAGCCCCAGCACCTGAACAGGTTTCAGGTTCGCACGGGCGGCGTAAATTGCGGCCGTGTATCCTGCAGGACCAGAACCAATGATGAGGACCTTTGTATGCTGTGTTTCAGCCATTTCTACTCTCTATTTATATGTCCTTGAGTAATATAGAGCGGTGCCGCTTGGGTAAAGAGGGTTTTAGGAGGTTTTCCCCATTAGGAAATGCTGATGCGGCGCAGGATTTCTGCGGCAATAAGGGCGGAATCCCGCAACGGTTCATAGGTCCAGTGCTCTACAAACCCCATAAACGGGCGAATGGCTCCGTGGTCGCGCAAATGCTGGTGGAATTTGTCAAAACGCATGCTTCCGCCGTCCATGGGGATCATATAAACGGGTTTCCCGGTCGTTGCCGCGTCCCCAAGCATGGAGACACTGTCCGCAGTTACCAGAATCGCGTCTCCCCATGCCAGCATGCCGAAATAGGGGTTTTCACCGTTGCCGTCCCAAAAGTGATGGGGGCGTCCACCCAGCCCCTTGAGAAACGCGTTTTTCTGTTCTTCCGACGTGCGTCGTGAGGCGGTGATCATCAGGCTGCCCGGCAATTGGGAAAGCTGGCTGCCCAGTCTTTCCATGCCGTCCTCGCTCATGGTGTGGGCTTTGGAATTGCCGCCAATCATAACGGCGATATGGGGAGAGGGCATCATGGCGAACAATGGCGCAAAATCGTTGCGTGCCTTGGTAAGTTTCATATCAGTCACGCGGTTTGGGGCCGCGTGCGTCACTATAACGTTGGGGCCGCGCGTGGGATCGTGGAAAGGTACTGCTACCAGATCGAAATGTTTGGGAGAAATCCTTGGGTCCTGAATTTGAACCGTAAAGGTTTTGCCGCCGCTCTTGCGCTTTATATACCTGCTGGCGGCGATACTTTTGCGGCCTGAGGCCAGAAGCAAATCCGGCCATGGTTCCTGCAATTCCGGTTCGAAGATGCCAGCGCATTCAAAACCCAGATAGGGGGATAAAATCTTCCATGGCCCACGCAGCTGTATACGTTTCACAACGGGCTCTACACCCAGTGCTTCCGCCACACCAAGACATTGATTTTCCGTGCCTGCTATGCCTTCTGTGATGACCCAGCATTGCAAGGTTTTCATGTTGACACTCATGCAGATATCAATATCTTCCCGCCCGAAACAAAACCACTTGTAATTATCATCCCGCAACTTTATATCAACCTAGCCTTATAACACAGCAATGAATTTGCGTGTTTTTGTAACGAATTAACAAAAGTGAACCAATGCGCCGTATCAAGCTCGATAAAATAGACAAAAAAATCCTAAAAGACCTACAGGCGGATGGCCGCATCACTAACGTTGAGCTGGCAAAACGCGCGGGTATCTCCGCGCCGCCTTGTCTGCGCCGCGTACGTTCCTTGGAAGAATCGGGGTTTATCAAGGGATACCACGCCCGTATCGAGCCTCAATCCATGGGATACGGCATCACGGTGTTCGCGCTTGTACGCCTGACATCGCAGGCCGAAAGCGATTTGAAACAGTTCGAGGATACCTGCCGTTCCTGGCCGCTGGTGCGTGAATGTCACATGCTTTCCGGGGAAGTAGACTTCATGCTTCGTATCGTTGCCAAGGACTGGGATTCCTATCAACGCTTCCTCACAGAAAACCTGACATCCGCACCGAATGTTACATCGGTTAAAACAATGCCGCTGGTTCGCACCGCCAAAGAAGAACCGGGCGTGCCAATCGAGGTTGAATAAGTCTTATTTCGGGATAGGTTTTTTGCCATGAATATTACAATGCTGAAATCCAAAATCCACCGTGCCACGGTGACACAGTGCGAACTGCATTATGAAGGTTCGCTCACGATCGATGCCGATTTGCTGGATGTCAGCGGTATTCTGGCGCATGAACAAATAGACGTGCTCAATATCAATTCCGGCGCGCGTTTTACGACCTATGCGATTGAAGGCAAGCGTGGTTCCGGCATTATCGGAGTCAATGGCGCCGCCGCGCGCCTTTGCCAGAATGGTGATATGATTATTATATGCGCCTACGGCCATATGGATGCACAGGAAGCCAAAAGCTTCAAGCCAACTGTTGTGTTTGTCGATAGCGACAACAAGCATGCGGTGCCAATCAAGGCAGCGCACACTGCAGCGGTTTAATTTCCCGTTTTATACGTAGATAACTTCAATGATCTCATACGAGGTTGCGCCTTTCGGCGTTCTGATCTCGACCGTGTCACCCATAGATTTGCCAATCAGTCCGCGCGCAATGGGGGAAGTGATGGAAATGCGGCCCTCATCGGCATTGGATTCATATTCACCGACAATTTTCAGACGGCGTTCGTTGTCGTCTTCATCCGCGATAACAACCGTTGCACCGAATTTGATAGTCTTTTGGCCCGCGAATTGCGCAGGGTCGATAATATCTGCCGAACCGATAACGGCTTCGAGTTCTTTGATGCGGCCTTCGTTGTGGCTTTGCTGTTCTTTGGCGGCACTATATTCGGCATTTTCCGACAGGTCGCCATGCGCGCGTGCTTCGGCAATGGCAGCGATGATCTGTGGGCGCGTTTCAGAAATGCGCAGGCGCAGCTCTTTCTCAAGTGCCTCTACACCGGGGCGGGTCATCGGAATTTTGTCCATAGTGGTTTACCTTGTCGTTTACAAAAGAAAATCCGCCAAAGTGCGGCGGACAAATTAAGCCTAGTGGTTGGTGCCGTGTGCGTCAAGAGTGCTATCAAGACGATCAAGGTTACGTTAAATAAAGCCAAACCCCGGCCGAAGGGCCGGGGTCTGTCATATCCCTAGGCAGGATTCTTGATATTACGGGTTTTTGCCGCTTTTGTTAAAGTTGTAGTTCGTCATGGACGGACCAGCAGCAACTTTTGCAGGGCCAGATTTGCTGAATACACGGTATTCTTCAATCGTCAGCAAATCGTCATTGTTCGTGTCGTTGGTTTTGAACATTTCATATTCGTTTTCAAGCAGAGCATAAGCCTGAAACTCGTTAAAATTAATCGCGCCATCGCCGGATTTGTCGATTTTCTGGAATTCAGCGTCGCGATCGCTGTATGTGGTCGTCGTTTCAACATAGCCGACAACCTGTTTCACTTCACGGGCGAAGGAAGGGGCGGCTGCTGTGATGGCGATTGCGGCAACGCCAAGGCCGAGCATAAGTTTTTTCATGGTATATCTCCTGTCGTTTTAAAGGACTAATCTATGCATGTCCTAACGACAGAAGCGGCGGATTGGTTCCGCCGCCGCTTTAAAAGCTTAAAAAAGTAAGGCTTTTAGCCGTTTGCCACGTTTAACGAATCATCTTCGGTATCGCGGAAATAATCCTGGATGGGTTTGATGTCCATATCGCGGCTCTTCATGGCCTGAATTGCCTGAACCCCTGCGCGTGCCGCGGTAAGTAGCGTGTAGTAGGGGATTTTATAGGCTACAGCCATGCGGCGGATGCTGATCGAATCCGTAAGCGCTTGCGCGCCTTTGGTGGTGGTGTTGATCATGAAATCGATATCGCCGTTGATGATAGAGTCGACGATATGCGGCTGTCCTTCCATCACCTTGTTGACGCGTGTGACATCAAGACCGGATTCTTTCAATAATTTTGCAGTGCCGCCTGTGGCGACAAGTTTGAAACCAAGTTCCGACAGCTCGCGTGCGATCGGGATCAGTTTTTCCTTATCGCTGTCTTTAACAGACAGGAACACCGTTCCCTCCGTGGGCAGCATCGTGCCGGCGGCAATCTGCGATTTTGCAAAAGCCTGTGCGACATCTTTGTCTAAACCCATGACTTCACCTGTTGATTTCATTTCCGGACCGAGAAGTACGTCGGTGCCAGGGAAACGATTGAACGGGAACACCGGGGCTTTAACCGCCGTATGATCCATAGACATGCCTGTCAGTTGTTCGGAGAAATTGGACAACGGTTCGCCTGCCATGATGCGTGCCGCAATCTTGGCTACCGGAACGCCCGTGGCTTTTGCAACAAACGGAACGGTGCGTGAAGCGCGCGGATTTACTTCCAGTATGAAGATATCGTATTCACCCGTCGATTTGTTGCGTTTGAGCGCGAACTGCACGTTCATCAGGCCTTTTACCTTCAAGGCCTTTGCAAGTTTTATCGCTTGCTGCTCCAGTTCTTTCACTGTTTTGAAAGGCAGGGAATGGGGCGGCAGCACGCAGGCGGAGTCACCGGAGTGAACGCCAGCTTCTTCGATGTGCTCCATGATGCCCGCAATGTAAACATCTTTACCATCCGACAATGCATCAACGTCTATCTCGAGCGCGCCTTTCAGGTAGCGGTCCAGTAGAACCGGATTCTTCCCTGAAACCTGCAATGCGCGGGACATATAGTTTTTCATCTCGTCCAGCGTTTGCACGATTTCCATACCCTGACCGCCGAGAACATAAGATGGGCGGATGACGAGCGGGAAGCCGAGCTGCTCGGCCTTTTCAAGCGCTTCTTCTTCGGAAGAACAAAGCGCGTTGTCCGGCTGACGCAGTTTCAACTTGTGCAGCAGTTTTTGGAAACGCTCGCGATCTTCGGCAAGGTCTATGGAGTCGATATCAGTGCCGAGTACAGTAATCCCGGCGGCTTCGAGATCGTGTGAAAGGCGCAGCGGTGTTTGCCCGCCGAGCTGGACGATTACACCATGCACTTTGCCGTTGGTTTCTTCCTTGCGGATAATTGCAATAACGTCTTCTGTTGTGAGAGGCTCGAAGTAAAGACGGTCGGATGTGTCGTAATCGGTCGACACAGTCTCCGGATTGCAGTTGATCATGATGGTTTCATAACCTGCTTCTTTCAGCGCATAACAGGCGTGGACACAACAATAATCGAATTCAATGCCTTGGCCGATACGGTTCGGGCCGCCGCCGAGGATAACAACTTTCTTTTTATCGCTGGGGTCGGATTCGCATTCGGCCGGCGCAAGCCCGTTGCCTTCATATGCCGAATACATATATGGCGTTGCGGACGGGATTTCGCCAGCGCATGTATCGATGCGCTTGAACACCGGATTGATATTGTGTTTTTGACGCGCCTTCGTGACGGATTTTTCTTCAACGCCGACGAGTTTTGCGAGGCGGGAGTCAGAGAAGCCCAGTTTCTTAATCGCCATCCAGCCTTCGGCATCAACCGGAAGGCCTTTTTCTTTAATGGCCTTTTCCTTATCCACGATATTCTTGATGCGTTTCAGGAACCACTTGTCGATTTTGCAGGTCTCGTAGATTTCATCCACGGTAAAGCCGTGGCGCATTGCCTGTGCGACATACAAAAGGCGGCGCGGCGCCGGATTGGAAATCGCGGCGCGGATCTGGTCATGGTCTGGAACATCATTGTCGCCGATTTTGATATCGTTGAAACCATTCAGGCCGTCTTCCAAGGAACGCAATGCCTTTTGCATGGCTTCTTCAAAATTGCGGCCCATTGCCATGGCTTCGCCAACGGATTTCATCGATGTGCCAAGCGTGCGTTTCGTGCCCTTGAATTTGTCGAAGTTGAAACGCGGGATTTTCACGACCACATAATCAATCGTGGGCTCAAAAGATGCAGGCGTTTTGCCGCCCGTAATGTCGTTGCCGAGTTCGTCAAGCGTATAACCAACGGCAAGTTTTGCGGCGATCTTCGCGATAGGGAAACCCGTCGCTTTGGATGCGAGGGCGGAGGAACGCGACACACGCGGGTTCATTTCAATGACGATGAGGCGGCCTGTTTCAGGATGGACTGCGAACTGTACGTTCGAGCCGCCTGTTTCAACGCCGATACCACGCAGAACCTTGATCGAGGCGTTGCGCATGATCTGGTATTCTTTGTCGGTGAGCGTTAATGCAGGCGCAACCGTGATAGAGTCGCCTGTGTGAACGCCCATCGGATCTATGTTCTCAATAGAGCAAACAATGATGGCGTTGTCGTTTTTGTCGCGCACCACTTCCATCTCGTATTCTTTCCAGCCGAGCAGGGATTCCTCGACCAGGATTTGCGAGATCGGAGAAGCGTCTAGGCCTTCCTTGGTGATTTGCTCGTATTGTTCTTTGTTGTAAGCGATACCGCCGCCCGTGCCACCCAGCGTGAAAGCAGGACGGATAATGGCAGGCAGGCCGATAATGGCGAGTGCCGCGCGCGCTTCTTCCATATTGTGGGCGAGTTCGGATTTGGCGGATTCCAGACCCAATTCATCCATGCAGCGTTTGAACAGGTCGCGGTCTTCCGCTTTGGCAATCGCTTCGCGGTTTGCGCCGATCAATTCGATACCGAGCCGATCCAGCGTACCGTTTTCCGCCAGTGCAAGCGCTGTGTTGAGCGCTGTCTGTCCGCCCATCGTGGGGAGCAGCGCATCTGGTTTTTCTTTTTCAAGAATTTTTGCAACGATCGCGGGTGTGATCGGCTCGATGTACGTTGCATCCGCCATCGCAGGATCGGTCATGATGGTGGCGGGGTTGGAGTTCACAAGAATGACGCGGTAGCCTTCTTCCTTCAGGGCCTTACACGCCTGCGTGCCCGAGTAATCGAATTCGCACGCCTGGCCGATGATGATCGGGCCTGCGCCGATGATGCAGATGGATTTTATGTCGGTACGTTTAGGCATTTTCGCTCTTCTTATGGGCTGTGAGTGGAACAAATTCTTGGAAGTCTGGATTGTATTGCAAAAGCTCGCCGCTCTCCATGTCGAACAGCCAGGGGCGGATGACAACGCGGTTTTCTTCAAGGGCTTTGGCTACGCTTGGATATGATTTCAGGTTTTCGGCGGAGAGCAGGACGATTTCTTCTTCCGAGTGGCGAAGCAATTCATCGTGCGTGCAAGCATTGCCACAGCGGGATTGCGCTTTGACGAGACCTTCCTGCGCGACATTCACAAAAGAAGATATTTCCTCGTCATCGATTTTCTCGACCATTGCCTTGATTGCGCCGCAGCCTGTATGGCCGAGCACAATAATTTCTTTTACCTGATTGTGCATTAGCGCGAATTGCAGCGCGGCGGCGAGGGCGGTGCCTTTTTTATACGGGCGGACAATCGCGCCCATGGCCTTGTGTGCAAAAAAAGTCCCCGGTTCGGGGCGGAAGATGGTGCCGGGGTTCGATCTGGAGTCGATACAGGAGATAATGAAATATTCCGGCGACTGGCCTTCTTTTACCAAACGCTTCATGAGGGCGCCTTTGCCCTCGTAGTTCTCTTTGCGGAAGAGTTTGAAACCTTGAAGAAGGGGTTTTGCCATCCTAGCGGCCCTCAACTTTCAAAAAGTTCGTATGCTTTTTCAGGTAACGCGAGGTCAGCCCGATGGTAAGAATAACGGCTAGCATGATAGGCCATGCAATATCGTCGATCACCCATTCGCGGATGGTTTCGCCTTCGAAATACACATCGGTGACAAATTCCGTTATGAAGAAAGCCGCGCCAATGGCAATCAGGCCCGGATATTCGCGTTTCATGACGGTTTTAATCGAAAGCGGAAGTTCCGGTTTCTGCCAGAGCTTGAAATCAGGCCATATGGCAGGGGTCTTTTCCCGCCATTCTGTGTAATCCACGCCATAGGTTTCGGTAAGGAATTTTTCCTCGGCCAGGATGATGCGCTCCATATATATATAGAAGACGAGGCTGCCTAGCGCCACCAGCCACCAAACCTTGATGGAAAGCAGAACGCCCAGAATAATCACGAAGTTGCCGAGATAAAGCGGATTGCGCACGATGGAATACATGCCTGTCGTGTTCAACTTGTGCGCACGCTGCGATTGCGTGTTGCGGCCAGACGTGCCGCCCGGAACGTGGCCTACCGTGTAGGCGCGGATCCACAGGCCGAAAAGAGAAATAAGAAAGCAAGCCCCGACCCATGCATCTTCGAGACTGTCGCCGATCATATCTTCCACCCAAAGGCTTTCTTTGAGCGCGAGCAGAAGCGGCGGGATAATAAGCAACGGCAGATAGCTCCGGAAGCGGAACATAGTGTGCCCGTGTTTTACCATGGTGTCGTGAAGGCTCATGCGGCTTTTTTTCCTTTGTGGGTGGCGATCATGTCGACGAAACGGCCAAACAGATAATGGGAGTCCTGCGGGCCGGGGGACGCTTCAGGGTGGTATTGCACCGAGAAGGCCGGCTTGTCGGTCAGGCGCAGACCTTCGTTCGATCCGTCGAACAGAGAAATATGCGTGACTTCGGCATTTGCAGGCAATGTTTCCGGCATGACACAGAAACCATGGTTTTGCGAGGTGATTTCCACCTTGCCAGTGGTAAGGTCTTTCACCGGCTGGTTGGCGCCGCGATGGCCCTGATGCATTTTCTTGGTCTGCCCTCCGATGGCAAGCGCCAGCATCTGGTGGCCGAGACAAATACCGAACAGCGGGATATTCTTTGCAAGCAATGCCTGAATGGTGGGCACGGCGTATTCGCCGGTAGCAGCCGGATCGCCCGGGCCGTTGGAAAGGAACACGCCATCGGGTTTGTGCGCGAGAATATCTTCGGCCGTGGCATTGCCCGGCACGACGGTGACTTTACAGCCGCTTGCCGCGAGACAACGCAGGATATTGCGCTTCGCGCCGAAATCCATAGCCACAACGTGGTATTCCGGGTTTTCCTGCTTGCCGTAACCGTCTTTAAGATCCCAGAGCGCTTCGTCCCACTTATATGTCTGTGTGCACGAAACTTCCTTGGCAAGATCCATGCCTTCGAGGCCGGGCCATTGGGCCGCTTCCTTTTTCAAGGCTTCGATGTCGAACTTGCCGTCTGCCTGATGGCACAGAACACCGTTCGGCGCGCCGATGTCGCGGATGCGGCGGGTAAGGGCGCGGGTGTCGATGCCGCAAATGGCCGGCAGATTGTGCATTTTCAGCCACGCATCGTAATGCTTGCTCGCGCGCCAGCTTTCATCGTCCGTGATGGGTTCGCGCAGGATGCAACCGCGGGCCGCCGGATTGATTGTTTCGATATCTTCGTCGTTCGTACCGACATTTCCGATATGCGGGAAAGTGAAGGTGATGATCTGGCCCGCGTAAGACGGATCCGTCATGATTTCCTGGTAACCGGTTAGGGATGTGTTGAAGCAGATTTCCCCGACCGTCTTGGTTTCGGCGCCAAGACCCTGTCCATAGAATACCGATCCATCGGCTAAAACTATGACAGCGCTTGCGTTTTTGGGGGGCTTGGGGGTAGATATATCTGACATCAGATCGCTTCCAGTTCCTGCGTGAGTTAGCGTGGGCCACTGGAAGATGATTTAGTAAACAATAATGACCCGAGATGGAAGGAAAAAACGTGAGCACGCGCGAGAAAATTAACGCCGCCATGAAGGATGCCTTGAAAAACAAGGAGATGGAGCGTCTTGCTACGATAAGACTTATCATCGCCGCTTTGAAGGACAAGGATATCAATTCACGTACCGATGGCCGCAACGACGGTATCGACGAATCGGGCGTTCTTTCCCTTCTTCAATCCATGATCAAACAGCGCAAAGAATCCGCAAGCATCTTCCGCGAAAACAACCGTCCTGAACTGGCTGAAAAGGAAAAGGGTGAAATCGCAGTTATTGAAAGCTTCCTGCCGCAACAGCTTTCTGACGAGGATGTTGCCAAGGTGGTGACCGAGACCATTGCCGCTACAGGCGCCAGCGGCATCAAAGACATGGGTAAGGTTATGGCCGAACTGAAAGCCAAATATGCCGGCCAACTCGACATGGGCAAAGCCGGAGCCGTAATCAAGCAGAAACTTTCCGCCTGATTTATACGTCTGTCCAATTAGAAAACAATAAAGGCAGGGGAGAAAACCTTCCCTGCCATTTCTTTAATGTGCGCCAGGCAATAATATCCCTCTCATTGTTAGCTATATTTGTTATATAATTTTTTTAATGGGATCGTATTTGCCACCAAATGAGACTGATTTTACCCAGGATATAAATCCTCGGGTGGATCTGAAATCTATTGGGCGTTCGATTACCGAATTCAGAAATGGGCAGGGTATGTCGCAAGAAACCCTCGCAACGCAGGCCGGAATTAACCGCGCTTATGTTTCGAGAATAGAGAACGGAAAGGTTGCCTTTTCAATACCTATCTTTCTTAAGATATGCACTGCGCTCAATTTAGATCCACGAAGATTACTGGAATAAAAAAAGCCCCTGATATTATCAGGGGCTTTTTGCTGTTCGTATTCGTTACAAGGATCGCAAGTTTTTGTACATTTCCTGACCTTCCGAAGCGGCATTGTTCGACACTTCGATAGAGGTAAGAATTTCCCGGAGACTGGAATCCACTTCGCCCACCGCGGTAGATGCGGTTTGCATGTTAGAGGAGATTTCCATGGTCACGGCGCTTTGTTCTTCGATAGCGCTGGCAACGCCGGTCACGCTTGTTTGAACAGATTCAATAGAATGCTTGATCGCAGACAAAGAATGCACCACATCGTTGGAAATGGCCTGCATGCCGTTAATCTCAAGAGAGATTTTATCGGTAGCCTGCGCGACCTGGGTGGCAAGGTTTTTGACTTCGCTTGCGACGACGGCAAAACCTTTACCGGCTTCTCCTGCACGGGCCGATTCAATCGTTGCATTCAGAGCAAGCAGGTTGATCTGGTTCGCGATGTCCTGAATGATGCGTACGATGCCGCCCATTTCCTCTGCCGCTTTGGAAAGCTTTTGCGTGGCTGTGTCGGCGATTTCGGTCTGCCGTATGGCATCGTCCACTTCATGACGGGAGCGCGCCATGCTCTCCGCGATCTCGCGGATGGAGCTGTTCAGCTCTTCAGCGCCCGATGCGATGGTTTGTACAGTGGCAGATGCTTCCGTCGCCGCGCTTGCAGCCATGCTCGACTGCTGGCTGGCGCTGTACACGGCGGATACGATCTGTCCAAGATTTTGGTCGACCATGTTTCCAATCCGTTCGGTTTCCTGACGGCGGCGAACCTGTTGTGTAATGTCGGTTGCAAATTTTACGACTTTAAACGGTTTGCCGTTCGGATCGAAAATAGGGTTGTAGGAAGCTTGAATCCATATCTCTTTACCGCCTTTTCCAATTCGGCGGTATTCAGCCGTTTGAAATTCGCCGCGGCGTAATTTGTCCCAGAATGCTTTGTATTCCGGCGAAGACTCTTCTTCCGGTGGAACGAACAGGCGGTGATGTTTCCCCTGTATTTCATCGAGCG
Organism: Micavibrio sp.; assembly: GCA_030824805.1. Classification (GTDB taxonomy): domain Bacteria; phylum Pseudomonadota; class Alphaproteobacteria; order Micavibrionales; family Micavibrionaceae; genus Micavibrio_A. Next base: position 19,710 of record JAPJRC010000039.1, read on the forward strand.
TGTAGCCTAGCGTTTTCAGGAAGTTGTCATTTGCCCAGAGTATGGTCCCGTCCAGATCGAAATGAATAACGGCTTGCGCCTTGCCGATAGCGTCAATTTGCCCTTTGAAATCGGAACTCTGCATGGTCTGGTCGGTGATATCGGTTGCGTATTTCACAACCTTGATGACCTTGCCGCTTTTATCTTTCACAGGGTTATAGGAAGCCTGAATCCATATTTCCCTTCCGCCTTTTGCAAAGCGTTTATATTCGGCCGATTGGAATTTTCCTTCTTGCAGCGTTTTCCAGAAGTCTTTGTATTGCTGGGAATTCCCGTATTGCGTATCCACAAACATACTGTGGTGCTTGCCTTGAATTTCTTCGAGGGAATAGCCCATAGCATCCAGAAAATTCTGATTTGCCCAGAGGATTGTACCGTCTGGTTTGAAATGAATGACGGCCTGAGATTTGTCGAGGGCGTTTACAATGGATTTTGTGTCGTCCGAACCGTTGAAGAGCATATGGTTTCTCCTGAAACTCTTGCTTATGTGAGAAGCTGTGAAGATGTTTTCCACTGTATAGATTCTCAGGCTATGCCAAAATATTTGCAAATAAAAAAAGGTATATATTTTTGCTGTATGCAAAAATTTTATTTGTATACGATTGTAATCATTCTTTTCTATACAAGGGGTTAGGTAATATTAGTGTCGCTTTGCAAAAATAGAACGATTTTTATGTAACAATCGGGTAACAATTATTAGGTACACCTAATTTTTTAAGTTGCTAATGCATCTGGCAAAACCCGCCTGACATTTTCCCAGCGGCCTGCTAAATATAAGGCATGTCCATACCCCCGCGTTTTCTGGAAGATCTTCGTGCCCGCATTACGTTGTCCGACGTGATACGCAAGCATGTCCGGCTGACCAGGGCGGGAAGGGAATTTAAAGGCTGTTGCCCTTTTCATAATGAAAAAACACCATCCTTTTACGTGAACGATGACAAGCAGTTTTTTCACTGCTTCGGCTGCGGCGCGCATGGCTCGGTAATCGACTATGTCATGCGGCACGACAATCTATCCTTTCCTGAAACCGTTGAAACGCTGGCGGCGCTGGCAGGCATGCAGGTTCCCCGAAGTGCGCCCGAAGACATAGAAAAGGCGAAGAAGGAAAAGAGCCTGTACAATCTTATGGACGATGCGGCCAAGTGGATGGAAGAGCAGCTGCGTCTGCCCGCAAACAAGGTTCCGTACCAATATATGCGTGAGCGGGGCGTGCCGGACGATGTGATTGCATCCTTCCGCATAGGATATGCGCCGGATGACAGGCAGGCGATCAGAAAGCATCTGACAGGCCTTGGTTACACCGATGCGCAGATGATTGAGGCAGGCATTCTTAAAACGTCTGATAAGTCAAAAGAGCCTTATGCGTTCTTCCGTGAACGCGTCATGTTTCCCGTGCCTGATAGAAGGGGGCGGATTGTCGCTTTTGGCGGACGTATTCTGCCCGACCATTTGCGCGCGCCGGATCGGGGTGATTACAAGCCTGCAAAATATATAAACTCCACGGACACGCCGCTCTTTCACAAGGGGCGCATGTTGTATGGTGAACCGCACGCGCGCATGGCCGCGGCCGACGAGCAGCCTATTATCGTAGTAGAGGGGTATCTCGATGTGATCGCCTGTTTCCGCGCCGGCTATCGCGGCGCGGTGGCACCGCTGGGCACAGCACTTACCGAAGACCAGATTATGGTTCTTTGGAAGATGATCCCGTCCGATGAATCCAAGGTCCCTATATTGTGTTTCGATGGCGATAACGCCGGCCGCCGTGCAGCGAGCCGCGCTTGCGAGCGTTTGATACCGCTTTTAAAAGCGGGGCACAGCGCGAAAATAGCGTTTCTTCCCGAAGGCGAGGATCCGGACTCGCTGGTGAAGGCCAAAGGCAAAGACGCATTGCAGGCCGTTCTGGATGGTGCTCTTAACCTTGTTGATTTTCTCTGGCTCGACCATACGGAGGGACGATCGCTTACAACGCCTGAGGAGCGCGCCTCGCTTTCCCACACGCTGGAAGGTATTTCAGCACGCATTACGGACCGTACGGTTCAGCATTATTACCGCGAAGCTTTCAGGGAAAAGCTCAGAAAGGCGTTTGCGCCTGCCATGGATTCCAATTCCGGCAGACAGCAGTCCGGAAACTGGTCCCCGCGCCAAAATGGCTTCCAAAGTGGAGGCCGCTTTGGAAAACCTTTGCCGCCGCAGCCTATCAGCCCGTTGCGCAGGCCTTCTTTTGCCAAAAACAACCTAGTTCCGGCTGCTCTTTTGGCCTGTGTTTTGAACAATCCCGCCATTTTTCCGGATGTCGAAGAAGAGCTAGGGCAAATCCACCTTCCGGAAAATGGGCTTGACCGCCTCAGGCAGGCTGTTTTATCAACGCTTGGCCGTGATCCCGAGCTTGACGCGGAGGGCTTCGAACCCATCTGATAGGGCGGGGATTTGAGAAGGAATTGGGAC
>JAPJRC010000111.1 GCA_030824805.1 Micavibrio sp.
CACATCAGGCGGGACTTTAGCGCGAGCGGCTTTTGCTTCTGTTCTAACTTTTTGGATTACTTCGTCTTCTGTAATGGTCCTAGTGGGATAATTAAACCTTCCACTAAAATTGGAGTCATTAGGTTTATAAATTTCTGCTTTTCGTTCACGTACTACATTGCCCTGACATTTCCCAAGAACTGATCGACCTGTTGCGAGAGCGTATGCGACATTTCGAGAAGATCTTGCGCCCCATGCAGCACATCGTTGGACGAACGCCCCGTTTCCTGCGCCGCTTGCTGTACGCCGGAGATATTGGATGAAACCTCCTGCGTGGCGGCGGATTGCTCTTCTACCGCACTGGAAATCGAAGCATTCACATGGCTGATATTGTCAATGCTGCCGACAATTGCGCGGATGGCATCGGCTGTGGACTTGCTGGATTCCTGAATAGCCTTGATCTGTGTTGTGATTTCTTCCGTGGCCTTGGCTGTCTCTGTTGCCAATGACTTGACTTCCGAAGCGACCACCGCAAAGCCTTTTCCGGCATCTCCAGCGCGGGCGGCTTCGATCGTCGCGTTCAAGGCCAATAGGTTCGTCTGTTCTGCGATATCCGCGATCATCTGCGTGACTTTGCCAACTTTTTCTGCCGTTTCGACAAGGGTAGCGACGATCTCGTCGGTTTTTTCGGCCTCATGCACGGCTTTTTGCACAACGCTCATGGCTTCCGTCAACTGGCGGGAGATTTCCGACACCGATGTGGACAGCTCTTCGGTTGCGGCGGCTACCACGGATGATTGCTGGTTCGTTTCCTCGGCGGCGGCGGCCAGTGTTTGCGCAGATGATTCCATCTGGCCGGCGGAGGAAGCCACGGTATTGACCAGTGATTTCACGTCCCGTTCAAAATCATCGGCCAGCTTTGCATTCTCGGCCTTCCTGATGGACAGGTCGGTGGCAAATTTCACGATCTTGAAGGGTTTGCCGTTCATATCAAGGATGGGATTGTAGGAGGCTTCGATCCAGACTTCTTTGCCACCCTTGCCAAGCCGCTTATATTGCGCGGCTTGATACTCGCCTCGTTTAAGGGCAGACCAGAAGTCTTTATATTCTTGGCTGCCTTTATATTGAGGTTCAATAAAAAGACTGTGTTGCTGGCCTTGTATTTCATCCAGCGTGTAGCCGAGAACAGATAGGAAATTCTCGTTCGCGGTGAGGATTTTGCCTTCGAGATCAAATTCAATCACCGCTTGGGAACGATCAAGGGCGTTAATTTTTCCTAGAAGGTCGGCATATTCCAGTTTTTGTTTTGTTACATCGGTGGCAAATTTTACAACCTTGTATGGCTTGCCGCTTTTCCCAAGGATAGGGTTGTAGGACGCTTCAATCCAGACTTCCTTTCCGCCTTTGCCAATGCGTTTGTATTGAGCCAGTTGAAACTTCCCGGCTTTCAGATCAAGCCAGAATTGAGCGTATCCTTCGCTTTCCCTGTAAGATTCTTCGATAAACATGCCGTGCTTCTTGCCCTTGATCTCGTCAAGGGTGTAGCCCATCGCATCTAGAAAGTTTTTGTTGGCGGTGATAATCGTGCCATCCATCTGAAACTCGATGACAGCTTGAGATTTATTGATCGCGGCGAGAGTATCCTTTGCGGATGATGAGAATATAGCCATGTGATGTCCTTAAAATATATGCTTCTGAAAAAAAATCATACGCAATGTACTTCAACTGCTACCAGAGAGATGGTCTGGTCTCTGGTAGCCGGAAGTTCATAACCGTTATCATCAAGACTACGGCGCGGCACTTTTAGCTCGCGCTTGGACATGGTGCCGCCTTCCGGCCATAAGACCGAAATGCGACATCTTCGATGCGTTCCATTTATGATGGAGAAACGCACCAATCACGGCTGATGCCAGCCGCTTGATGATAAAAGGGTTATGAAGCCCCGACCCACACAGACCATCCGTATGGATCAAGACAAGGGTACGGTAAAAGGGCATTGATAGCAAGATTAGGAAAATTGGCTTGTGTTTTCCTAACAGCCGCAACTTTCTCGCTCTCAACCCTTAAGAATAGTAGGATAGAATTATTCATAGAGGATCTTATGTGCTGGTATGTGCCTCATGCCATGAAAATGTCATTAAGTGGGACTTGCGGCAGGTTTGTGCAAATGCTAAGATGATTGGCGATGAAAATTTTAATGGCAGTTCTGGTACTTGCATTGGCGTTTAGCGGCTTTTCTGCCGCTTCTCATGCCATGAGCGACACTGGCCATATCGTTTCATCGGATACTCAGGATGGTTCCTCCGACATTAATTCAGCCGACTCCTCCAAAGATGATAGCAAGGCCGAAAAGGTCGCCTGTCCTGACTGTCTGCATTGCTGCTCCCACGTTGTATTCCAGACCGATAATAAAACGCAGATGCCGGAATTCGCGTCCTCCAACCCTGTTATAGAGGCTACGGATTTCCTGCCCGACGCGCTAACCTCCTCGCTTTTGCGCCCCCCCAAAACACTCGCGTAACGAAGGCTTTGGCCTTCGCCTGATGTAAATACGGGCTAACACCCGTGTTGTACTACGTCCCATACGCGAGGAATTTTTTACAATGAAATCCATGACTATGCCGGCTGTATGCCTTGGCGCTCTTTTGTTTGCTTTACCCGCCGCGAACGCGCAGGACTCCGCCCCGATAGCGCAGGAAGTCTTGCCTTTGTCGCAAGGCGTTTCCGGCCCGTCTGTGTCTTTACACGATGCTATCAAGACAGCCCTTCAAAACTCTCCTTTTTATGCTGCGGCGATTGATCGTAGCGAGGCAATGAAAGCGGTTACATCCAAAGCGGGGGCGCTACCCAATCCGGAAGTGTCCTTTGAAATGGAGAATTTTTCCGGAAGCGGGCCGTATTCGGGGACGGAAAATGCCGAGCTGACTTATGGCGTATCGCAACTCGTGGAACTTCCCGGCAAACGCTCTGGCCGTGTCAACGCCGCAAGAGGTGAGGAGAAGAAAAGCCTTTTCGAGCGGGAATCCACTCGCCTCGATCTGATCCGTGATGTCGTGACGGCGTATGCAACCTTGGTGGCTGCCGAAGAAGAACTTGATGTTTTGCGTGAAGAAAAATCCATGGCGACCAATGTGTATGAG
>JAPJRC010000112.1 GCA_030824805.1 Micavibrio sp.
GCTTTCGATCTTCGCTTTTTCCTTCACATCGGCCGCGAGCTTTTGTGCGAGCACAAGCTTGTCGCCAACCTTGGCTTTGGAATCCGCGCCCACCGCCTCGATCGTGTAGACGGCGTAATCGATATCGTTGCCATATGCGAACGCGCGGTTGGACGGCAATGTCCATGGCGTCGTCGTCCAGATGACGATGTTTGCGCCCTCAGCACCGGCGAAGTTTGTTTTCTCGATCGGGAATTTGATCCAGCAGGTGATGGATTTGTGTTCCTTGTATTCCACTTCGGCTTCGGCCAGCGCGGTCTTTTCAACGCAGCTCCACAGAACCGGCTTCACGCCGCGGTAGAGCGATCCGTTGAGCAGGAATTTGTGGATCTCGCCAGCGATACGGCTTTCCGCATGGTTGGTCATGGTGAGGTAGGGGTTCTTGAAATCGCCGATCACGCCAAGACGCTGGAATTCCTCGCCCTGCGCGCTCACCCACATTTGTGCGAAGTCGCGGCATTCGGCGCGGAAGTCGATCTTGCCGACCTGGTCTTTGTCTTTACCGGCTGCGCGGTATTTCTCTTCGATCTTCCATTCGATCGGAAGGCCGTGGCAATCCCACCCCGGAACATAAGGTGCATCGAAACCGGCCATCTGCCAGCTTTTGTTGATCGCGTCTTTCAACAATTTGTTGACCGCGTGGCCGAGGTGGATGTGGCCGTTTGCGTAGGGAGGGCCATCGTGCAACAGCCATTTTTTACGGCCGCGCGAAACTTTACGGATTTTGGAATAGAGGTCCATGTCCTGCCAGCGTTGAACCATCAGCGGTTCTTTTTTCGGAAGTTCTCCGCGCATCGGGAATTCGGTCTTCGGCAGGAAGACGGTGTCGCGGTATTTATCGGCGTTCGTTGCGTTGTCGTTGCTCATGATCACATAACCTCTATCAGGGAGGCTACCCTACAAAATTATCAAAGGTTAACAAAGGGAAATTGCGGCAATACCCGGCTCTTAAACAAGAACCGGGGTGCTAATTCGAATAATTGCGCGGCAAAGATGTGTCATGGAAGGAAAATAGCGTTTTTCAGCACCAAATCCAATCACAAATTTTCATATAACTCATACAGGGCAAGGGCCAGAGGGATGGTAAGGAGGGCGAGGAAGGTGCTGACCAGAACCGCGCCCGCCACCCGTTCGGGGTGCAGATTGAGGTTCGTGGCATAGGCGACCAGATTGCCGGCGAGCGGGACCGTACACATGATAACCAGCATCTTGTAGATCATCGGGTCGAACAGATGGAAATACAGGCTGTCCATGGCGATCAGCGCGGCACCGGCGAGGGGCCATGCGATGAACTTCGCGCTGAACAGCCAGCGCATAAGACGGAAATCCAGCTCAAGCTTGGGCTGCTTGCCCAATGCAACGCCGATCAGCATCATGCCCACAAACACCCACGCGCCGGTCGCGTAATTCCAGTAGCGCGTCATTACGGGAGAAAGCTCGACATTCAATCCGTTGAGCACAAGGCCGATCCATATCGCGTGGATGACGGGCAGCTTTACAACCTTCATCATCGCCTGCTTCACATCGCCGTGTCCCCGTGCGCCGAAATAATACCCGGTCGTCAGTTCGCTGATCGCAAGCCCAAGGTTCATGATCATGTAAATCGCGGCGTATTTCACATCGAACATGGCAAGAATAATTGGCAACCCGAAATAACCCGTGTTGCCCGACACGCTGCCGAGCGGGATAAGGTTCGCGGTTGTGTCCTTCCACGCCAGAGGCGCCGTTTTATAGAAGAACGTGCCGATAATGCCGGACGTAAAGAATATGATGACGGGCAGCAGGAGAAGCGTCGCATCGAATTTCAACTGCACCATCGCGCCGAGATTGACCATCGGCGCCAGAATATAGATCGCGATAATCGCCATGGAGTGCAGGTTTACATCCAGCCAGCGTCCGGCGATATAGCCAAGCCCGATGAGGATATAGAGGGGGAAAATATTGGCGGCGAGAAGAGAGAAAATTTCCATGGTTCAAATATAGGGGCAAGCGGTGGTTCTGTGCAGCGTGTAACGAAAATAAAAAAGCCGGATACTAATCCGGCTTTGTTTTATCGTACGGCGAAGGGAAAGCCCCAAAGATCGCCCGCGCCACTTTGTTCTTGTTGCTGGCGTTTAATGTCGGCCAGCCATTGCGGGTCCTGACTTTGCTGTTGCTGCACGTAAGGCTGTGGCTTTGGTGTTTCATTCGGCGCTACCGCTGCCGTGAAATCCTGATCCATATCCGCTTTTGGAACGATTGCGAGTCTGCGCATGACGAACCGCCCTAATACATCTTGAAGGCGAAACCTTTTTCGCCTTGCATAGCTGCCTGCTGCGCCATCGTCTCGCTGATCTCGCGCACCGGCTGGTGGCGCACGGCGAGCATTTCCGGCGTTATGGCGATTTCCGGGTTTGCGGCTTTCGCTTCCTCGAGCATGCGCACCTGCGCCGCGTATTGGCGCTGGCGGATTTCCTCGTTCGAAAGCTTTTTGCTGTACAGCGGAATAATCTCGGCTGTACGGGTCGACTCACGGAATTCTCCGTGGATCTTGCGGTTGCTGGCGGTCATTACACAATTCCTCTATGGCCGTATTCTTATCGGCAGTTTTCTGCCTGTTTTTCGGCGCTTTTCTAAGGCGGGATATAGTCAGAAATAGGGCAGGAGGTCAATCTTTTCCACAGGCTGTGGACCGAAAACGGCCTATTTTATGAAAATATTTCGCGGGTGTGGGTGCAATCATCCTCGATCTGGGCGATCAGGGCCTCGAGCGAGGCGAATTTGGCCTCTCCGCGCAGGCGCTGGACGGGGCGCACGGTAAGCTTTTTGCCGTAAATGTCGCGGTCGGCGAAATCGAGGATATGGGCTTCCACCTGACCTTGTTTTAACTCAAACATCGGGCGGATGCCGATATTGGTCGCGGCCTGATGCCATGCATCTTCGCCTTCTATCTTAACCAGCGTGGCGTAGATGCCATAGGCGGGATGAAGCAGGTCGCCCAGCAGAATGTTGGCGGTGGGGTATCCCAGCTCGTGCCCTCTGCGGTCGCCGCGGAAGATTGTGCCTTCTATTTCCCAATCCCACCCCAGCA
>JAPJRC010000040.1 GCA_030824805.1 Micavibrio sp.
GATCATGCAGACGGCCGCCGGGAATCCGCTACTTGGTGATGACTTCGCCGAAAAAGGCTTTTCCGCCTATATTTCAAAACCCGTGCGCGCGGCCAATCTTGTCAATTCTCTCGCGGTCATCTGGGAGAAATACAAACAGGGCTACCGCGATACACTGATCCGCATAGATTCCGGCGGCATACGCCAGTCCGCAGTGGAGGAAGAGGAAGTAAAGCTCGAAGGCGCAAAGATCCTTCTGGTAGAAGACAGCAGGCTGAACCAGGCCTTCGCGGAAGAAGTGCTCTCGCAACTGGCCTGCGATGTAACAACCGTTTCCAACGGGCAGGAAGCTGTCGATGTATTGACGGCTGGAAACATGTTCGATCTGGTGCTGATGGATTGCCAGATGCCGGTGATGGACGGTTTCGAAGCATCGCGCCGCATAAGGGCGATGAAACAGGAAGGCATGATATCCAATAAAATGCCTGTTCTGGCATTGACCGCTAACGCCATGAAAGGCGACCGCCAAAAATGCATCGATGCTGGCATGGACGACTACATCACGAAGCCGGTGCGCAAAAAAGAACTCAAGGAGAAAATCTATCAATGGATCGGCGGGCGTGTTGCAAACACAAGCAGTGAAAGTTCACAGGATAGCGGGCACGATGCTGAAGAGCATGACGACCGCCACGTGAAATCGCCCGCATCTTCCTCCGCCATTCTGGATCCCAATCTGCTTCAGGAGGCCAAAGCCCTTCTCAAGGACAAGTTCGATCTTTTGCTCGGATGCTATATCGACGATGTGGAAACCTACATCCGCGAGATCCAGCAGGCGATAGCGGACAAGGACCTGGAAGCGGCGGTGCGTCCGGCACACACGATCAAATCGACGAGCAAGCGCATGGGCGCGTTGCGTCTGTCCGACATTGCGCGCGATATCGAAGCCGCCGCACGCGAAGCCGCGAATGCAAACAGCAAGGATGCCATTACACCGGATATGATCGAGAATATCCGCCAGATTACCACGGTGTTTGAAGAGACGCGCTCGCGCCTCACGAGCTCGGGCAAAAATTAGGAAGAACAATCGCTGCAGGTGCCGTGCAGTTCGGCATCCCAGCGTGAAAGATTGAAGCCCTCTTCCGTTGCGCGGCGGGCAAGGTCTTCGGGCACATGACAAATATGGGCTTCGACAACCGTGCCGCATTTGTCGCAGATCAGAAACTGCGAGCCCGCATGTCTATGGTCGGTTCCACACAGAACATAGGCGTTTAGGCTTTCGATGCGGTGAATAATCCCCTGCTCCATAAGAAACTCGATGGCGCGGTATGCCGTCGGCGGTTTGGGATCGTCGATATATTTGCCCAGCGCTTCGAGGATATCGTACGCACCCATCGGTTTTTTGGAGGCTGCGATGATTTCCAGCACGTGCTGGCGGGAGTCTGTGAAGCGGATACCGCGTTCGCGGCACAAGGCCTCGGTCTGTTTGACCAGTTTCGCTATATCTGCCTTACCCAGGGACTTCACCATAGCTTTTATATAACACGCTCTTTTGGAACGTCAAAAAAACCTATGGCGGGCGGGAACTTTTTGGCGCTTGGAGCGTTGTTTGATCGGATTTTTTTGTGCATGTGCGAATTTGGGGGTTTTCAGGCCCGGGAATCTGGGCCATCATAAATTTGCTGCAGTGAACAAAATTGTTATATATTATTTACTTAAAGGATAAAAAAGACGAATTCGCACTGCCGAAAAAGCTTGTTATTTTCCATACTATCTGATATCTATCCGCCCGCACCACACTATAGCCTCAATTCAAGGGTTTATAGTCTGGCACAGAACTTGAATTATTAAGCGCGTTAACTTTTGTACCGAGGATATAAACCAGCAATGACCACAAACCGGAATAAAATCATTCCCGTCATTCTGTGCGGTGGCTCTGGTTCCCGCCTCTGGCCGGCCAGCCGCGAAAACCATCCGAAGCAGTTTCTGGCTCTGATGGACGATTTCTCCCTTCTGCAGAACACCATGCGTCGCGCCTTGCGTATTTCCGGCGCCGACGCCTCTTCGCTTGTTGTGGTGACATTGGCTGCGATGAAAGACGGTGTGGAGCGCCAGCTGGCTGAGCTCGACGCCGCCGCGACCGCTCATATCCTTTGCGAACCGTCCGCCCGCAACACCGGTGCGGCTGTGGCCTTCGCCGCCAGTTACATTCAGAAAAACTTTGGCGATGACGCCGTCATGTGGGTTCTGCCCGCCGACCACCACATCGCCCGCGAAGAAGCGCTGGCCGTTGCATTTGGACACGCGCAGACCGCCATCGACACGCGTCTTGTGACATTCGGCATCACGCCCTCGCGCCCCGACACGGGCTATGGCTATATCCGCGTTGGTGCGACGGACAACGGCTTCGTACACGCTGCAGAGCGTTTTGTCGAAAAACCCAATCTGGCGCAGGCACAAACCTATCTGAACGATGGCCGCTATCTCTGGAACAGCGGCATGTTCCTGTTCACCGCCGCCTCCGTGCTGGCGCACTACGAAGAACTCGCGCCGGATATCCTGACGGCAACACGCATCGCCATGCAAAAAGGTGTGGACGCGCACAATCCTTGCGCGCTCGCTTATGCCTCGATCCGCCAGCAACCTTTCGACAAGGCGATCATGGAAAAATCTGCCAGCGTGGCCGTGGTGCCGTGCGATCCAAAATGGTCGGATGTCGGCTCGTGGGAAAGCCTTTGGGACATGCGCGCCAAGGACCATAACGGCAACGTCATCGACGGCCGTGCTGCCTGCTTCAACGCCCATGACTGCTTTATCCAGACAAAAGACCGCCTCGTCGCCGTGGCCGGTATCGACAACATCGTCGTGGTTGAAACGGATGATGCGCTGCTCATCACGAACAAAAGCGATGGCGACTCGCTCAAAACACTGGTGCAGGGCCTGAAAGAAAGCGGCGCGCGCGAAGCGATCGACCAGCCGCTGCCGGCACAGCCGACACAGCCCTGGACCATGGTAAAATCACTGGGCGCCGAAAAAAATCTCAGCGCGCGTGAAATCACCATCGCGCCCGGAGATCACAAGGTTTTCGCGGCACAGGAAGACGGCCTCTGCCTCTACACGGTCCTCGAAGGTTCCGCCATCATCAGCGCCGACGGCGTGATCCGCGCACTGGAATCCTTCCAGAGCGCAGACATACACGCTACCGGCGAATACGTGATCGCCAACCATGGTGCCACGCAGCTCCGCATGATCGAAGTGCAAAAAGGCGTTCAGGAAGGCATCTTCTTCGGAACGCAGGATAGCAAAACAGACACCAAGAAAGTGGCCTGATACGGGCTTCGCCTGTATCCCCCTTTTTCGGACATAAATACCTTTCACAAAGAGATAGAGAATGACGACCTATAGAACCGATATCGAACCGAATACCGAAGACTTTGAACGCGAAGTGCTGGTGGCTCCACAGGGCTTCCGCGAATACGATGCGCGCTGGCTGACGCCTGAGCATCTGAACCTGCGCGGCGCGCAAAAGCTCGGCCTCGGTATCGGCACGATCATCCATGAAATGGGTAAAAATCCGCCGGCTGTTGTTGTCGGTCACGATTACCGTTCTTACAGCGCCTCGATCAAACACGCAGTGGCGCTTGGCCTTATCGAGGCAGGCTGCCATGTAAAGGATATCGGCCTTGCGCTGTCTCCTGTCGCCTACTTCGCGCAGTTCGAACTGGATTGCCCGGCCGTTGCCATGGTCACGGCATCCCACAACGAAAACGGCTGGACGGGTGTCAAGATTGGCGCGGAACGCCCCCTTACCTTCGGCCCTGAGTTGATGGGCCGTTTGAAAGACATCGTCCTCAACAACAAGGGCGTTGCACGTGCGGGCGGCTCCTACACCTGTGTTGACGATATCAAGGAACGCTACCTGAAAGACGTTGCCAAGGAAGGCAAACTCAAGCGCAAGCTGAAAGTTGTCGTCGCCTGCGGCAACGGTACTGCGGGCGTATACGCGCCGGATGCCTTGCGCGCCATCGGCTGCGAAGTGATCGAGATGGATTGCAAACTCGACTACACCTTCCCGCGTTACAACCCGAACCCCGAAGACCTCGAGATGCTGCACGCCATCGCGCACAAGGTTAAAGAAACCGGCGCCGATATAGGTTTCGGCTTTGATGGCGACGGCGACCGTTGCGGCGTTATCGATAACACGGGCGATGAGATTTTTGCCGACAAGATCGGCGTTATCCTTGCCCGCGATCTTGGCAAAATCCACAAGAACGCAACATTCGTCGCCGACGTGAAATCGACCGGCCTGTACATGGCGGATCCCGTTCTGAAAGAACTGAATGTCACGACCGATTACTGGAAGACCGGCCACTCTTACATCAAGCGCCGTGTCAACGAACTGGGCGCGCTTGCAGGCTTTGAAAAATCCGGCCACTTCTTCTTCAACGCGCCTATCGGCCGCGGTTACGATGACGGCGTCCTGACGGCCGTCACCATCTGCCGCATGATGGACCGCAACGAAGGTAAATCGCTGTCCGATCTGAAAGACGCTCTGCCGAAGACATGGGGTTCGCCCACCATGGGTCCGCACTGCCCGGATGATCGCAAATATGTGATCGTCGACGAACTGACGAAATCGTTCGAAGATAAATTCAAGAGCGCGGAAAAAATCCTCGGTACCTCCATCGCTTCCGTCGTCACGGTCAATGGCGTGCGCGTAACGCTCGAAGACGGCACATGGGGTCTGATCCGCGCATCTTCGAACAAACCGTCTCTTGTCGTCGTCGTGGAAAGCCCCGTGTCCGAAGACCGCATGTACGACATGTTCGATTATCTGGACGGCATTCTTTCTTCCTATTCCGATGTCGGGGAATACGACCAGAAGATATCCCGCAAAAAAGCGGCATAAAATTAAAGGAGCCTTCCGGCTCCTTTTTTATTACGGGCTGTTTGCGGCCTTGTGCGGCACAGGCTGGCTTAGATGCGTCAGAACAATCGGATCGTTCATCACAAGGCGCGGCTTGCGCGCTTCGCTCGCGGATTCAAGTATATCGTTGAGAACGTCTACCACAGCGGAAAGGTCTTTAAGATCGGTGTGGAAGTTCTTCCCGTCCACGCGGACGCCTGTCTCGCTGACCTTAACAAGGCTGTGTCCGTTAATACGGATTTCAAATTCTGGCGTTTCATCGTAACAACACATGTCTGCCATTCCTTGGTTATACCCGTTCTCGGGTTATTTGTTTCTCTCGACCACTTAAGATTAGGCTCGCCTGATAAAATAAAAAAACAAAATCGAAAGTTTTGAAGAACTATCTGTACTGCATAGCACAAAGATGTATTTTCTAGTTTCATTTTGCGTTGCGGGAAAAAGCTGTAATTACACGCAAATTACTTGGGCAAAACGTTATTGATTATCTGCATTGCATTAAACGCATAACGCAAAAAGACCGCCCTGTATGCATCAAGGCGGCCCTTTTGCTGACGCAAATGCGTTATTCGATATCGATTAGTCGAGATTGATATCGTCCCGGTCGGTCATTGCACCTGTGGCACCGCCAACGACACCGCCGATGGCTGCGCCCGTCCAGGGGCTACCACCCGTCAATGCACTACCGACCGCACCGACACCAGCACCGATACCGGCGCCGCTCAGACCGCGTTCTGTCGGCGTGTTACCGCAGGCGGAAAGCATAAGGGTCGATGCTGCGACCAATGCAAAAGCTGCTGTTTTTTTCATCACTAGTCTCCTTCTTGTTATTAAACTTTTAATGCACGAAGCGTTCGAAACCGTCATGGTCGTCGAATTCGAAATCATCGGCGAATTGATGGTGAAAATGTCCGACGGCATATTCGCGCGGCATATTCAGAATATCGCTGTAAACATCCATAAGGATATCTTCAACGCCTGCTACCTGCGGCAATTCATCGCCTTTCGGGGCGCCGTAGACGGCAAGAGCGTCTGTATCCTGTTGCAGTTCGTTGATGGCATGCACGGGTTTCATCTATTCAAATCCTTTCATTGTCATCTGCCTTACCAACCCTTTACCCTTGGCATGGGTTCCCGGATTTTCGCGCAAAAGAAACACCCCGCAGGGGGGACTGCGGGGTGTTTGGGTATAGAAAAATCAACCTTTTGTGGGGGTTACATACGGGTTGAGTCTTCCCATTCCTTAACTTCACGTTCGGCGGCGTCACGGGAACGGCCATACGCTTCCTGGATTTTGCCGAGCAGCTTTTCACGGCTGCCGTCGATCTGCATCAGGTCGTCGTCTGTAAGATCGCCCCATTTTTCACGGACGGCGCCTTTCAGTTGCTCCCATTTGCCTTCGAGTATGTCCTTGTTCATGATCGCCGCTCCTGTTAGTTGGCTTTCGCAGCGTCTTTTGCGCTCTTGAACTCGGCTGATTGCGATTGCGTCAGCGTGAACGCATAGTTGTCGCCTTTCGGTTTTACATCCAGAGCGTCGATGTTCAGGGCAGCCTTGTCGCCGCCAACACCGAGAACTTTGTTGAACGTCACGACAATGTAATCGGCATCGTCATCATCGAAAGCAACCGTGTCGATGTCGGCCACGGCTTTGCCGTTTGCATCGTAAACCTTGGAATCAAGGATCTTTGCAAGGCTCAGATGATTGGCCGGCATGGTCGTCGTGTTTGCATCGGCTTTGTCAGCTTCGTATTCGAAACGCTTGGCGGCGTCGATTTGGGCTTCGCTCAGCTTTACGACGGCGTTGTTGTCGGCGTTGAAGCCTTCAATAACATCATAGTCGAACACGGCCATTTTACCGCCGAGGCCGAGAGCGCTGTCACTGATAACCACCATTTCGGCATCGCCATCTGCGCTGATCAGGATATCCTTGATCTCGCCGACATTTTCGCCCTTGGCATTTTCAATCGTCGTGCCGATCAGTTCCTCAGCCGTCAGGCGGGAATTGATGTTTACATTCGCGCCCTTGTTGTCCTCATCGAAATAAGCCTTCACATCGTTGTAGGCTTCCTTGATGGCGGCACCGGCCTTGTCTGCCGTGCGCTCGATCGATTTGCCTGCACGGTCCATCGTGCTTTCCACTTTTGCTTCCGTGCTGGTCTCAGCGTGTACCTTTGTTTCTGCGAAGGCCGGGAAAGCGGCGAGCAGCGCTAGGAAAGAAGCACCCATAAGAATTGTCTTTGTCATGATTTTTTCTCCTGTGACTTGACTGTGAAATAACGAACACGCCACTAACAGCGCTTACACCGCTTTGGTTCCAAAAGAAAACCGCCGGTATATCCGGCGGTTTCCCGTGGTTTTCTTGTGGAGCAAGAAAATCTTTGCGCTTATCGTGCGTCCGTGTTGTCGTCGATTTCATCACCGACTTCTTCAACGGCTTCACCGATGCTGTCGCCGACATTTTCAATCGGTGACTTTTGTCTTTCCTGATACTGGACAACCATAACGCCCAGAATACCGACCAGGATAAGCGCGATAACTACCAGAAGACCTTTGTTGTTCATGATCGTGTCTCCTTAGTTTTTCGGCGGAACGGCGTGTTGCACGCTCTCGCCTGCGTTTTCAATGTCCTCGCCCGCACCGTGGAAGGTGTTCGAGCAAGCTGGCAGCGTGGCAACAGCCATAAGAGCCAGAACAGTCAATAACAAATATTTTTTCATCTTCTCTTCTCCGTATATGAGTATTTGATTGTTTTAAAATCGCATCATCAACAAACGGAATAAATATCAGTTCCGTTTGCCGCCTATTATTTAATGAATTTTCTCGCCCATCTGGTCTCCAGCCGCGAAACCGGCAAGAGCGGCCAGAAGCAAGGCCATTTTCGGGTTGTCCTTCACAGGCTCTTCAAAGCCGGACAAAAGTGATTTTGCCGTGCTTTCAAGGGAATCAAGGAACCCGCCATCCATGGATGGCTTTTTGATCGCCTTTTTATTGAGAGACAAATAACCCGTAAGGGCTATAGCGCCTGCAATAGCAAGAATGACCAGTCCCGTAATACCTGCTGCCACCGGCATCGTGTAGGATTCCAGAAGCAGACCATATCCTGCGATGGCGAGAAAAACGAAAGCGATCAAAGACACACCGCCGGCTGCGGCATAATATGCCACGCCGACAGAGGTTCTTTTCGCTTGGCGTACCGCTGTCCCGGCAACAAGGCCTTTCAGCAGCAATTCTCTGACCAGCGGAGACATGGTTTATCTCCGGCTGCCGAACAGCATGCTGGCAATCATACCGCCTACAAATGCGATGGCGATCGACTGGCCCGGGTTGTTCTGTACGAAGGACAGAGCATCTGCCAGTTGGTCACGGCCACGCTCTTTTGCGTATTCAGCGGCTTCGCGTGCTTTTTCGCCGGCCTGGTCGAGTTGACGACGGCCTTCTACTTTCAGATCGCGGCCCAGAACTTTTGCGTCGGCCGACAGAACGCGAACGTCTTCACGCAGCGTTTCGAGGTCTTCACGGATCGGGCTTGTATCTACTTTTGCCTTGATGGCGTTTGCCGCGTTGTTGGCGGCGCTTTTGGCTTCTTTAATCATTTCTTGTGCCATGTTCTTTGCTCCTGTGTGTTTAAAATTGGACGTAATGTTGCAGTGCCAACGCTTTAACAAGCGCTTGGTTCCACACAGGCAAAGAGGGGGAAATGCGGGGACCGCGGGCTACGTGCCCGTTTTGATCTCGCCGCAGAACATATAGCCGACGCCGCGAACGGTTTTGATGTAATACGGCTCTTTGGGATCGTCGCGTAGCTTTTTGCGAAGACGGCCCACCTGAATATCCACGGCACGGTCGAAAGAATCGTAATCCGTTTCGCGGGTGAGTTCGAAGAGGCGCTCGCGCGTCATCACTTTGTTGGGGGCGTCAACCATGGCTTCGAGCAGCTTGTATTCGCCCGTCGTCAAATCGCCCGAAACATTGTTGTCGTCGAAAATCTGGAATTGCGCGCGATCCAATGTCCACGGGCCGAAACGCACTTGCGAGGATTCGTTTTGCGCGCGCTCTTTTGCTGTCGATGCATCGCCCGTTTCCGCCGAGCGTCTCAGAACGGCTTTGATACGTGCGGACAATTCGCGCATTTCAAAAGGCTTTGTCATGTAATCGTCTGCACCCATTTCAAGGCAGACAATCTTTTCCGTTGTATCGCTTTTGCCGCTGACGACAATAACGGGTATGCCTTTTGCGAGAACGCGCAATTGCGCCAGAAGGCTTATGCCATCGGTATCCGGCAACACCAGATCGAGCAGGATGATGTTGGGGGCGTTATCATTGAGCAGCTTCATCAGGTCAGCACCGCTGCGCGCGGCAAGAGTCTGATATCCTTCAGAGGTCAGATAATGCGAAACAACCGTTTGCAGGCCCTCGTCGTCATCAACGCTTAATATTGTAGCCTTTGGCATAGGCGGCGGATTCCTTGGAACATGCGTAAATTCTAATGCTTTGATCCCATTATATAAACTGTTTGTTACAAAAAAGATACAAACTTTTTCACAAACGAAACAATCCCGACAAATTACGGTTACGTGACAAGGCTAGGCTTAACTCATGACGCAACGAAATGATCTAAAGGAGCCTAAAATGTTTATGCAAAACGAACTGATCACGGAAATGCCAAAACTGCAAAAATTTGCGAGCAAGCTGACACGCAACAAGAGTGAAGCGGAAGACC
Source organism: Micavibrio sp. (assembly GCA_030824805.1). Lineage (GTDB taxonomy): Bacteria > Pseudomonadota > Alphaproteobacteria > Micavibrionales > Micavibrionaceae > Micavibrio_A. Next base: position 9,626 of record JAPJRC010000040.1, read on the forward strand.
TGCTGCAATCCACCCTTCTCCGCGCTCTGGAGAAAAAGGATTACTTTGAGACCGGCACCGATCTCTTCAAATGGTCGTCGAAGATCATGTACAACATTTTTGTCACCGACTACCGTCGCAAAACGAAATTCGAAACGCAGTATGATCCTGAGTTCCATATCGAGAACCGCTCGGTGGAAGCAGACCAGCACACCAAACTCGAAGTGAAGCTGCTGGGTCAGGCCATGACGCACATGTCGCCGGAACACAAGGAAATCCTGGTTCTGGTCTGCATCAAGGGCATGCAATATCAGGAAGTCGCCGACATGCTGGAAATTCCGGTAGGCACCGTGCGTTCCCGCCTGTCACGCGCCCGCAACCAGCTGATCGCGCTGATGGAAGGCCCTGCAAGCCCGAACCAGGGCAACAACTTCGACGAGATGGACATCTCGCTCCTTCGCGCCGCTGCCTAAGGCGGGGCGAAGCCTGAAACCGGTTTAGGTTATATCAAACTATTGAATCGTTGCTCATATTAAGCGGCCCGCGGTCTATCCGACCCGGGCTGCTTTTCTTCGAGGACACGCAGAATGGCGTTTTTGAGATCGGTTTCCACGATTGGCTTGGACAGGTAATCATCCATACCGGAATCGATACATTTTTGCTTGTCGGCAACAAGGGCATGCGCGGTTAAACCGATAATCGGCGTACGCGGAAGGCTTTGCTCTTCTTCGACGTTGCGCATGATGCGGGTGGCGGTAAGACCGTCCATCTCCGGCATCTGCACGTCCATCAGCACGAGATCGTAATGCTTCGCCTTCCACGCCTGTACCGCTTCCAATCCGGTTTTGGCGACATCGAACGTGCAATCCATGCCGTTCAGGATATAGCTGAGCACCACGATATTGCCCTCGTAATCCTCCGCCATGAGGATATGCTTTTTGCCGTCGATCGCTGTTTTCAAACGCTCGTTGAGCTTTTGCATACGGACGACTTCGTTTATATCGACATCCGCCTCTGACATGGAATCCGTAAAGGGCAGAATAAGCGAGAATGTCGAGCCGCGGCCCGGCTGGCTTTCCACTTTGATCGTACCGCCCATGATCTCCGCCAGGCTTTTGCTGATCGGAAGACCGAGGCCCGTACCGCCATAACGGCGTGAAACGGAAGAATCCGCCTGTCTGAATTTTTCAAAGATAACGGGCAGCGCCGCCTCTGCGATACCGATCCCGCTGTCCTTTACATCGATGCGCAGTATGTGGGAATCGCCCACCGGCTCCACCTTCGCCGTGATGGTGATATAGCCTTTTTCCGTGAACTTGATCGCGTTGCCGATCAGGTTGATCAGAATCTGGCGCAGACGCAATTTGTCGCTGTTGAACACGGTGTCCTTGAGGTCGTCATACCGGAAGGAGAAATCGAGGAATTTTTCCGCGGCCTTGACCGACATCATGGTCTCGACCTGTTCGAACAATTCACCCAGCAGGAATTTCTGCGTGTGCAGCTCCACCTCCCCGCTCTCGATCTTCGAGAAATCGAGAATGTCGGTGATGAGTTCTTTCAATGTTTCCGTGCTGGTTTTCAGCGTGGTGATCAGCTTTTTGTGGCTGTCCTGCACGGCGTCCGACTGGCTGAGGATTTCTGCGATACCGCTCACCGCCGTAAGAGGCGTTCTGATCTCGTGGCTCATATGCGCGAGGAATTCACCCTTGGCCTGGCTGGCGGCGGCGGCACGGTCGCGCTCTTCCTTGAGCTGGCGCTCGTGTTCTTTAAGATAGCTGATATCGGTGTGCGCGCCGATAAAACGCACAGGCTGCCCCTCTTCGTCGAACAGCGCCTTACCGCGGCCGTGGATCCATATATGCTGGCCGTCCTTGCTGATCATACGGAAGATGCTGGAAAATTCGGAAAGCGTGCCGTTGATGTAATTGTTGAAAGCCTCCCAGAAACTTTCCGCGTCTTCGGGATGGAGAAGTCTGCGAAATTCTTCTTCGCTGGCCTGTATGTCGTTTTCTTCATAGCCGAGAATGGCTTTGTACTGCGGCGACCAGTAAATCTCGTGCGTCTTGAAATTCCAGTCGAAAATACCGTCATTGGAACCGCGAATGGCAAGGCGCAGGCGTTCTTCGGATTCTTTCATGCTGGCTTCCGCGGCGCTGACCTTGGACTGCGCTTCGAGCAGATACCAGTTGAATATAAGGATGATAAGGCACACCACAACGCCCCCGACAAGAAGGCTGACCTGGTAACGCTCAATCGTCTGGTTGACCACGCGCTCGCGGCTGAACAGCAAATTATATTCGTCGGTCAGAACGTCATGGGTAAGGCGCAGCATGCTGTCACGGATCGTTACGACCTGAACGGAATCCTGCAGCAACGGGATGCGCTGCGTGCCTTTGAAAAGGTCCATATAAGCGTCGAGCGCGTCTTTGAGGCGGAGCGAAAGATGCTCGATCTCGGTCAGGCGTGATGCCTGCGCCGGGTTGTCCTGCACCTTGCCGCGCAGTTTCGCGATGTCGGCCGACATCTTTATTCTTCCGTCTTCGTACTTTTTAAGCGTCTCTTCGTTGTTATTCAGGATGTAATCGCGTTGCGTGGCGATGGTGCCGACGATTGTGCGCGTAAGGTCCTGCGTCATCATAATCACAGTCTGCGATTGATTGACGTGCGCGTCGCTGATCTTGATGTTTTCAGACGCCATTATGACGTGATAGGCAAGGCCCATAAGACAGGCCGTCAGCACAAGGGAAAAGATAATAAAATTCCTGAGCAGGACGGGGTTTCTCATGATTTCTTTCCCAAACGAATTTTTCTTTTAAAGTGATTGTTTAAATCAAAGACTCTTTTACTCGCAGGGTCAATAGAAAACGGCACCCCGAAGGGTGCCGCTCTGTGGGTCTGACCTGTTGATTAAACCGGCGGTGTGCGGCCACGAATGGCGCCCATCACGGCTGCAATCAGGAACAGAACCAAGAAGACTATGAAAATAAGTTTTGCGATTTCAACGGCCGAAGCTGCAATGCCTGTAAAGCCGAAGATGGCCGCAATAATCGCCACGACCAGAAATGCCAAAGCCCAATTAAGCATTTTTTTCTCCTGATTTTCCTGTTAAAAATACTTCTGGTATACAAACGGATCATTATAGGAAAAGTTCCGGCTTGTTCCACGCGGAACCTATAGGGTTTTACAGCGTTTTTTGTGTAGAGCAGGCATATTATGAGCACGAGAGACATCACTGATCTTGATATTCAGGCCCTCGTGGATGGTCATGTGGACGAGGTAACTTCCGTAAGATTACTGGAAGCAATAACCAATGACCCCAATCTCTATGGCCGTTATCAGGTCTACCAAAAACAGAAGAAGCTTTTGAAACTCTGGTGGAAAGATAACTGATTTTTTACCATCCCCTTCCCTTTACACACGCTTGATGCGTACTATTTGTCCCTATCTGTGCAATTGCTAAGTATTTACTGACACTTAACTTACCGACACTTTTTAAGGAGAGATTTCCCATGACCAAAGCCTTTCTCGGCATTCTGGCCGCAGCCACCATTTTCACAGGCCCGGCCCTCGCTGCCGACACTTATAACTTTGACCCGACCCACACGAGCGTGATCTGGAACGTGGGCCACATGGGCAAATCGAACCCGCACGGTATCTTCTCGAACATCGAAGGCACGCTGGTTCTGGATGAAGCCGCGCCTGAAAATTCCAAGATCGATGCCAAAATCCCGACAGGCCTCATCGCCACGGGCATTCCCAAATTCGACGAGCACCTGAAATCGAAAGATTTCTTTAACGTCGCGGAATTCGCAGATGCAAAATTCGTCAGCACCAAGGTGGAAAAAACCGGCGACAAAACCGCGAAAGTCACGGGCAACCTGACGCTGGTTGGTGTAACGAAACCTGTAACGCTCGATGTGACGTTCAATGGCAAAGGCCCGAACCCGATGACGAAAAAAGAAACCGTTGGTTTCTCCGCAACGGGCGTTATCAAGCGTTCTGAATTCGGCATCGAATACGCTCTGCCCCATGTTCCGGACGATGTGAAAATCCAGATCGAAGCCGAAGCCGCGAAATAATTACCAAAGCCCTAAGACGAAGAAGGCGGGAGAACATCCCGCCTTTTTTATTCTATATTGATTTTCGCCTGTGCGATGAATTTCGGATTTTTGAAATTTCCGCTCTTGTTGCCGTAGCGCAGCGGCACACCGTCAAGATCGACAATCTCTCCGCCTGCGGATTCCAGTATCGCCTGCCCCGCCGCCGTGTCCCACTCGCATGTTTCCGCAAGGCCCGGATACAGATCCGCCTTGCCCGAAGCGATGGCGCATATTTTCAAAGAACTGCCCTTGCGGACAATCTTCTCGACCTTTTGCTCTTCAAGGAACTGATCCAGCTCTTCCTTGCTGCGCGTTTTGCTCGCCATAACGGTAAGACCGCCTCTGGGCGGCATGCGCACGCGGATAGATTTCTCATTGCCTGTTTCTTCCAGCCAGCGAATGGCCGTGCCTTCGCCGTGCGCGGAATACATCTCTCCGCGCGCAGGTGCATATATAACGCCGAGTACAGGACTGCCGTTTTTGATAAGGGCTATATTGACCGTGTAATCGGGACTGCCGTTGACAAATTCGCGCGTGCCGTCCAGCGGATCGACCAGCCAGAAATATTCTTCCTGTGTCAAGTCGGGTATATCGCCCGCCGCATAGGATTCCTCACCCACGACCGGAATGGATGCGATCGTGTCTTTCAATTCCCTGGCGATATATTCTTCGGCCAGACGGTCGGCTTCGGTGACGGGTGAACCATCTTCCTTTGTCTGCGATTGTCCGACCATTCCCTCTTCGAAATAATCGAGCGTGATCTCGCCCGCTTCGAAGGCAACGCGGCGGACAACATTCGACAACGCTGGAAGATGCGTGAGTAGCTTGCTCATGGGGAACTTGCACCTAAATCTTCATCTTTTTCAGAAATTCTTTTTAAGAAAAAAGTATGAGCTTCTTCTTTAGATTTAAAACTATTAAACATACTTATCACTGCATATTCAATGGTGCGCCAATGTGGAAGAAGACGTTTATCATACGATATTTCCAATGTAAGTTTCGGTACTAGTTGAAGACGTTGTGAACATTGCGGCACATCAGTTTCAATTATTTTTTCGGAACATGTTATGTAAGAAACATATTTATCTTCTTCCCTTTCAAGCCACATATCCCATTTATCCTGAACCTCACCTAAAGGCTGCTTTTGATGCACAAGACCGTATTCTTCACCAACAATTTCGGTAGCCTTGTGATGCTTTATCATTACTAACGTTAAGTCATTAAAAGTAATTTTAGAATTTGGATGATATGTGCCTAACACCCTTACATTTTTCCACCACTCGCCTTTTTTCCAAAGACCTTCAGGTTTCCCCGGTACAACAGCATCACCGGGATAAAAAGTTTGCAAGAGAATTGATTCCGGGCCTATGGATTTGGACAATGGATGTAAATAGGCATACGGCACAAAAAGAAAATGCGGACCGAGATTACCTGTAACTACCGATACATTTTTATCGGCATTATTATTGCGACCTTGATGAATTGTGAGATAAATGATCCCAATCACAAGAATTAATGCAAGTCCCACAAAAAATTTAAAGCCGTCTGATCTTGCAACCATTAGACAGCGCGAAGTTTTTTTGCGGCGGTCGCCGTAACTTCCGGACGGCCGATGGACACGTAATGGAATCCGTGCGCTTCCGCCTCTGCGGGTTTGTAGATGTTGCGCAGGTCGACGAGACGCTTGTTCTTCATATCTGCGGCGATCTTTGCGAGGTCGAGCTGGCGGTATTCGTTCCACTCCGTGATGATGACCAGAACGTCGGCGTCTTTCGCCACCGCGTACGGGTCCTGTTCCCACTGGATGTTGGTGAGGATTTTTTCCGCCTGCTCCTGCGCGATAGGATCATGCGCCACGATCTTCGCGCCGAATTGTTGCAGGATCGGCACGATAACCAGCGAAGGCGCATCGCGCACATCGTCCGTGTTCGGTTTGAACGCGATGCCAAGGATACCGACTTTGAGGCCCTCGACCGAACCGCCGCACGCGGCGATCACTTTCTGCGCCATCTGTTGCTGGCGGTCTGCATTCACTTCGACAACCGTTTCGACGAGGCGCTGCGGCGTGCCGAACTTGCGGCCCGTTTGTGTGAGCGCAAGCGTGTCTTTCGGGAAGCAGGAACCGCCATAGCCCGGGCCTGCGTTCAGGAATTTGGAACCGATACGGCCATCGAGACCAATGGCCTTTGCCACGTGTTGCACATTGCCGCCTGCGGCTTCGCACAGATTGGCGATTTCGTTGATAAAGCTGATCTTCGTCGCGAGAAATGCGTTGGCGGCGTACTTGATGATCTCGGATGTTTCCGGCGATGTCACGACGATCGGCGTTTCGTTGAGGAACAACGGACGGTACAGGTTTCTCATCACCTGCTCCGCGCGCTCGGTGGAGCATCCCACCACAACGCGGTCAGGGCGCATGAAGTCGTTGATCGCCGCGCCTTCGCGCAGGAACTCGGGGTTCGAGCAAACATCGATATCGTTCTCGCGGCCCTCTTCCTTGACGATGCGCTCGATCTCGCGCGCCGTGCCGACAGGCACGGTCGATTTGGTGACGAGCACCGTGTAGCCTTCGACCGCGCGAATGATCTCGCGGGCGGCTTCGTATACATAGGTGAGGTCGGCGTGGCCGTCGCTCTTGCGGCTCGGCGTGCCCACCGCGATGAACACCGCGTCCGCGTCTTTGACGGCTTCTTTCAAATCGGTGGTAAAGGTCAGGCGTCCGGCCTTGACCTGCTTTTCGACGAGGTCGTCGAGGCCCGGCTCGTATATCGGGATCTCGCCCTTCTTCAGACGTTCGATCTTGCCGGCGTCTTTGTCGACGCAACATACGGTCGTCCCGAACTCCGCAAAGCATGTTCCAGAGACGAGTCCGACATATCCTGTTCCGACGACACCGATGCGCATAGTATAAATTTCTCCCGTATTTCGAATTGTTCCGGCGCAAATTAACGGATTTCGCGCTGCGACAAAAGCGGAAATCCACACCGGATGGCGGGACCTTAATTAAAATTATGAAAATATAAAAGCTTTTTCGGCGGATGAACTCCCATTCGGGCTTTTTTCGCCCCGAGAGCCCTGATATAAAAGCTTTTAACTCACTGAACCCAAATCATAAGAGCGGATTTATGGCCAAGAATACCCCCCCTGCCTCGAACACAGACGGCGCGAATATGCCTCTCTTTTACAAGAATCCGGTCCCGCTCGATGCAAAACTGCACGCCGACCTTTCGCTGAAGAAGAATTTCGGCCTCGACTACACCAAAGGCGTCAACGCCGTGCCGATCAACCTGATCGAGTTTCCGCAGATCTGCCACAACTATCCGATAGCCTTTTCGCCGGACGGCACGGGCACGCCGGTCGCCATCCTCGGCCTCCGCGACAACGAAAACCTGTTCCTGAACGCCAAGGGCGAATGGGAAGAAAACACCTATATTCCGGCTTACATCCGCCGTTACCCGTTCATTTTCTCGGAAATGCCGGGCAAGGACCAGCTCTCGCTCTGCATCGACATGGATGATTCCGTGGTCGAACAGATGGGCGACCAGCGATTCTTCACCCCCGATGGCAAGCCGACCACGCTGGCCAACAACGCACTGGAATTCTGCAAGTCGTACCACGCCGCGGCCCAGCACACGATCGACTTTGGCAAGGCGCTGGCCGATGCCGGCCTTCTGGTCGAACGCCACGCCGAAATCGTCGTGGGTCCGGGCAAGAAGATCAATTTCTCCGGCTTCCGTATTATAGACGAAGCGAAACTGGCCGAGCTTGACGATGCGACCTTCTCCGACTGGCGCAAGAAGAACTGGCTGCCGTTTATTTACGCACATCTTTTTTCCGGCTCTCAATGGCAAACATTGACGCGGCTTCTAAACAAGCGTATGGAAAATAAATAACAATAGGGAAAATATTTAAAAGGGAACCTTTCGCATGGCAAAAGTAGGCGCACAACGCGCGGCGGAACTGACCGGCCGCTCTAAGTCCACCGTTCAACGCGCAATGAACAGCGGCAAGCTTTCGTTTGAAATCGACGCCAACGGTCGCCGTCTGATCGACGCGAGCGAACTGGACCGCGTGTTCGGTCTGCTGCCGCAAGGCGCGGGTTCGGCTCCGGCCGCACAGGAATCCAGCTCGCAGTCCGAACTGCAGCGCGCCGCCGACATGCTGGAAATCGAGCGCCTGAAAATGCGCGTTCGCGGCCTCGAGGAACAACTGGAAATCACGCGCGAGCAACTCGAAGACATGCGCGGCCAGCGTGACCTGTGGCAGAAACAGTCGCAACAGATCCTGATCACCAGCCAGTACAGCCAGCGTCAGGCGGAAGAGCTCAAGGAAGAGCTGCGCCAGCGCGAAGAGCGCGCCCGCATGGCAAAACAAAAAGTCCTGGAAGACCGCATGAAGCGCATGCAGGGCAACAACGAAAACGTTCAGGCCGCCGAAGCCGCGCAAGCGCCCGCCAGCATGAACTTCCAGGGTCTCTGGAACAAAATCCGCGGCGGCAAGGCTGCTTAAGGATTCTCATTTCGAAAAAGGCCGGTTCGTCCGGCCTTTTTTATTGTGTTTTTACCAGCACGCCACGTTTGTGCTAGGATAGGACCATGACATTGCGACCGCTATTTTTCCTCGCCCTTGCCTTTTCCTGCCTCTTTGCGCTGGCGCCCTCTGCGCGCGCCGAAGGCCTGGTCATGAAAAACAGCTTCGATTACACCGCGGATGACGGCGTGATGTCGCCGGAAGAAATGCAGATGGAAGCGCAGGATTTTTACACGCTTTGCACGAACCACGCCTATCAGAGCATTTATTTCGATTGCGCCTGCCTCGCCGGCGCATTCTTGCAGCAGCGCGAGAAGTATGGCCCTGTCATCATGCAGGATGAAATTTTCGCCACCATCACCAACTCGGCGGAAACCGATGCCTCCTGTGCGAACACAGAACGGCTCGCCGGACGCACCTTCGACACCTGTATGGGTTTTATGGGCGGGTTTGCGCGCACCGAACTTAACGGCGAACAGAATGTCGAGATATGCACCTGCGCCGCCAACAAGATGGCCCGCGACTTTTCGCTGGCCCCGCGCTTGAGCAGCAGCTACATCGAGGCCCTGCGCTATCGTGCGATGATATCCTGCCGCGATCCGAAATTCCGCGAAGATTACAAAGCACAGTCCGCCGCGGCGGCAGCGACGCCGAATGCCGCTACACCGGCGCCCGCCGATCCTAAAAGCGCGAACTAACCGTCAGCTTGGCCGTTGACACCGCGCTGTCCGCATAGGCGGCTGCGAGCGGGAGGAATGTTTGCGCAAAGAAACGCGCGCTCAGGATTTTTCTGTCGAGGAAATCGGCATCTTCTCCGCCCTGTGCCAGAAGCTCCTGCGCCGCGAGCGCAGACCGCGCCATCATCACCCCGCACGCGGTGGTGGCCAGCGCCTTGAGATACGGCGCGCTCATCGCCGCCGCGTAATCCAGATCTTCTTTCGACAAAGCACCCAGCGCTTCCGAAGCTTTTCCCACAGCCGTGTAGGCCGTCTTCGTGGCCGCATAGATGGCTTCGATGTCGTCGCCGTGACCGCCCTTGAGCGCCATGAGGACCGCTTCGAACTCCGCGAACAACGCCTTCAACGCCGCGCCGTTGTCGCGCAAGATTTTGCGGAAGACGAGGTCGGCGGATTGAATGCCGTTCGTGCCTTCGTAAATCGGCAGGATACGCGCATCGCGGTAGAATTGCGCGGCGCCTGTCTCTTCAATGAATCCCATACCGCCGTGAATCTGCACGCCGATGCTGGCGACATCCACCGCCATATCCGTGCACCATGCTTTGACCAGAGGCGTAAGAAGATCGACTTTTGCCTGTGCCGCAGCGTCGCCGGCGTTGGCAAGGTCGAGCGATTGCGCGGCCTCATAGGTGAGCGCACGTCCCGCTTCGATCTGCGAAGACATCGAAAGCAGCATGCGCTTTACATCGGCGTGCTCCGAAATCGTCACACCGCCCGCGCCTTTTTTGTTGAGCGGCGCGCCCTGCACACGGTCTTTCGCATATTCCAGAGCTTTCTGGTATGCGGCCTCTGCAATCGCCACGCCCTGCAGTCCAACGGACAGGCGCGCGTTGTTCATCATGGTGAACATGTATTTCAGGCCTTCGTTGGCTGTGCCGACCAGATACCCCACCGCGCCTTTTCTATCGCCAGCGACATCGCCGTATTGCATGGTGCATGTGGGCGATGCGTGGATACCGATCTTGTGTTCGATGCCCGTGCACAGCAGATCGTTGCGCGATCCGTCTTTCAAAAATTTCGGCACGATGAAAAGCGAAATGCCCTTCACGCCTTCCGGTGCATCGGGCAGACGCGCCAGCACAAGATGGATAATGTTGTCGGTGAAATCATGCTCGCCGTATGTGATGAAAATCTTCTGGCCCCATATGCGGTATGTGCCGTCGCTTTGCGGCTCCGCCTTCGTGCGCACGGCGGCAAGGTCCGATCCCGCCTGCGGTTCGGTGAGGTTCATCGTGCCGGTCCATTCACCGGAAATCATCTTTTCAAGATATTCGTTTTTCAGCTCTTCGGACGCGTGCGCCTCGATCGCTTCCACCGCGCCCTGATTGAGCAGCGGGCAAAGGCCGAACGACATATTGGCGCCCTGCCACATCTCCTGCACGGCGAACGCGACCAGCCACGGCAAGCCCTGCCCGCCATGCGCGGGATCGAACACGACGGAATTCCATCCGCCTTCGCAATATTGTTTATACGCGTCCTTGAACCCGGCGGCCGTCGTCACCACGCCGTCCTTCAGCTTCGTGCCGTTCTTGTCGCCCTCATGGTTGATCGGTGCGAGCACGCCGCCCGCAAGATCGGATGCAGGCTCCAGAATGCTGGCCACGCTTTCGGCGTCGAATTTTCCCAGCGCTTCATGTTCGGGAAGCTGGTCCAGACCGACAACATGGTCGAGGACGAACATCATATCTTTGATCGGGGCGGTGTAAGCCATGGGAACCTTCCAGTGTGCGTAATGACAAGCGGGCGTGGGATAGTATGCCCTGAAAAAGCTTAAAATCTTACCACGGTTTGGGAAGGGCCAAAGCCCGTTTTTTAAAGAAATACGGTTGGACGCCGCTGTTACCAGAAACGCAGGCGGGCCACGTCGATATGCACGAAATTGCTGCTGGCTTTCGGATAGTATCCAACGCCGCCCAGGCCTTCCGATTTCGCAACCGACGCTGCCGCGCTTTGCAGGAAGCTTAGCTT
>JAPJRC010000041.1 GCA_030824805.1 Micavibrio sp.
GCATAGGCACTGGCAAGCGTAAAACAGAACAGTTTAATGGCCAGCGGAACAGCCGCGAGTCGCAGCAGATATTGCCGGGACGCCCAGGTTTTCTTGTAGGCGTTGCCCGCCGCCCTAATGATATCGAATTTTGCCATCGCGCTTGCCAGTTTAGGCGGCTTTGTCGCTTACTCCAAGTTTTTCCTGCAGCGCCGACGAAGAGGTCGTGTATTGGAATCGCAGCTTCTTGTCCGGATAAACATAACGGAACGCCTGCTGCGCCATCAGGGCACCTTCGTGGAAACCGGAAAGGATCAGCTTGAGTTTGCCGGGATACCAGTTGATATCGCCGATGGAGAAAATACCCGGCGTCTGAGTTTCGAACTTTTCCGTATCCACTGGGATCAGGTTTTCGTGCAGGTTCAGGCCGAAATTGGCGATGGGACCCAGCTTCATGGTAAGGCCGTAGAAAGCCAGCAGCGTGTCTGCCGGAATCAGGTGTTCGCCCAGATCCTTGTTGTGCGCGATAAGACCAGCGAGGATGCCCTCTTCCGCGTGTACGCCTTTGAGATCCGCAATATGCAGCTTCATTTTTCCGGCGGAAACCAGTTCGCGCATCTTGTTTACCGAGTCCGGCGCGGCACGGAAATCGTCACGGCGGTGAATGAGCGCAACTTCTTGCGCGATCGGGTGCAAGTTCAAGGCCCAGTCGAGCGCGGAATCGCCGCCGCCCGCGATAAGCACTTTCTTGCCGCGGAATTGTTCCATCTTGCGCACGGCATAAAACACGCTTTTGCCTTCATGGTCTTCCAGACCGGCAAGGGCAGGTTTTTTCGGCACAAAGGACCCGCCGCCCGCAGCGATAACGATCACTGGTGCTTCCAATATGGTGTCTTCGCTGGTCGTCAGCTCCCAGTTTCCGTTTTCAAGCTTTTGAAGGCTCTCGGCCATTTGGCCGAAATGGAAGGTCGGATTGAACGGTGCGATCTGCTCCAGCAGACGATCCGTAAGATCTTGGCCTGTGATAACCGGCCATGCGGGAATATCATAGATTGGCTTTTCCGGGTAAAGCTCGGCGCACTGCCCGCCCGGCTTGTCGAGAATATCGACCAGATGCGCCTTCATATCGAGAAGGCCCAGTTCGAACACGGCGAACAGGCCGACAGGGCCCGCGCCAATAATGATTACGTCTGTCTTGTGCCGTTCAGGCTTGTTTTCGCTCATAATGCGTTATAAATCTCATCCCGCATGGATTTGTCAACACGCCCCCACAAAAACGTTCAAAACTGGCTGTTTTTCACGGCTTTTATGGTGTTTGCGATGGCTGTGATCGGAGCCATTACCAGATTGACGGAATCCGGCCTTTCCATGGTCGAATGGAAGCCCCTGATCGGTGCTGTCCCACCTCTTTCCCAAGCGGAATGGGACCACGTGTTCGGACTTTACAAACAAACGCCCGAGTTCCGGCTGAAGAACAGCTGGATGGAGCTGGCCGATTTTCAAAAGATCTTCTTCTGGGAATGGCTGCACCGCCTGTGGGGCCGCATGATCGGGCTGGTCTTCGCCCTTCCCCTCGCATGGTTCTGGATAAAGAAACAAATCCCGGAAGGTTATAAAGGCAAGCTGCTCTTCGCGCTCGCGCTTGGCGGCGCGCAAGGCGTCATGGGTTGGTATATGGTGATGAGCGGGCTGGTTGACCGTCCCGACGTGTCGCATTTCCGGCTTGCCGCGCATTTGCTGCTCGCTATCGTCATTTATTGCGTGCTCTTATGGCTGGCCTTCGGCTTGAATACACGTGATGACATGGGTGCTACCTATTGCCAGAAGCGCCACGGATGGGCAGCGTTCGCGCTTTTGTTCGTCACCGTCACATGGGGCGCGTTCACGGCCGGGCTGGATGGCGGCATGTTGTACAACACCTGGCCGATGATGGATGCGCATTGGATACCGCCAGAGGTTACAGGCGTTTTCGCGATACTGCACGATCCGGGTGCTGTTCAATTCGTACACCGCTGGATCGCTATCGCCGCTTTTGTCTTTGTTTTGGGGTTTGCAATCCGCCGCCGCAATATCGCTTTGGGAACTATGATTTTTGTGCAGGTGGGACTCGGCATAGCGACGGTCCTCAGTCAGGTGAATATTCTTCTGGCGGCGTTGCATCAGGCCGGCGCACTTATCGTACTGGGATTAATGATCCACGAACTCCATAAAATCCGCAACGCCGCGCGTTAGAGGATTTTTTCCCGCTGCAGGATATCAATGAAATATTCCTGATACGCGGCTACACTCGCCTCTTTCGTGAACTCATTTAAGTAACGCGTATATCCATTTTCTATGAGCCTTTGTTTTAAGGCCGGATCCGTCATAAGATGATTGGCCGCCTGTACCAGTGCGGAAACATCGTTCTTCGGCACAACCAGAGAATCTTCTCCATCATGGCAAAACTGCCTTGGGCCATCGGCATCGGATACGATTACAGGCGTTTTTTGCTCCCAGCTTTGCGCAAACACTGTGCCGAAAGCTTCTACGCGGGAAACAAGTGTACAGATATCACAGGCCTGCAACAAAGCCGCACGGTCTGTGCGCCAGCCGAGAAATTTTACACGATCCGTAACATTCATTTCGGCCGCAAGCTTTTCCAGATCAGCCCTTGCCGGTCCTTCACCAGCAATCCACGCATACACGCCCGGTAATTGTGCTATGGCCTTAATCAAAACATCGTGAGCCTTGTTGACGTGCAGGCGCCCAAGCGCCAGCAGAACAGGAGCATCCTCTGGCGTATCCAGATCCGCTTTACGCACCGGCGTATCGACGGTTTCCGTTTCGGCAAAATTGTTTATGAAACGTATATGGTGTTCTTCTATCCCGCCCTCTGCCAGTATCCGTTTAAGATCGGGCGTGATAGTAACGAAATAGTCCGTGTTCTTGAAATGGCGGACTTTGTAGTACCCACCCACACGGCTCACGACAAGATAGCGTTGCGGTGTTTTCGTATCTTTCCAGTTCGGTGTTTTCTGCGCAGCGCGGCTCATCCAGGTCTGCACAATAACCGGTGAAAAATCACGAATGATGCGGCCTAGTTTCCACGATGTAAAAATATCAATGGGACCACCAAAGGGAAGCGTATAAACCTTCAATCCGGCGTCCAGCAAACGGGGAACGCGCACATCGTTGGTACGTGTTGCGACTTCGATGGTCAGGCCCGCATCGCGCATGGCAATACACATGTCGACAAAGGCGGTTTCAGCGCCGCCATGGTCGTTGCCCGCCATAACCTGAAGAATTTTCATTCAGCGGCTTTGGATTCTACTGGCTTTGCAGGTTGTGTGGATTCCGTCTTTTTGGCTGCGGCTGGCTTTGCCTTTTTGGCCTCTGTTGCACGTTTGCGGATTGTGCTTTCAGGAATCAGCGTCTCCCGGAGCAACCTGATCATATCGTCCTCGGTGCGATCCATGCTGGCGAGCGTGCCGCGACAGGCATCAGGCGTTGTAACCGGTGTTTTGATGATTTGCTTTTCAGCGTTTTCATAGGCTTCATCATGCAATTCCAAAACATCGCGCATATCGTCCGGATCGACGATTTTCAATGCATCTATGTCCTTGTCCAGCTGTTTTTCCGCCGTTTCGAGTATCGGATCAACAGCCGAGCGCCATTGCTTGTAGCGCTCATCCATTTTGGATTTCATGTCGGGATTTTTATCGCCGCAGGATTTCACGGCGTTGCCCACATCGCGCGAAACAATCTCGGTGGCTTTGATATAGGAATATTTGTTGCGAAGGATAAGGATTGTTTCCTTGTCTTTCTTGTTCAGCGGGTCAATCAATGCGTTCTCCGCATCGATCCATTCCTTGGTAGCACCCGTCGGGCCTTTAGCCGTTTGAACTTCGACCTTTTCGGTTTTCTTCCGGAGTTCGACTTTTTTCTCCGCAGGTTTCGCGGCCGGTTTTTCGGCGGCGACGGGCTCTTTTTTATCCTGTGCAATCGCAGGCGTGGTCAAAGCCGTAAAACCAATCAGGGCGGAGAGAAGAAAAGCTGTGCGGGTCATGAGGATTTTTTCTCGCAAAAAATTTCGATGGATCTTTATACACGGTAACACATATGGCGCACAGACGAAAAAAATAGCCACCGGAGTTCTTTCCGGTGGCTAAGGGACGAAAACGCCTGACTGCCGGGTCGACTGGAAGAAAGGGAGAACATGCGGGGGCAATATTCTTCCAGACAGCAGACAGACGGGAACCAAAATCCAAAAAACCGTCAACAAAGCGCGTTCGCCAAGGCGGGTCCGGAAAGCGCCCCATACGCACTTTCCGGGTCGTTTCACCGGACGCTTACACCGGCGGAACGAGAACTTTTCAACTTGGCTAAAAATCGCTTCGTATATGTCTCAATTTTTATGTTAAATTAAAACCCTTAAAGCGCGTTAAATAATAGCTGCAATTTTATCTAATTGCGGGGTGCGTCGAAAGGGATGGTGACACGCAACCTATTGGGGCGAACGGCCGCATGGACACCTTCCGTAACCTGAAAACGGTTATCAACCTTTTGATCTGCAAACCTATTTTCCAGCTCCTGCAGACGCTCTTTATCCCGCAAAGAATTTGACGGCAGTCGAAGTGACAAAGAAGGTAGTTTTTCCTCTTTCCATACCGGGTCTGTTTTTGACGGCACGGTAAAAATAATTTCCGGCTTATGCGTTTGTGCATGCGATTCGGCGCCAGCGACAACGCTTATTAAAAACAATGGTGCGAGCGATAGGCGTCTTTGTCCGATCATACGAATCCATACCTTTATTTATTGCCTGAATAAAAAAAGCGGCCACAAGGACCGCTTTTTCAATTCTTATTCAACCAGCTTGTTCCACCAGCCCTTTTTCTTCTTTTCGGGTGCCTGGTTTACAGTCTCGTACTCGCGCGGTGCGGGCGGTGCTTCCGGTGCCGCGCTGCGTGCTGCGGTGCTTGCTGCCACCACCTGGATCGGCGGCTGTACATGCACTTGGGCTTCCGTGTGCGGCGCCTCGGAAGGTTGCAGCAATGTCTCGCCCTGATCGTCGCGGAACTGGTTGTTGTCGTTGCCGTTACGATCGCGGTTGCGGTCTCCGCCACGTCCGCGTCCACCGCGACGACCGCGACGGCGGCCATTGCCCTCACGGTTGCCACGATTGTCGTCACGCCCTTCTTCAGGATCGCGCTCGGCACGGTTACCGATGGAATCGTCACCGTCTTCGTCTGTTTCTTCGATACGGTTACCATCGGTATCACCGAATTCGCGCGCTTCACCGTTCTGCTCGCCCTGATCGCGATCACGTCCGCGGCGGTTGCGTCCACCGCGACGACCACGACGGCGGCGACCTTCACGCTCACCGCGGTTCTCGCGCTCTTCAGAAGATTCGGCGGAAGATTGTTCGCCGCCTTCTTCTTCAATTTCTTCTTCCGGCAGATCTTCCAGATCATCCATGGCCACGCTGCGGATACCTTCCAGAGGTTTCGGCGCAACGGCGCGGGATGCCGCTTCAAGTTTGTAATGCGAGGTGGACATTGTATCGTCCGTCTCGATCAGAACGGTAAAGCCATAACGCTGTTCGATATCGTTCAAAAGCTTGCGCTTATGGTTCATGATATAAAGCGCAACGGATGTCGCCATCGTCAGCGTGATTTCATTGGCCTTGCCGCGTATGCCTTCGTTCTCCAGCGCACGGATGATAGAGATGGCCGAGAAATCGAGCGTTTTAACGCGTCCCGTACCCGCGCAATGCGCACAGACTTCCTGCTGCGCTTCCGCGAGAGACGGATTCATACGCTGGCGGGAAAGTTCAAGCAAACCGAAGGATGAAATGCGGCCAACCTGGATACGTGCGCGGTCGTTCGAGAGCGCATCGCGAAGGCGTTGCTCAACCTTGCGGTTGTTGCGGCGGTCTTCCATATCGATAAAGTCGATAACGATCAAACCGCCAAGGTCGCGCAGGCGAAGCTGTCTTGCCACTTCGTCGGCGGCTTCGAGGTTGGTCTTCAGCGCCGTGTCTTCAATATGGCGCTCTTTCGTGGCACGGCCGGAGTTAACGTCGACCGAGACCAAGGCTTCGGTCGGGTTGATAACCAGGTAACCGCCGGATTTCAGGTTAACGGTCGGCTCGCCCATTTCGGCAATCTGGTTCTCCACACCGAATTTGTGGAACATCGGCACGCGCGTATTCTTGTATTCCTGTACCTTCTTCGCGTGCGAAGGCATCAGCATCTTCATGAACTCGCGGGCGTTCCTGAAGCCTTCTTCGCCCGAAACATAAACGTCTTCGATGTCGCGGGAATAAAGATCGCGGATTGCACGCTTGATCAGGTTGCCTTCTTCATAGATCAGGGCAGGTGCCGTGGATTTCAGCGTGTGCTCGCGGATTGTGTTCCAAAGGCGCGTCAGATAATCGAGGTCGCGTTTGATCTCGACTTTCGTGCGCGTGACGCCGGCGGTGCGCAGAATGACGGACATGCCTTCCGGAACGGACAGGTCATCCAGCATTTCTTTCATGCGCTTGCGGTCTTTGAACGAGGCGATCTTACGGGATACGCCGCCGCCGCGCGGTGAGTTGGGCATCAGGACGCAGTAACGGCCCGGCATAGACAGATATGTCGTAACGGCCGCGCCTTTGTTGCCGCGCTCTTCCTTGCTGACCTGGATCAGCATGATCTGGCCGCGTTTGATAACTTCCTGGATTTTGTAATTGCGCTTCAGGTTGAAGCGGAACGGACGGTCGCTGTCGACGCCGTCGCCGCCCAGCGTGTCAACGGAATGGTCGTCGCGTTCGCCATGACGGCCACGGCCACCGTTGCGGCCACGGCCTCTGCCACGACCACGCCCGCGACCACGATCGCGGCCACCACGACCACGGCGGCCTTCGCGGTTGTCGCCGCCCTCAGCCTGATGTTCAGAGCCTTCTTCACCTTCGGCAAAGGATTCCTCGTCTTCGTCCGACTCGTCGTCCGTTTCATCCGTCTCCGGCACATCGTCAGGAGACAAAACTTCGTCTTCCGGATCGGGCATCAGGGCTGGACCGCGCAAGACATCAGCCGGTGCGTCCATAGCCATCGGCGGTTGGTATTCTTCTTCCTCGTCGTCTTCCGACGCCTCGGGTGTAACTTCTTCGCTGTCGTCCTCGGCCTCTTCGGACTCATCATCGATCAAAGGCTGGTCTTCACCGCCCACTTCGACAACGGCTTCGAGTTCCTCTTCTTCCTCATCCTCTTCGGGTTCGGTAACGTTGCCGCCTTCGGCTTGCGCAGCCCGCTCTTCGATGGCCGCGTCCAGCTGCTCCATTTCCTCGTCATGCTCTTCGAGCTCGGCCTGCTGTGCGGCTATAAGCGCATCACGGTCTGCGACGGGGATACGGTAGTAATCGGGGTGAATCTCCGAGAACGGCAGGAAGCCGTGACGGTTTCCGCCGAAATTGACGAAGGCCGCCTGCAGCGACGGCTCTACACGGGTGACTTTCGCGAGAAAGACGGACCCTTTGAGTTGTTTTCTGACTTTGCTTTCGTAGTCGTATTCGACCAGACGATTGCCATCGACGACGGCAACCCGCGTCTCTTCTGAATGGGTTGCGTCGATCAACATGGTCTTAGGCATGGAATATCCTCCAAGCGCGCGCGGCCCTAATAACCCTCAAGCGACAAGGAAGGTGACAGGCGCGATGCGCCATAAAAATTGACTGAAGATAGACCTGATCCCGGTCTTGCGGTGTAACGGTGTGCCAACCGAATTGTCTGGTCGGCCCCTTTCTTCGCGTTCATCGCCGGCACAATGCCAAGGCGGGAGGACCTATCTTGTAATCCGTTACAGCCAGCGAAACCTTTTAAAATCAAATGATTAGTAACAACTGCATGGCCGCGACGGGTCGCTTGAGAAAGACATTACACAGAAGGAGGTTAAGATACAATGTATAAAAACAATTACATAATTTATAGCAGCGGATAGATTAGGCCTACAGCCTCTAAATTTATATTTCATATTTATCTAAGGTTCCGGGAAAACCTGTTCTAAATTCCAAGCCTTTTTATTCCGGTTTTTAAAACGCGATGATCCGACGGTCCATAATCACCCGTTGCAAACCCGATATATCGCTGTATCCTGAACCACGAATAAAGTTTACGGAATCAACTTGTGACGCGTTTTTCAGCCCTCTTTTTCTCCTTTTTGCTGCTTTTTACGGTTTTGCTGCCAAACGCCAGCAACGCCGCCGATCTGAGCGTGAATTCGCTTCGTTTCGGAATGGAAGGATCCGGCACGCGCATCGTCCTCGACCTGTCAAACCGCGCCGATTTTCGCGCGTTTGTGCTTCAAAACCCGTCCCGTCTCGTAATAGACCTGCCAGCCTTTGATTGGCGCGCCGGAGCGCCCAAGCCGCCAGCAGGAAGCTTGGCAGGTGCCATCCGAAATGGAGAGTTGCAGCCAGGTATTTCAAGGATTGTCATTGATCTGAAGAATCCTGCCACTTTGAAAAGTGCTTTTTTTCTGCCGTCCGGACCCAGCATTTCGGACCGTGTCGTAATCGACATAGAGCGCGTTTCCGCCGGTTTCGACTTCTCCAAGGAAAGAATGTTCGGATCGCTGAACACAAGCCCGCCTGTTATAGGCTCGAATCCACCGCCCGCGAAGACGAAAGAGGCCTTTGCCACGAGCCCCTTCAAGCCCCTTCCCCGTGACGAGGATCAGGCTGCGCCTGCCCCTGCCACCAAAAGCAACAAAGGTCCAAAGCCCATGATCGTCATCGACGCGGGACATGGCGGACAGGACCCCGGGGCGCTTGGCGCTGGCGGCGCGAAGGAAAAGAACGTAACGCTCGCCGTTGCCCAGGAACTTAAAAAGCAGCTGGAAGCCACGGGCCGCTACCGTGTCCACCTTACCCGTTCGAATGATGTGTTTATAAAATTGCAGGACCGTGTTGCCATCGGGCGTAAAAAGGGTGCGGATCTGTTCATTTCCCTGCACGCTGATTCCATCGACAAACCCGGTGTAAGCGGCGCATCCATTTACACGCTTTCCAATAAAGCGTCGGATGCACAAACCGCCAAACTCGCCGCACGCGAAAACCAGGCCGACCTGATCGCGGGCGTCGATCTCTCGCATGAAGACAAGGAAGTCGCCAATATACTTATCGATCTGGCGATGCGCGATACCATGAACCAGTCAAAATTCTTTGCAAACACCGTGGTCAAACAAGCGCAACGCAACGGAATCAAGATGCTTGAAAAACCACACCGCTTCGCCGGTTTCGCGGTGTTGAAGGCACCGGATGTTCCCTCCGTGCTCATCGAGATGGGGTTTATGTCTAATAAAAGCGAGGTAAGCCAACTTACCTCTCCCGCGCACCGCCAGAAAATCGCACGCACCATCACCTCGGGTATCGATAGCTATTTTGCCAAGGTCCAGAAAAGCGGCCAATAGTGTGACAAAAAAGCAAAAGGGTTTGAAAACCTTTAAAAATATTTAAAAGGGGGGTTTTAAGGGTGGTTTTCGTGTTGTATAACGACTGGGATTTACCAGTTGCGGGAAGATTGAAAACTTTCCAAGATGGTCAACTCGATTTTTCTAGCAAATGAGGAAATATAAAATGACGAAACTTCTGATGAATGTACTGGTTCTGGCTTCCGTTGTTGGCGTTGCTGCTTGCTCCTCCACGGGCGGCGCAAACACCGATGAAACGCTGACGCAAGCTCCTTACGCTGAAGAGCGCACGGTTGGTAACGCTCCGGCACAAGAAACCGTTCAGTCCGCTGAGCCGGTATTCGAAAGCAAACAAGTTAAGTAATTAACTTGCCTTTGCAGGCAAAGATTTAGGCTGTCTGTGCATTCACAGACAGCCTTTTCTTTTTGACGGAATAAGGGGATACTTAGGTATGAACTGGAAAACATTTGCTCTGCGTTTTACCGGGCTTATCGCTATCGCACTGGCTGCGGGCCCGCTTTATGCCCTTACCATGAATCTGCTGCTCCTTACCGGGCAGATACCCCAGGAATTGATGGACAAGGCCTACGGGAATACGCTTACGATAAAATGCGTTTATATCTGGCTTGGATGTTTGTTGCTCGGCTTCGGGGCGATATTTCTGAAAGAAAGCTGGCGCTATGCACTGTATTTCAGCCCGCTCTACGCGCCCGCGCTGTTCGCGGTGATATACACAATCCTGCAATAAAAAAAGCCGCCCATCACAGGCGGCTTTTATTTTTTTCACTACGGCTACTGGTTTATGCTGCGGGTAACGGTCTCTGTGGTCGTAACCACTTTTACTTCTGTTACCTTACCCTTGGATTTACCGTAAACGGCCTCTTTCTTGGCTTCCTTGGCAGCAGCGGCGGCCTTCACTTCGGCCTTTTTCTTGGCGAGAGCGGCGTCGTCATCCGCTTTGGCTGCGTTAAGTTGCTCTTCCATCTCATCGATAACATGCACGCCTTTGGCGCCTTTGCGGTCAAGGACAGGCACCGGATAACCGCGATGTTCGCGCACAGCTTTGCGCACGGCTTCCCAGTCGATCTTGTCCGCGTAACCGCCGGCCTTGCGTGTAATACGCTTCATGTCCTCGGTCGTGATTTCATAGCTCATCAACTGGCCGTCCGTTTCAACGCGCAGCGATTGTTCCTGCGTGGGAGAAACCTCGACATACATCTTGTCGTCGATCCAGCCCACTTTCACAGGCTGGTCAACGGATGTGACCTTCGTACCGACTGGCACGCGGTTATAAATATCCTTGATGCTTTCAGGATACATACGGATACAGCCCGACGATGCGCGGCGTCCGATAGCGTAAGGCTTGTTCGTGCCATGGATACGCATTTCCGGCCAGCCGAGGTAAAGCGCATGCGTGCCGAGAGGATTGTCCGGTCCGGGCGGATAGAATTCTTTCAGTTCAGGATCTTCCTTACGCATACGGGCTGTCGGACGCCAGGTCGGGCCAACTTTTTTACCCTGAATGGTCGTCGATCCCACCGGTGTGTTCAAACCTTCACGGCCCGGGCTTATCGAATACACGATAGGCGCCTGTCCTGGCTTCTCAAACAAATAGAGTTTCATTTCCGCAAGGTTGAGGACGATGCCTTCACGCGGTGCATCCGGCAAAATGGTCTGTGTTGGAAGAACAACGCGTGCGCCTTCACCGGGGATCCATGGATCCAGCGTCGGGTTGGCCGCTCGCATTTCGACAAAGCCAAGACCGTGTTTGCGGGCCAGGTGTACCAGCGTGTCTTCATACTTGGCGCGATAGACAATGGTCTTGCCGACATAGTCTTTTTCATACGTCGATGCAGCACCGGCCGGAACCGAAAGCGCGATCATCGCCGTTGCCAGAAGGGGAAGGAATTTTGCAGGCTTTTTGATCATATCAACCAAATTTCTCTTTCAAATTTTGCGCGACCTTGTCCATAAATGCGCCTGTTGTCAAGAACGCCTGATCGGGGCCGATCAGAAGCGCAAGGTCCTTGGTCATAAAGCCCGATTCCACAGTATCGACGCAAGCCTTTTCGAGGCTTTCCGCGAATTTTACCAGAGCAGTGTTGCCGTCAAACTTCCCTCTGTATTTAAGCCCTTGAGTCCATGCGAAAATCGATGCGATCGGGTTGGTCGAGGTCTCCTTCCCTTTCTGGTGTTCGCGGTAATGGCGGGTCACCGTACCGTGCGCGGCCTCGGCTTCGACGGTCTGGCCGTCCGGTGTCAGAAGGACGGAAGTCATCAGGCCCAGCGAGCCATACCCTTGTGCCACCACGTCGGACTGGACGTCACCGTCATAATTTTTACAGGCCCAGACAAAACCGCCATTCGATTTGATAGCAAACGCCACCATATCGTCGATCAAGCGGTGTTCGTACCACAGCTTGTTTTTCTCGAACTCGGCCTTGAACTCCTCGTCGTAGACTTTCTGGAAGATGTCCATGAACTTGCCGTCATAGGCCTTCAGGATCGTATTCTTGGTCGACATGTAAACCGGGTATCCACGTTGCAGGCCGTAATTGAAGCAGGAGCGCGCAAAACCCGTGATGCTCTCATCAACATTGTACATGCCCATGGCAACACCCGGACCTTTGAAATCAAACACTTCGAACGTTTGCTTTTCGCCGCCGTCCTTGGGTTCGTATACAAGTGTAAGCTTACCAGCACCAGGAATCTTCAGATCGGTTGCCTTGTACTGGTCGCCGAACGCATGACGGCCGACCACCATGGGCTTTTCCCAGCCCGGAACATATTTAGGCACGTTTTTGCAAACGATTGGTTCGCGGAACACGGTGCCGTCCAGAATATTGCGGATCGTGCCGTTGGGGGACTTCCACATTTTTTTGAGGTTGAATTCTTTTACGCGCGCTTCGTCCGGTGTAATGGTCGCGCACTTGATGCCGACGCGGTGTTCCTTGATGGCGTTGGCAGCGTCGATCGTAACCTGATCATCCGTTTTGTCGCGGTTTTCGATGCCCAGATCGAAATATTTCAGGTCGATATCCAGATACGGCAGGATCAGCTTTTCCTTGATCATCGACCATATAATACGGGTCATTTCGTCCCCATCGATTTCTACCACGGGATTGTCGACTTTGATCTTGGCCATATGCGGGAATCTCCTTTGAAAATAAGCTTTTCAAAGATGGGGACGCAAAGCCTTCAAGTCAACGCTAAATAAGGTCGAATGCGCGGTCCGGCGTGGAAAGGACGCGCCCCAGATGCTGGCGGCCGAGGCGCAAGACATCCGCGAAGTTGATCGTTGCCGTAGGCTGGAATCCAATCCCGAAATTCACCATGTAATTGGGAAAATCCTTTTCGGGAACATTTTTAACAATCGCCATAACCGTGGCCTTGGGGCCGCGATGGCGGTCGAAAATGACACAGCTTATACCATCGCCTTTTTTGAAAATCGGCTCGATCAGAGCCCCTTGCCGGACATAGAGCTTTGAAAGCCCGTGAAGATCCTGGATTTCCTGAGCCGTAAAGACCATCCGCAGATGATCATTGTCGTTATGGGCCGCTACTGCGGTTGCGGATTTACGGAAGGAAAGATTTATAAAGCCAGACGAAAGCATACCCATCAACACCCAAACGTTATGCAAAAACATTCGGGTAAGCGGCAGAATTTGTCAATCAAATTAGGAAACGACTTTCAGGCCTTTGCGGGCGGCATGGCTTTCGCGCAGCACATCTATCTCGGCTTTCAGCTTCTCGACGAAATTATCGATCTTTTCGGAACGCACAATCTCTGCCGGTTGCCCCTTGGGACCGGGTGTTGTGGCGATGAAAAGATGGCGTTCGGGGCCTAGCCTGCGCTTTTCCACGGTGATAAGAGGCGTTTTTCCAGCCTCTTCCTTGAAGGAAATAAAATACTGTCCGTTCACTTCCGAAAACGAGAAATCGCGAAACAGGCCGGAATAGACATTCTGGCTGTATATCTGGAAAATTCTGCCGAATTCGGAACGCGTGTAGCCTATTTTGGCTGTCGGGGTCTGAAAACTCATAAAAACCACTATACCACAGAATTAAGGCTTTGCGTAATTTGCTGTTTTTCCTATGATGGCCCCGTTTTAAGGAGACCTGTAAGTTATGTCCGATATCTTTCGCGAAGTCGATGAAGCCCTGCAACGGGAAAAGGCCGCCCAGTTCTGGAAGAATTACGGGCCCACTCTCGTTCTGGCCGCTGTTCTGATGGTCGCCACCACAGGTATCACCACGGCGTATTACGCATGGGATTCCGCACGCAACAAGGAAAGCACGGCTAAACTGGTCGCCGCCGCCGAAGAAAAAGATATCGCTGCCGCCATGGAAAAAGCAGCCGGTGAAACGGACGATGGACACAAGGGCATTGCACTGCTGAACGCCGCGGCAAAATACGCAGACAAGAAAGACTTCGCCAAAGCGGCTGGCCTTTATGAATCCGTAGCCCAGGACAAATCCGCCCCGCAGGATCTGCGCGATATCTCCAACATATTCTATGTACGCGCAGCCGTTCTGGCCGCAGGCGATAAGGCGCCAGATTATAAAGCGCTGATTGAACGTGTCGAACCTGTGGCAAAGAATGACAAATCTGCATTCCAGCAGCAGGCCTTGCTTGAGACAGCACTGCTATACGGCAACGGCCTGAAAGACTATGCCAAAGCTCTTGAGCTGTTGAAAGGTTTCGAGGCAGATTCCACCGCAGACTCGCTGCAGGAAAAGGCCAACGCCCTTAAACACGTGTACCAGTACGAGACATCCAAAACCACACCTACCGAAGCGCCCAAAGAATAATCCAAGGCAACATCATACAGCATAGGTTCGTCATGAAACGCGCCCTACTTTTCTCCGCCCTTCTTCTCAGCACAGGCATAACAGCCTGCTCCGATAACTGGTTCGGCGATAAAGACGAACGTCCGCCACTTGAAGGCCAGCGTATTTCCGTTCTGGATTACGAAAGAGATCTTCGCCCCGACGAAGACGCCAAAGTTTCCTCTTTCGTGTCTGGCGATATGGTCGCCAATGACGCATGGCCGCAGGCGGGTGGCGAGCCTAGCCATGCCATGGGCAATCTTGCGCTTGGGCCGGATCTTAAAAAAGTGTGGTCCAGAAGCATCGGTGAAGGAAGCCGTTCACGTCTGCCCCTGACCGCACAACCGGTGACGGTCGGACAGAGCATCTTTACGCTTGATACGGATGCACAACTCAGCGCCATTTCCACGCAGGACGGCAGCGTCTACTGGCGTACCGACATCCGTGATGAGGAAGAAGAAGACCCTGTCATCAGCGGCGGTATCGCCGTGGATGGTGCAACGGTCTATGCAACGGCGGGTTATGATGAGCTGGTGGCGGTGGATGCCACCAAAGGTGAAATCAAATGGCGCTCCACGCTGACCAGCCCTTCGCGTGCGGCCCCCACGGTTGTAGGCCCCCGTGTTTTTGTAACCACGCTCGCCAACAGTGTTCTCGCCATCAACACGGCGGACGGCAAAGTTGAATGGGAATTCGCAGGGCTCGGCCAAAGCACCGGCCTGATTGGCGCCGCGTCACCGGCTGCAACAAACGATCTCGTCATCCCTGCCTTTTCGTCGGGTGAAATTTACGCGCTACGCTCTGGTAACGGTTCCGTTGCCTGGTCGGACAACCTTGCCAACACGCTGCGTCTCGGCGGCATGACAGCGCTCTCCGACATTCGCGGTCTTCCGGTTGTAGACAACAATGTCGTCTACGCTATCTCGTTCGGCGGTAAAATGGCAGCGATCGATATCAATTCGGGCGCCCGCCTCTGGTCGAAAGACATCAGCGGCGCGAAAACACCATGGCTCGCGGGCAACCGCCTGTATACGCTTTCTTCGGAAAACCAGATCGTGGCGTTCGACAAAGACAACGGCACGGTCATATGGGTATCCCAGCTTGCCCGTTTCAAAGACCAGAAAGAAAAGACAGGTCCTATCATCTGGACAGGTCCCATCATGGCTGGCAACCGTCTTCTTGTGTTCAGCTCGGATGCGCGTGTGGCAGAGGTTAATCCCGAAAACGGCACCTTGCTGCGCGAATGGGACAGCGGCGATGACGTCCGTATTTCCCCGATTGTGGCGGGCAAAACCCTATATATTCTGGGCGAAGACGGCGATCTGACCGCCTACCGTTAAGAAATATCTGGCAAAATCCGCCCCGAACCCTTAAAGACAGGGCCTATGTTTACCATCGCCATATTGGGCCGCCCGAACGTGGGCAAATCGACCCTTTTCAACTGCATTGCGGGCAAACAGCTCGCGATCGTTGATGACACGCCCGGCGTAACCCGCGACTGGCGTGAGGCGGAGGCGTTTTTCTACGACCGTCAGATCAAGATTATGGACACGGCAGGCCTTGAAGAAAGCTTCGATGAAAGCATTCAGGGCCGCATGCGCAAACAAACCGAAGAAGCGCTTTCACGCGCCGATGCCATTCTTTTTGTCGTCGACGGGCGCGTGGGTCTGACGCCGCTCGACAAACATTACGCGCAATGGCTGCGCAAACAAAAAAAGCCCGTCGTGCTGGCCGTTAACAAATGCGAGAACGAAAAAGCCGCCATGGCCGGGATGGCCGAGGCCTATTCGCTCGGCTTTGGCGAACCGGTGCCGGTTTCCGCCGCACACGGACACGGCATTCATGATATTTATCTGTCCTTCCTGCCGCACATGCCAAAGATCGAGCAGGAAACTGCCGATGAAGAAAACGATTACATCGATATGGGCCGGATCGACGATCTCGAGGGCGATGAGACTTTCGATTTCGCGGCCCTTGTCACCGATGAAGAGATCAATGAAAAACCATTGAAGATCGCCATCGTGGGCCGTCCGAATGCGGGTAAATCGACATTGGTCAACGCGCTCTTGCGTGACAACCGCGTGATGACAGGCCCCGAGGCCGGCATCACACGCGACGCCATCGCTGTCGACTGGGAATATAAAGACCGCAAGATCAAACTGGTCGACACGGCAGGCCTTCGCAAAAAGGCCCGCGTACAAAACAAAATCGAAAAACTTTCGGTTGAAGACACGATGCGCGCCATTCGTCTTGCGCAGGTTGTGGTTATGCTGGTCGAACCGGATACAATGTTCGAAAAACAGGACCAGCAAATTGCCAGCCACGTGCTCGATGAAGGCCGCGCCCTTATCATCGCGGTCAACAAATGGGATCTGGTCGAAGACAAGAAAGCCGCGCTTGATCTGCTGCAATATCGTCTCGACACAGGCCTTGCGCAGGTGAAGAAGCTTCCGGTCGTTACGATTTCGGCCTTGAACGCGCGCGGCCTGCACACGCTGATGGACGCGATTTTCGAAACATACGACACATGGACGAAACGTATCTCGACGGCAAAGATGAACCGCTGGCTCGCCGCGCGTGAAAGCCAGAATCCAGCGCCACTGGTATCCGGCCGTGCAAACCGGCTGAAATACATGACGCAGATCAACATCCGCCCGCCGACATTCGCGCTGTGGGTGTCGCAATCGGGCGAGTTGCCGGACACGTATAAGCGTTACATCGTCAACGCGCTGCGCGAAGATTTCGATATAAAAGGCGTGCCTGTGCGCCTCCTCATACGTTCATCCAAGAACCCGTTCTCTGAATAATCGGAACCAGGCGGCTTTTCCGCGCGTTACCTTCTTTATCACCAGGATAAAAGGCGACGCATATGACACAGAACACACCCGATACAGCCAGCACACCGGACGTGATGGGCATAGGCAACATCAGCGGCTTCTTTGACGGGCTATCCGAAGGAGAAACGGGCTTGATGGCGCTGGCCATAGCATGGGGATTGCGGTTGCTGGCAGCCCTCGTGATCCTGTTCGCGGGATGGGTTATCGGAAACTGGGTCAATCGCCGTTTTGAAAATCTGCACCATCTCGATGGAACGCTGCGCAATTTTCTCGGTGGCTTTTTCAAATATATGATCGTTGCCGTCAGTGTGATCACCGTCATAGGCCTGTTCGGCATACCCATGGCTTCGCTTCTCGCCGTTATGGGTGCCGCTGGTCTTGCCATAGGCCTCGCATTGCAGGGCACGCTTTCAAACGTCGCCTCCGGTGTGATGATTCTGATACTGCGTCCTTTCAATGTCGGTGATTACATCGCATTCGGGGATGAGAGCGGATCTGTCAAAACGCTGGGGCTTTTCGGCTGTGAACTCGCAACCGCAGACAATGTGTATCTGTATGCGCCCAATAGCAAAATATGGGGCAGCGAAATAAAGAACTATTCGCGCAACGACCTGAGACGGCAGGATATCAATGTTGGCATCGGCTATAACGACGATATCGACAAGGCTTTGTCTGTCATCAACGCAATTCTTGATAACGATCCGCGCATTCTAAAAGATGAGGGCAAGAAACCGGAAATCACTGTGGATGCGCTCGCAGACTTCTCCGTTAATCTTATTGTGCGTTTCTGGTCGAAGAGCAGTGACATGTGGAAACTGCACGGCGACATCACAAAGGCTATCAAGGAACAGCTGGATGCCAACGGCATTTCCATCCCCTATCCGACCCGCACTGTCGAGGTTGTGGAGGACGGAAATGATTCCCCGCCACCTTCAAACGGCGATGGGCGCCGCAACCAGATAGCGAGCGCGGCCTAGTTACTTTTCGCTGGATACGGTTAGGGTTTCGCCGTTCATCGAGCAGTCATTCGCCACCAGTTTCAAGAAGTGGTGCGCAATTTCATCCGGATGCGGGCGTTTTTGCGGATCCTCGCCCGGATAGGCCTGCGAGCGCATCGCCGTGCGCACGCGGCCCGGATCGAGGATATTCACCTTCACATTGGTGTTAGCGCATTCTGCCGCATAGACCTTTGCCAACGCTTCCAGCGCGGCTTTGGAAACCGCATACTCACCCCAATAGGCTTTGAAATCCTTGGTAACGCCTGATGTGACAAACACAACACGGCCATTGTCAGACGCTTTCAAAAGCGGATCGAGCGTGCGGATAAGGCGGTAATTCGCCGTGACGTTCAAATCCATCACGCGCTGGAACTCGTCGGGTTTCAAATGTCCCAAGGGTGCAAGTGTGCCGAGCATCGCGGCATTGCCGATGAAAATATCCAGCTTCGGGAAATGCTGGTGCAGCGTAGGGCCCAGCGCATCGAGATCGTTTAGCTTGAACAGGTCGAGCGGCATGAGGGTGGCTTTGCCGCCAAACGCCTTGATCTCGTCATCCACGGCTTCGAGGCCGCCAATGGTGCGGGCAATTAAAATGACATGCGCGCCGCGCTTGGCCAGTTCCTTGGCCACAGACGCGCCAATGCCGCGCGAAGCACCCGTTACGAGGGCGGTTTTACCGGACAGATCAGTCATCGATAGAAACCAGCATCTTCGCGCCGATACGCGCTTTAACCTTGGGTGTTGTGCATCCGGCGATCTTGTCCACCAGTTCCACCGGATATTCGCCGGTAAAGCAGGCATCGCAATATTGCGGAAGATCGTTGTTACGCTTTGTCTCGCCCACAGCCTGATACAGGCCATCGATGGAAATATAAGCAAGCGAATCCACGCCGATATGCTGGGCAATCTGCTCAACCGTGTGCGTGTGTGCCATCAATTCTTCCTGAGACGGCGTATCGATGCCATAGAAGCAGCTATGCGCCGTTGGCGGCGAAGAGATACGCATATGCACTTCTTTCGCACCGGCCGCGCGCACCATATCCACAATCTTGCGCGATGTCGTTCCGCGAACGATGGAATCGTCGACGAGGATAACCACCTTGTCTTTCAGATATTTTGCATTCGCGTTGTGTTTCAGCTTCACGCCAAGATTTCTGATCTGCGCCGTAGGTTCGATAAAGGTACGGCCCACATAGTGGTTGCGGATAATACCGAGTTCGAACGGTACGCCCGATGCCTGCGAATATCCAATCGCGGAAGGCACGCCTGAATCCGGCACGGGCACAACCACATCGGCATTGGCGACAGGCGATTCTTTCGCAAGCACCGCGCCGATATTCTTGCGCATTTCATAAACGGAATGCCCTTCCATCATGGAGTCCGGACGCGCGAAGTATACATATTCGAATATGCAAAAACGCGATTGCGTTTTGGCGAAAGGCTGCAGCGTGCGCATGCCTTGCTTGTCAACGATCACCATTTCACCCGGCTCAACATCGCGCACAAATTCAGCGCCAATAATATCAAGGGCACAGCTTTCGGATGCCATGATGTAGGAACCGCCGAGTTTACCGATAACCAGGGGACGAATGCCAAACGGATCGCGCACACCGATAAGCATGTCATCGGTTACAGCCACCAGAGAATACGCGCCTTTGATTTCGTTGACGGCGTCGATCAGTTTTTCAACCGCACCCGGTTTGTTCGATACGGCCATCAGGTGAACGATGACTTCCGTGTCGGATGTCGACTGGAACAAAGAGCCTTTGTTGACGAGGTCTTCGCGAATGGCGGCTGCGTTGGTCAGGTTGCCGTTGTGTGCAACCGCAAAGCCGCCGAGCGCGAGGTCCGCATAAATAGGCTGGACGTTGCGGAGCGATGCCTCACCCGTTGTGGAGTAACGGTTATGACCGATCGCGGCATGGCCCTTTAGTTTTTCAATGACCTTCTGTTTCGAGAAAGTCGCGTCGACGAGACCCATCGCCTTGTGCACGTAGAAATCAGTGCCATCGTAAGAGACGATACCGGCGGCTTCTTGTCCTCGGTGTTGAAGCGCGTGCAAACCGAGCGCTGTCATCGCCGCCGATTCCGGATG
>JAPJRC010000042.1:0-5483 GCA_030824805.1 Micavibrio sp.
GCGGTACAGATTGGCGACCCGATCACACAGAAAAAATTCTCGGACGCCATCGTAAAAGAAATCCGCGATCTCGGCCTTTACAACGCCATCACCGACAACGGCGCTGGCGGCCTTTCGTCTTCCGTTGGCGAAATGGGCGGCGACACGAACGGCTTCCACGTTGAGCTCGAAAAAGTGCCGCTGAAATATCCAGGCATGCAGCCGTGGGAAATCTGGATTTCGGAATCCCAGGAACGCATGACTCTCGCCGTGCCGCCACAGAACATCGAAAAGCTTCAGGCTTTGCTCGCCAAGCGCGGCAGCGAAAGCTGGGTTATCGGCACATTCACCAACTCCGGCAAGTGCCATGTCACATGGCATGGCGATACGGTAATGGAAATCGATATGGATTTCCTGCATGACGGCGTGCCGGAAACACCGCTTGCTATTACCTTTACACGCGGCGGCGAAAAAGAGCCGGAACTTGCTGAGCCCAAGAATTACGCAATCACGATGCAGGCGATGCTTTCGCGCCTCAACATCTGCTCAAAAGAATTCGTGGCCTCCCAATATGACCACAACGTGCAAGGCTCCGCCGTGCTTGGTCCGCTGCAGGGGAAAGGCCGCGTGTTCGCCGAAGCAACCGTGTCACGCCCAGTGCTCAACAACCCGCGCGGCGTTGTGCTATCGCAAGGTTTGGCTCCACGCTACTCCGACATCGACACATACCATATGGCAACCGCGTCGCTCGACATCGCCGTGCGTAACGCTGTGGCCGCAGGATGCCCAATAGACCACCTCGCCATCCTCGACAATTTTTGCTGGTGCTCTTCGGAAGAGCCGGAACGTCTCGGCCAGCTAAAGCGCGCGTGCGAAGCTATTTACGATCTCGCCGTTCTGTACCAGACGCCGTTTATTTCCGGCAAAGACTCAATGTTCAACGACTTCAAAGGTTATGATGCCAATGACAAGCCGGTGAAGATTTCCATCCCGCCGACACTCCTTGTCTCGGGTATCGGCGTTGCGGAACATGTCGACCAGGCCGTATCGCTTGATCCAAAAGCGGCGGGCGATCTCGTGTATGTTATCGGCGAGACCAAGAATGAACTTGGTGCATCGGAATATTACGCGCTGAACGGCAAGCTTGGAAACAACGTGCCGGAAACGGATGGCGCTGCAAACCTTGCCATTTACAAAGCGCTTTCCAAAGCGAACAAGAACCATTGGATCGCCTCCGCCCTGCCCGTTACGCTCGGCGGTCTTGGCATAGCTTTGGCCAAAAAATGTATCGCCTCAGGCCTTGGTATGGAGCTTCGTCTCTTGTCAGACCTGCGCTTGGATACATATTTGTTCTCGGAAAGCACGGGCCGCGTGGTTGTGACCATCGATCCAAAAAACAAGCAGGATTTCGAATTCCTGTTCGGTGCGGACGCCTACTTCCTCGGCACGGTCACAGGCAAACCGGTTTTGTCGATTGATGGCATCGAGATGAAAATCTCCGAACTTGAAACCGCCTACAAACAACCGCTGAAGGATTTCTAAGATGGCCGCAAAATCACTCGTCCTCGCCGGTTACGGATTGAACAGCGAAGAAGAAACATCTTTCGCTTTCGAACAGGCTGGCTTTCAATCGACCATCCGTCATATCAACGACCTTGCTGAAAATCCGGGCGAACTGAACGATGTTCAGGTCCTCTGCATCCCCGGCGGATTTTCGTACGGCGATGACACGGGCTCCGGCAACGCCTTCGCCCAGAAGATGCGATTGACGCTGTGGGAAAACCTAAAAAAGTTTGTCGAACGCGACACACTCACGCTCGGCATCTGCAACGGCTGCCAGATCGTTGCCAATCTCGGTCTTGCGCCCGCCATCGACAAAAAATACGGCGAACGTTTCGTTGCCGTTACACACAACCTGACCGCACGTTATCAATGCCGCTGGGTTGATGTCGGCGTACAGGATGCAAACACACCCTGGCTGTCCGGTATAACAAAGATGCACATTCCGGTGGCGCATGGTGAAGGGCGCTTCATGATGGACAAATCCGTCCTGAAAACATTGCAGGACATGAAGCAGATCGCGCTGCGTTATACCAAGCCCGATGGCACGCCCGCGCTCGATGAATTCCCGTACAACCCGAACGGCGCGACGAACGATATTGCGGGAATTACGGACCCTACAGGCCGCGTGCTCGCCCTGATGCCGCACCCGGAACGCGGCATGTTCACATGGCAGCGCGATGACTACGCCCTCTTGAAAGACCGCGCCCGCCGCGAAGGCAAAGCCCTTCCGGAACAGGCTGACGGCTTGCAACTATTTGAAAATGCCGGCCAGTATTTCGGTGTTAAGGCCGAGAAAAAGCGCGCCTAAAATATTCTCTACACAACCGACCACTGACTGAGGGGAAAAGTCATGCTGCTTGGATTTGTTGCCGTTTATATGCTGGTCTCGATTGCCATCGGCCTTTATGCCGCCCGGCGCGTCAACTCATCGACCGACTATGTCGTGGCGGGCCGATCGCTCCCCCTTTACATCACCATCGCAACCGTGTTTGCCACATGGTTCGGATCCGAAACCGTGCTCGGCATTCCCGCAACTTTTATCGAAGAAGGCATTGGCGGTGTCGTATCTGACCCGTTCGGCGCGTCCCTCTGCCTCATCCTCGTCGGCCTTGTGTTCGCCGCACCGCTCTACCGTATGAAATTGCTCACCATAGGCGATTTTTACAAACGCACCTATGGCCGCACGGTGGAATTGCTTGTTTCCGTCTGCATCTGCATTTCGTACCTCGGCTGGGTTTCGGCGCAGATCATGGCGCTCGGCCTTGTTTTCAACCTGCTTACCGGCGGGGCTATGAGCCATGAATACGGCATGGTGTTAGGGCTTGCGATTGTGCTCATCTACACCATATTCGGCGGCATGTGGTCGGTTGCGCTTACCGATTTCATGCAAATGATCATCATTGTTGTCGGGTTGTTTATCATCGCCGTTTTTATATCCGGCGAAACCGGCGGGGTCGGAACGGTTATAAACCACGCCTCGGAAACGGGAAAACTCTCCAACTTCTTCCCGGAAGAATTCACGCTTCCCACAATTCTCGCTTTCGCGGCTGCATGGCTTACCATGGGCTTCGGCTCAATCCCACAGCAGGATGTTTTTCAACGCGTGATGTCTGCCAAGGATGAAAAATCCGCAGTCATAGGCACAGTGACTGGCGGCGTGCTTTACCTTATCTTTGCTTTCATCCCGATTTATCTGGCCTATTCCGCATTCCTTATCGAACCGGAAACAGTCGCGCAGCAACTGGAAACAGACAGTCAGGTTATCCTGCCGTCCCTTATCATGAACCACACACCGCTCTGGATTCAGGTCGCATTTTTCGGCGCGGTTTTATCGGCCATCATGTCGACAGCCTCAGGCACGTTGCTGGCACCGTCCGTAACCTTCGCCGAAAACATCGCCAAGGGATTTTTCCCCGATATGAACGACAAGGCGTTCCTGAAACTCATCCGCCTGTCCGTTCTGGGATTTGCCGCGATCGTTCTGGTCATTTCCCTGAACAGCGAATTGTCGATTTTCGAAATGGTGGAAAACGCCTACAAAGTTACGCTGGCCGGTGCGATCGTCCCTCTTTTTGCAGGGCTTTACTGGAAACGCGCGAACACGAACGGCGCGCTCGCTTCGATCATCCTCGGTATCGGAACATGGATCGCGCTGGAGATAATAGCACCCGAAGGAATCTGGCCACCGCAACTGGCGGGCTTCCTCGCAAGCGCGTTCGGAATGGTTGTTGGAAGCCTGCTTCTCAAACCGGCCGTAAAATAATTCGATTAGCCCTGAAATGCGTTCGTAGAAAACTCGGGCATGCGCTGCACACGGCCCTTAGTTCTGCTCGCTCTTTCCTCACCCCGTTTTTCTAATACATAAGCGGCAAGATACGTACCCGCGTTTGAATAAGGCTGATCGCAATTCAGGATCCAACGGTTGTTTTTGTAGGATTCATCGTTGCGCGGATATAGCGCACAATCATTGAATTCCGCGGTGTTCATGGCTTTCATGAATGACATACGCATCGTTTTTTCTAGACCGCCGATAATATCAAGGCGGACGAGCGGACCTTCCGATGGATCATGCGTAATTCGTGTGCGGGTCGTGGTTTGAAGCGGCGCGACAGTACGTGCCTGCGTTTGCGGTATTACGGGAGCAGTTGTTACAGGTGCCTGTGCCAACCGGTTGGATTGTGAAGATGGCGCATGCTGATTGTTTGAAAAATCGGGTTCGCGCATCGTGCTGCATGCGCCTAATCCCATGACAAGCGCAAAGGCCTGAACAACTTTGGAAACACTGAATTGAGACATAGATTACCCCCTGAACTTACCTGCCAAGTTCATAATACGGAATCTAATATACGTAAATAGAATCTATTTTTGATATTACTATCAAAAACTTAGCCTATACTAAGCCTTTTTCAGGAAGCAGGTTTTTAGAACCAGTCCTTTGATCTTATCGGCGTTGCATTCAATCTGTTCAGGATTGTTCGTCAGGCGAATGTTTTTGATCAGCGTTCCGCGCTTGATAACGGTCGAAGTGCCTTTAACAGGAAGATCTTTGATCACCGTTACGGAATCACCGTTCTTCAATTCGTTGCCGTTGGAATCTTTTACGGCAACATCCTCGTCTTCATCGTCGTCATAACCCATTACGCGGCAGCTTTCGCAATTTTGCGGTAGTCGAGAATGCGTTGCTCCATCTCAGGACGGAAGTGACGAATAAGCCCCTGGATTGGCCACGCAGCAGCATCGCCAAGCGCGCAGATGGTGTGCCCTTCGATCTCCTTCGTGAGATCATAGAGCATATCGATTTCCTCGATCGTCGCCTGACCTTTTACCATGCGGGTCATGATACGCCACAACCAGCCTGTGCCTTCGCGGCACGGCGTACACTGGCCACAGGATTCATGCATGTAGAATTGCGCGAGGCGTGCGATGGCATAAACGATATCGGTCGATTTATCCATGACGATAACACCGGCCGTACCCAGACCGGATTGAACCGCGCGCAGGGAATCAAAGTCCATTAAAACTGTGTCGCACACAGCTTTTGGAATAACAGGCGTCGATGCGCCGCCCGGAATAATACCAAGCAGATTATCCCAGCCTCCACGAACGCCGCCGCCGTGTTTTTCAATCAGCTCGCGCAGAGGGATGCCCATTTCTTCTTCCACCACGCATGGGGTTCCGATATGGCCAAGAAGGCAGAAGAGTTTCGTGCCCGTATTTTTTTCATCTTTGCCAAGGCCCGCAAACCACGAACCGCCACGGCGGAGGATGGTTGGCACAACGGCAATCGATTCCACATTGTTGATGGTCGTAGGCGCCGAATACAGCCCCGCGCCTGCCGGGAACGGAGGCTTGTTTCGCGGCTGGCCTTTTTTGCCTTCGAGAGATTCCAGTAGCGCCGTCTCCTCGCCGCAGATATACGCGCCGGCGCCGCGGTGCAATGT
>JAPJRC010000042.1:5493-19817 GCA_030824805.1 Micavibrio sp.
GTGCAATGTGATATCGAAATCCCATCCGGAACCGGCTGCGTTTTTGCCGAGCAATCCGGCTGCGCGCGCTTCTTCAATGGCTTTTACGACTTCCGAGCCTTCGGAATAGAATTCGCCGCGGATATAAATAAACGCGTGATGCGCCTGCATCGCGAAACCTGCGATAAGGCAGCCTTCGATCAGCTTATGCGGATCGTGGCGCATGATTTCACGGTCTTTACATGTGCCTGGTTCGGACTCGTCGGCATTGACGACCAGATAGTGCGGCTTGTCCTTCAGCTCTTTCGGCATAAAAGACCATTTCATACCCGTCGGGAATCCTGCGCCGCCACGTCCGCGAAGGCCGGATTTTTTCATCTCATCGATGATCCAGTCACGTCCCTTGGCAATGATGTCTTTGGTGTTATCCCAATCACCGCGCGCCATGGCACCTTTAAGGCCTGCGTCATCGCGTCCATACAGGTTTGTAAAAATACGGTCTTTGTCTTCAAGCATGATGGTTACGCTCTCTTCAGTGTTTTGGAGCCGCCGACAGCTTCGGCTTTGTTACGGCCATTCTGCGGGCCAGGCGTAGGCACGTTGCCTTGCTTCAGATTATTCAGGAGGCTGTCCATCGTCTCCGGCGTCAGGTCTTCATAGAAATCATCGTTTACCTGGATCATCGGCGCGTTCGCGCAGGCGCCAAGGCACTCAACTTC
The DNA here is from genome assembly GCA_030824805.1 of Micavibrio sp. GTDB lineage: Bacteria > Pseudomonadota > Alphaproteobacteria > Micavibrionales > Micavibrionaceae > Micavibrio_A. Next base: position 6,192 of record JAPJRC010000042.1, read on the forward strand.
CATAGTCGTAAACAGGCCGTCTTTGGTGCTCTCGCCGCAATGCAGGCCGAGATTCTTTTCCATCGCCTCGACAATTTTTGCCGAACCGCAAAGCCAGCATGGCGTCGTTGTGCAGACCTGAATCAGGTATTTTCCAACGGGCGCGAGGTTGTACATGGAATAGAACGTCGCCACTTCATAAACGCGCATCGGCGGCTCATCCACAATGCGGGCGATTTCATCCATGGCCGCGCGCGGGATCCATCCGCCATAAGGAGGATTTGCTGTAGCACCCTCTTCACCTACCTGACGCTGCGCCAGATCTAGGAGCGGCATAATCGCGCTCATCTGACGCCCTTGGGGATAGCGGCTTATAATTTCCTGTACAGCCGCATCGCTTTTGAACGCGAATGTCTTTGGCTGGTACTCTGCATGTAAATCGCGTTTCTTCTTCATTATATTTTACCCTCTAGCACGCGGCGCTTAACCGCCTCCTGAACTTTTTGACGTGAAGCATTCCATGCTTCGTCGCTAACAAATTCCACATGGTTTACGGCATGGCAGGTTTCGCCGCCGCCCTTTACATTCTGGCAATCATCGGCAACTTGCGCACGCGCGATGGCGTCTGCGCCCGTTGCGCAAAGTTCGCGGTCTTTACGTTCAAGATTGCGCGTATCGGAAAGATTTTTGGCACGCGCCCACACACCGTTGCGATCAGCATCGGATTGCCGTTCCAAAAACTGTTTATACGTTTGATAGGCCGCGCCTTGTGTCCAATTGCTTATGTACGATGAACCAACGCTTTTATCAGCGCAGCGCGCAACGTTTTCAAATGCAATCAGTTGGCTGGAAAGAAAAACGCCAAGACCGTTGATCATGGTTTTGTAATAGTCGACATCTTTGCGCGTACGGGCATATTCATCCCCCATGAGCGCAAGCGTTTCCGCATAAATCAGCCCCATGCGCGGATTGCGCGAAACGGAAAATGTATAGTTTTTTTCCGCCCAGTTCGCGAGAACCTGACGACGTTCGAAATTATGCACCTCACCGCCATTGATAAGGTTACGCACCGCGACATCTTTGCCGCTCCGCCATGCTGTGTCGAGCTTCGCGTACAAGGCTTCGGTTTGATTCTTGCGTGCAGCGTTCGCAGGCGTTGCAACACCGGCGAACACGAGCATGAAAGCAAAAATCCAGAAAGTTCTCATCGATCGATCTCTCCGAAGACGATATCCATCGAACCGATGTTGGACACAACGTCCGCAAGCATATGCCCGCGGCTCATGAAGTCGAGTGCGGCAAGGTGCGCAAATCCCGGCGCCTTGATGTGGCAACGGTATGGTTTGTTCGAACCATCCGAAACCAGATACACACCGAATTCCCCCTTCGGCGCTTCAACAGCCGTGTAGGTTTCACCCGCAGGCACGTGATATCCCTCGGTGTAAAGCTTGAAGTGGTGGATCAACGCCTCCATCGAACGCTTCATCTCGGCGCGCGGCGGCGGTGCGATTTTATAATCGTTGGAACGCACGGGGCCATCAGGCATCTCTTTCAGACATTGCTTCATGATCTTTAGCGATTCCGTCATCTCCGCCATACGGACGAGGTAACGCGCGTAACAGTCTCCCGTCTTACCGACAGGAACATCGAAATCCATTTTCGCGTAAACATCATAAGGCTGCGATTTGCGCAGATCCCACGCAATGCCGGAACCGCGAAGCATCGGGCCCGAAAAGCCCCAGTTCAATGCCTCATCGGCAGTGGCCACACCGATATCGACGGTACGCTGTTTAAAAATTCGGTTGCCGGTGAGCAGGTTGTCGAGGTCGTTCAGGAATTTCGGGAATTGCTCCGCCCATTCCCACATATCATCGGCAAGACCAGCGGGCATGTCGAGCGCAACACCGCCCGGGCGGAAATAGTTTGCGTGCAGACGCGCGCCGGAAACACGGTCATAGAACTCCATACCTTTTTCACGTTCTTCGAATCCCCAGAGCGCAGGCGTAATAGCACCAACGTCCAATGCGAATGTCGTGATGTTCAGGATATGGTTCAGAATGCGGGTTAATTCACAGAACAGCACGCGGATATACTGGCCGCGTTCCGGCACCGTGATACCAAGCAATTTCTCAACGGCCAATGCAAAAGCGTGCTCCTGACTCATAGGGGCGACATAATCAAGACGGTCAAAATACGGTGTCGCCTGCGTGTAGGTTTTATATTCGATCAGCTTTTCGGTGCCGCGGTGAAGCAACCCGACATGCGGGTCCGCGCGCTCGACAACCTCGCCGTCCATTTCGAGGACAAGGCGAAGCACGCCGTGTGCGGCCGGGTGCTGTGGTCCAAAGTTCATCGTGTACGGCTTGATCTCCGTAGCGCCGGAAACTTCAACCATATTTTGATTGGATGCTGGCTGGGACATTATTTCTTCTCCTGCCCTTTGATTATTCTCTCGGCGGGCTTCCAGCCGAGCGGGATATTGCCCTTCTCATCACCGGGCAACTGGATGTCGGTCATGCCTTCCCACGGCGATTCAAAATCGAAACGGCGGAAGTCTTGTGACAATTTCACAGGCTCATACACAACGCGGCGTTGTTCTTCATCGTAACGAAGTTCGACATAACCGGTCAGCGGGAAATCCTTGCGCAGCGGATGCCCTTCAAAACCATAGTCCGTAAGGATGCGGCGCAAATCCGGATTGTTGCTGAAATAAATGCCGTACAAATCCCACGTTTCACGCTCGAACCAGATTGCGGATTTAAAAACACTGACGACGGATTCAACGGGCGTGCTTTCATCGGTACGCACTTTCACACGTATGCGCGTGTTGTGCTTAACCGAAAGCAGATTGTAGACAACATCGAAACGTTGCGGACGTTCGGGATAATCAGCGCCGCACACATCGACCAGCTGCTTGAACATGCATTGCGCATCATCGCGCAGAAATGTCAGGAAAGGAACAATCTGTGCCGGCTTTACAACCACACAGAACTCATCCTTTTGAAACTCGGCGCTCTCGATATTTGCCGATTGCGATTCCTGGATGTAATTGGCGAGCGCCAGCATCTTTTCGCCTGCGATTTCAGGGACAGACATAACTACCTCGCAATGCGCGTGTCTTCGCGCTGCATTTTCTTTTGAAGCTGGAGAAGACCGTACACGAGCGCTTCAGCCGTTGGCGGGCAGCCCGGAACGTAGATATCGACGGGTACAATGCGGTCGCATCCGCGCACAACGGAATAGGAATAGTGGTAATAACCGCCGCCATTCGCACAGGAACCCATCGAAATTACCCAACGCGGCTCCGGCATCTGGTCGTAAACCTTGCGGAGCGCTGGCGCCATTTTGTTGGTCAACGTGCCTGCCACAATCATCACGTCGGACTGACGCGGCGAAGGGCGCGGAATAATGCCGAAACGGTCTAGGTCATAACGGCTCATGTATGAATGGATCATCTCCACGGCGCAACAGGCCAGGCCAAATGTCATCGGCCAGATAGAACCCGTACGAGCCCAGTCGAACAATTTGTCGGCGTTGGTAAGAAGGAAGCCCTTTTCCTCGATGTGCTTTGAAATCGCGGCGGGAACCACATCCTGCGTCGATGCCGGCTGCATAGGCACATTCGTGATCAGCGGCGCTTCCGGCGCGACAATAACTTTTCTATCGTGGCTCATATCCTGGCCTCTAGGTTGTATTTGTTCATAAACATTGGATTCGATTGCATCAGGTCGTTCCACACGGACATAAAGAAATGTTTGGCAAGTATTGATGAAGCCTCTTCGCCTACCCACACAGCCCGTTTAAAACCATCGGCCATAGGAATGACCACCACTTTTGCGCAGCTGGAGAGTAACTCTTGGCGAAGGCTCATTCCCAGTCCAATGCCCCCTTCTTCCACTCATAGATAAATCCGACCGTCAGAATGCCGAGGAAGGAAATCATCGACCAGAAACCGAACATGCCGATATCGCCCAGCGTTACGGCCCATGGAAACAGGAACGCGACCTCAAGGTCGAAGATGATGAAAAGGATCGCGACGAGATAGAAGCGAACGTCAAATTTGTGCCGCGCATCATCGAACGCGTCGAAACCGCATTCATACGCCGAAAGTTTCTCAGGGTCGGGCTTTTGCTTCGCTACGACCAGCGGCAGCAAACATGCCGCACCGGCCACAACGGCGGCGATGCCGATGAAGACGAGAATGGGAAGATATTCGAGAAGGAATTCGTTTGGTGCCATGGCGTAATAAATACGCCTGAGCGCCTGTAGTGTAAAGCCTCATATAGGCGCATTTTCAAGATTTTAACGCTGATTTCCGGAGTTAAAAACGACTCTCATTTAAAATTGATATGGAAATATTTATCAGCCAAAAAACCAGCCATAGGGCGGCAGCACGATCTGCCCCGCTTCCACAGCTCCGCTTTGCCCATCCCATACGAACAATGACGGGCCGGAAAGTCCTTCAGACGCTTTTAAGCGCAAGGACTTTTCAGACAGGTTGAACGCGCAGAACATATTGCCTTCTCCCGTGCGGCGGAAGGCCAGAATGTTATCCGAACCGGTGTCTTCAAAAGCAATATCGCCCAAAACCAGTGCCGCCTGATTTTTACGCCAGTTCAGAAACTTGCCCGTGAAAGCTAATGTCGAATTTGCATCTGAAAACTGCCTATCAACGGCCAGCGCCTTATGGCTTTCCGGCATAGGCAGCCACGGCTTGCCTTGGGAAAACCCTGTGTTCGCCGCATCGGCGGCCCAAGGCATGGGTGTCCGGCAACCGTCCCGTCCCTGCCATTTCGGATACAGATACTTGCCCCACGGGTCCTTAATATCTTCAAATGCCAATATGGTCTCGGGCAGTCCCAGCTCCTCTCCCTGATAGATGAAGGCCGTACCGCGCAGGCTGGTCAAAAGCGCTATCAACATCTTGGCCACACGCGCATCTTGCGCATACTCCCCACTCCAGCGGCTGACCGCGCGGATCGTGTCGTGGTTTGAAAACGCCCAGGAAGGCCATTCTCCGCCTTTCGCCTTGCCCTCGAACTCTTCAATCGCGGAACGGATCGCGGAGGCGCTGTGCGGCTTGGCCGTTACAAGCGCGAATCCGTAACAGGTGTTCAGACGCCCTTCGGCCACATATTCCAGCGCGCGTTCGACGGGATTGTCATCGCCAATCTCGCCCAACGTCATGGCGTTCGGGTACTGATCCATCAGTTTTCGCAAACGGGCTATGAAGGCAAGATTCTCCGGCTGCGATTTATCATAGACGTGCTTTTGCATCGAATACGGGTCGGGGAATGTAAGTTGCGTTGCCAGCGGATTGTCGTCCTTGCTCTTGGCAGGATTGTCACGAAGCTGCTTGTCATGGAAACAGAAATTGATGACGTCGAGGCGCAGCCCGTCGACACCGAGATCGAGCCAGAATTTCGCGATATCGAGAATGGCATCCTGAACATCGGGATTGTGGAAGTTTAAATCCGGCTGGCTGGTGAGGAAGTTGTGCAGGTAATACTGCCCCCGCCATGAATCATACTGCCACGCCGAACCTCCGAACACAGACACCCAGTTGTTGGGCGGACCGCCATCGGCTTTCGGGTCGGCCCAGACATACCAATCCGCTTTTGGATTGTCGCGGCTTTGATGGCTTTCCCGAAACCAGGCGTGCTTTTCGGATGTGTGGCTGAAAATCATATCGACGAGTATTTTCAAACCCAGATCATGCGCCTTTTCCAACAGCGCTTTGAAATCCGCCATCGTGCCGAACATCGGATCGACATCTTTATAATCCGAAACATCGTATCCGAAATCTGCCATCGGCGATTTCATGAACGGCGAAATCCAGATCCCATCGAACCGCAGCGAAGCGACGTATTCCAGCTTTTCCGCGATGCCTTTCAGGTCACCCACCCCGTCTCCGTTGGTGTCGTAAAAGCTGCGTGGATAGATTTGATAAATCGCGGCGCCCCGCCACCAGTCCTTGGAAATCGGCATAAAAAAATCCCCTGTGAAACAGGGGATCATTTTATCTGCTAAGTGCCTTTAATAATAGGGCCATTTTGTAAATGGCGCGAGTGACGGGACTCGAACCCGCGACCTCTTCCGTGACAGGGAAGCGTTCTAACCAACTGAACTACACCCGCTCGACAAAGCGTGGGGGTTAAATAGCCCTGACCGCCCCCCGTTGTCAAATGGTTTTGGGGGGCTTTTTTACCATTTTAAGCGGCCAGCGCCTGCATAGCCTCGGAAAGCGGTAAATTCAGGGATTCCGCCACACCCGCATGGGTGATTTTGCCTCCGCAGACATTCAGGCCATTGCGGAGATTGGCATCATCGGACAAAGCTTTTTTCCAGCCCTTGTTGGCGATCGCCAGCGCATAGGGCATAACAGCGTTGTTCAAAGCTTGCGCCGATGTCATAGGCACGGCACCCGGCATATTGGCCACACAATAATGAATCACATCGTCCACGGAATAGACCGGATTGGAATGCGTGGTGGCATGGCTGGTTTCGAAACATCCGCCCTGATCAATTGCAATATCGACCAGAACAGAACCCGGACGCATCGCCTTCACCATTTCTTTCGTCACCAGTTTCGGCGCGCTTGCTCCCGGAATAAGAACAGCACCAATCACAAGATCTGCGCCAAGAACATAACGTTCGATAGAAGCCTTGCTGGACTGAATGACACGCGCACGATTGCCGAAATGACGATCGAGATCACGGATGCGATCGTGATTCTGTTCGAGGACAACAACATTTGCCTGCATACCACAGGCCATCTCTGCCGCATGATATCCGGAAACACCGCCGCCGAGCACGACAACCTTCGCTGGCTCAACACCCGGCGAACCTCCGATCAAACGGCCACGGCCGCCCAGATGTTTCAATAGATACGCGCCTCCAACCTGTATCGACAGTCGTCCTGCAATCTCGCTCATCGGTGCGAGCAACGGCAAACCGCGACCACCGGGGCCGGTGACGGTTTCATATGCGATGGCAACCGATTTCGAATCCATCAGGGCTTTTGCCTGTTCCGGATCTGCCGCAAGATGAAGGTACGTGAAAAGAATCTGGCCTTCGCGGAGCATCTTGCACTCCTGCGGTTGCGGTTCCTTTACCTTGATAATCATATCGGCGCGTTTAAAGATATCGGCTGCGCTTTGCGAAATTTCCGCGCCCATCTCTTCGTAATCAGCATCGGTGAAGTTGATTCCCGCTCCCGCTCCGCTTTCAACGATAACCTTGTGCCCGTGCGATACGAATTCCCGCACACTGGCCGGCACCAGCCCCACACGGTGTTCCTGCGCCTTGATTTCCTTGGGTACGCCGATCAGCATGATATCTCCCCTGCTATGTATGAAATTAAGGATTTTGTACCAAATTCCGCCCCCGTATGCCTAGGCACAACGCAGCAAACCCCTGCTTTTCCCTCAAATTTGCATCCGTTAAGGGCTTTTTCATATAATTACCCTAGGATTTGGCGAAGGTGAGAAAACATGGCTGATACAACCCGAACCCAGCAGATGGCGCAGTATTTTTGGAATGCTTATTCCAATATACAGGCTCAGGTTGGCCCCGAGGGCGGCTATGACTTCAACCGCGAACAACTCACCTATATTCAAGCCGACGAGCGTTATGTCTCTTATATGGAGCAATACGCCGACATGCAAAATATCAACGGCACGGAACGCACACAGCTTATCGACCGTGCGCGTGAAACACACCGCGCTTCTGTTGAAACACTCGACACAAGCCCCGGTTACAGCACGGATATGCAAGGGCTTGCCAATGACTTTTATTTTGTCATCGAACAATCCTACCCGCAGCCTGCGCAGACGACGCAAACAGTACAGGCTGATCCGATAACATCACGTATAGATGCTGCGTTTGCCGCGACCGAAGGCGCAACGGTAGAAATTCCTGGCTTGGCTGCGTATGCCGCCACATTGCGTGAAGAACCGAGAACACCTGCCGTGGAAACACCTGCAGTTACAGCCTCAGAACCGGTAGTCGCGATTACAACACCTATGGGCGATGTCGCCATGACCGCGCCTGCGAGCGAAGTTTCCACATTGTCTGAAAGACCTACGACACCGGCCGTCGAAACACCAACGCCTGCGGAATCGGAACCTGTCATTGCCGTTACAACGCCTATGGGTGATGTCGCCATGACCGCGCCCGCGAGCGAAGCCGCAATTGTGTTGCCTACTGTTGAAGTCACAGCCTCCGCCAATACGCCGGCCTATGATGAAAGTTTCACGCGTGATCAACTCGGCGCGCTGGGACAGGCGCCCGCGGCTGGAATCACGCAAGATCCGGTGACAAAACCAATCGCCGTAGCGGATATGCCTATCCCGCAACCGAATGAACCGGTACAGGAACAGCCCGCCGAAACACCAACGCCTGCCAACACTGCCTACACTGTGAGACGGGGCGACAGCCTGGAGGCCATCGCACGCAGCCATTACGGCATCGAGCGCGGTAACTTTGAAAGCAGAGCCGCCTATCAGGCTGCCATCCAGAACGCAGCCAGCCATATTGCAAGCGCGACAGGTCTTGTAACACACCCGAACGGCAAGAATTATGATTTAACCCAGGGCGCAAACGCCAACCACGTTTTCCCGGGCCAGACGCTCCAGCTTCCTCCAGCGGAAGCCCTTTCAAGCGCACCGGCGTCGCGATTAAACTATGCAAATCTTGATGCCGGCGGCCCTATCGCCTATTCCAGATCCATTATTACTACGGGTTTCCGTGCCGCTGCCGAAGGCACGAACGTTGCCACAGCGACAACGCCCGCGCTTGAAACACCAGCCGTTTCGCAAGAACTCGCAGGTGTTGCTGATCGCCGTGTAGCGGCGACAGCAGGCGTAAGCCTCGGATAAAAAGTTCCGCCTTTAAATGATTTTTAAGACGCTTCTGGCATTTTCGCCATGAAGCGTCATCGCTTTGCCCGCGAGATTCCACATTTCGTGACAAATTCCGCCGCTTTTCGGCACCAGAGTATCACCATCGACCAAATAAATTTTCAAACACAGGAGTAATCATCATGACCATCGATCTTACCGAAAGCGAATTCAACGCACGCGACGCCCACATCATCAACATGATCCGCGATCTGCAAAGCGCACGCGCTTCGATGAAGGCCTAATTTTTAAGGCCTTCATCCTTCCAGAAGGTTTTCACTTTGTTGACGGGCCTTCCGGGCTTGTCCTGCCCCTCGGGCAGAATTTCCATCTTCTCGCCTTTGACGTAGCGGTTCAGGAATTGTAGCGACGTTTTGTCGATAATTTTCCGGTGTCTGGATTGCAGGTCGGTCCACGCGAAATGGTCTGCGCCTTCCAGTTCGATATAGTATTTCGGAGGTTTTGCCTGTGCGTAAGCTCCGCTTTTGCCACGCAAGGACGGTGTAATATCCTTGTCGAGCGTACCACCTTGATACATGACTGGCACCGAAACCTTCTTCAAACCGCCGCGTTTTAGATATGGTGCGACATACGGTGAAAATGCCAGCACCGCTTTAAACCGCTTGTCCTTCCATGTTGGCCATGCTCCGGCCACCCCCAAAACTGTATAGCCACCGAGCGAATGTCCGATCAGTCCCATGCGCTTTGTATCGACATAGTTTTTGTATTGACGGTCATCCAGCATAGATGAAACGGCAAAGAGAACATCGTCACGGCGATCAGCTTCCGTTTCGTCGGTCCAGACTTCCGGCGTTCGGAAAGGCCGTTCCGGCCAGTCCCTTACACCCCGTGCGCCGGACATACGTCCCCGGCAATTCGCATCCGCATGCTCCGGCGCCACGACGATATAGCCCTGGTCTGCCAGATATTGCATCAGTGATGCGGATTGGCGTGCGCATCCACCAAAGCCATGGCTAAACACCAACAAGGGCCATTTTTCTTCGGATGATTGGAACGCCGGAGGAAGCCAGATCTCGACCTTGGGCTGGCGCTTGCGCGCCTCACCCACTTTTTTGGGCGGCTGTGTCACATTGCCCGTGTATGGCCGCGCCTCCGGTGGCGGAGCGCCTTTTTCCTGCACAACCGTTTCGGGCGCTGTCTGCTCCTGCGCAAACACGGGTAAAGCAATGAGAAATGCGGAAAGAGCAATGAGGGCATATTTCATGCCTGCATCGTATCAGTCTTTATGCTGAGGGGGAAATGGTGGGCGTTGAGAGGGTCGAACTCCCGACATCTTCGGTGTAAACGAAGCGCTCTACCACTGAGCTAAACGCCCGCTTTCGCGTGGAGGTATTGATACAGATACAGCCCCCCTTTTGCAACCCCATTTTTACAAGAAAAAACCCCGCATTTCTGCGGGGTTTTGAATGGCTTTTAGCCAGACGCTTACTTGTTAACAGCGTCTTTCAGCTCTTTACCGGCTTTGAATTTGGCTTGTTTGGAAGCCGGGATTTTGATCGTTTCGCCCGTGCGTGGGTTACGGCCCGTGGTGGCGGCGCGGCTGGATACGTTGAACGTACCGAAGCCTACAAAACGGGCTTCATTGCCTTGCTGCAACGTAGCTGTGATGCCGCCAAATACAGCTTCAACGGCTTTTTGCGCGTCGGCTTTGGTCAGTTCGGCTTCTTTTGCTACGTATTCGATGAGTTCTGCTTTATTCATTGGGTATCCCCTTTTGCGTTGAAGAAACGGGCATGTAAAAACGGCCCGAACAAACTTCGAAAAACAGGCCTCGAACGGGCTGGAGCCCTAGAGTTTCCTATGTTTTCGACGACTCTGTTCTAGGCCGTTTCGGGGGCCAACTCAATGGCGAATTACGCCTTCTCCCTTATTTTCTGCCGTTTTTGGCTCGATTCCGTCCACATCGGACTTAACCGCTTCAAAAGGCTCGGGAATCCGGACCAAAGCGTGCGTCAAAACCTCCTCAATCGTGTTGACGGGTACGATTGTAAGGCCTTTTTTCACCTTGTCCGGAATATCGGGCAGGTCTTTGGCGTTGTCCTTGGGAATCAGAACCTTTCTGATTCCGCCGCGGTGGGCCGCCAACAGCTTCTCCTTGAGGCCGCCGATCTCCGTGACATAGCCGCGCAGATTGATCTCGCCGGTCATGGCGATATCTTTGCGAACCTCGATACCCGTCAGAGCGGATATGATTGCCGTGGTCATGGCGGCACCGGCAGATGGGCCGTCTTTCGGCGTAGCCCCTTCCGGCACGTGCACGTGGACATTGGTTTCCTTCAGCTTCTCGAAATCGATGCCGAACTTGTTAGCGCGCGATTTGATCAGCATTTCGGCAACCGTGATGGATTCCTTCATCACGTCTTTCAGGTTGCCTGTCGTGGATACTTTGCCGTCTTTACCCGGCATGGTCACGGCTTCGATCGAGAGCAGGTCGCCGCCGAATTCCGTGTAAGCGAGACCGGATACGATACCGATGCGATCCTGCTCATCCACTTCACCGAAGCGGAATTTGCGGATACCGGCGTACTTCTCAAGGTTGCCCGGTGTGACAGAGACTTTTGTCTTGCCCCTCATCAGGATTTCCTTGATAGCCTTGCGGCACAGGTTCGCAACTTCACGCTCAAGCGAACGGACGCCGGCTTCGCGTGTGTAGTAACGGATCAGGTCGCGAATAGCGAGGTCGCTGATGGTCAACTCGCCTTTTTTCAAACCGGCCATCTTCACCTGCTTGTCGACCAGGTGCTGTCTGACGATCTGGATTTTCTCGTCTTCGGTGTAACCACCCAGGCGGATGATTTCCATACGGTCCATCAACGGCTGCGGCATGCGAAGGCTGTTCGCCGTGCAGATAAACATCACGTCGGACAGGTCGTAATCCAGCTCGAGATAGTGGTCGTTGAACTTCTCGTTCTGTTCGGGGTCAAGCACCTCGAGCAGTGCGGAAGATGGATCGCCTCTCCAGTCGGAACCGAGCTTGTCGATTTCGTCCAGCAGGAAGAGCGGGTTCGAAGTCTTCGCCTTCTTCATACCCTGGATGATCTTGCCTGGAAGCGCGCCGATATAGGTGCGGCGGTGACCGCGCACTTCGGATTCGTCACGTACGCCGCCAAGGGACATACGCACGAAATTGCGGTTCGTGGCTTTTGCAATCGATGTTGCCAGCGATGTCTTACCAACACCGGGAGGGCCAACGAGGCAAAGGATAGAACCTTTCACCTTGCCGGTACGTTGCTGTACGGCCAGATATTCAAGGATACGTTCTTTGACCTTTTCGAGGCCGTAGTGATCAGCATCGAGAATTTTCTTCGCGGCCTTGATGTCCTTTTTAACACGGCTGCGCTTGTCCCATGGCACGGACAGGATCCAGTCGAGATAGTTGCGCACGACCGTCGCTTCCGCAGACATAGGCGACATCTGGCGAAGTTTTTTCAACTCGCCTTTCGCCTTCTCACGCGCATCTTTCGACAGGCGCGTTTCGTTGATTTTCTTTTCAAGTTCGCCGAGTTCGTCAAGGCCGTCTTCGCCCTCGCCCAACTCTTTCTGAATGGCTTTCAATTGTTCGTTCAGGTAATACTCGCGCTGCGTCTTTTCCATCTGGCGTTTGACGCGGTTGCGGATACGTTTCTCGACTTGCAGAACGCCGATCTCGCCTTCCATGAAGCCATAGATTTTTTCAAGGCGATCAGCGGAGTTCGACAGTGTCAGCAATTCCTGCTTCTCTTCGATCTTGAGCGAGAGATGCGAAGCAATCGTATCCGCCATCTTCGAAGGCTCTTCGATCTGGTTTACAGAGACTATGACTTCCGGCGGAATTTTCTTGTTCAGCTTCACATACTGCTCAAACTGCGCGACAACGGCGCGTGCGAGCGCCTCCAGCTCTTCACCTTTAACAGCCTCATCTTTCAAAGGAGCGGCATGCGCCTCGATGAAATCAGGACGGTTTGTAAAACCGGTGATCTCGACACGCTCGATGCCTTCCACGAGCACCTTCACCGTGCCATCCGGAAGTTTCAGCAACTGGAGGATCGTGCCAATCGTACCGATACGGTGAATATCGTTCGAAGTCGGATCATCCTCGGAAGGCGATTTCTGTGTGACGAGAAGGATCTTTTTCGATTCCTGCATTACAGACTCAAGCGCCTTCACAGACTTTTCACGTCCAACGAACAAAGGCACGATCATGTGCGGGAAAACGACGATGTCGCGAAGCGGCAGAACCGCATACGCTTCTTTATCCTTGGCTTGGGTACCCAGCATGTATTTATTATCCTTATCTCTTGACGCGAAGCTGCCCCTGTCGCGATCATTTAACCATCTATTCTACCATAGTAGATGGGCTTGATTGGTTAACTTTTCAAGCCTCACAAATCGCCAAAAACAGGCGATTGGCACACCTGTAGAAAGCAAAAACCCCCAAATCGTTAAGAATGGGGGCCTTTGTCCTTACTTCTTGGCGGCCTCTCCGCCGGGAACGCGTTCCTCGACGACCTCGTCGATCAGGCCGAATTTCTTGGCCTCTTCAGCGGACATGAAGTTATCGCGCTCCATGGCTTTTTCAATGTCGGCCAGTTTGCGGCCCGTGTGTTTCACATAGATGTTGTTCAGGTTGGCACGCAGACGCAGTATTTCTTTTGCCTGAATTTCGATATCCGTGGCCTGACCTTGCGCACCGCCGCTTGGCTGGTGAATCATGATGCGGGAATTCGGCAGCGAGAAACGCTTGCCT
>JAPJRC010000043.1 GCA_030824805.1 Micavibrio sp.
AAACAAGGCCGCACGCTGCCGAAGACGCTCACCGAAGCAGAAGTTTCCACGCTGATCAAAACAGCTGCAAACCAGGGCGGTGCAGACTCCGTTCGTCTCGTTTGCCTGCTCGAGATGCTCTATGCAACCGGTCTTCGCGTTTCCGAACTCGTTGGCCTGCCGCTCTCCGCTGTTGGCGAAGAAACGCAATTCCTGATGGTTGATGGTAAAGGCGGTCGCGAACGTATGGTTCCGCTGTCCGATCCGGCACAAAAGGCCCTGAAAGATTACATGGCTATCCGTCAGCAATTTATCGGTTCCGAAAACCGCGCAGAGCAGGAAAAATGGGTGTTCCCGTCCCGCACGTCGGAATCAGGCCACCTGACGCGTCAGCGTTTCGCACAGCTTCTGAAAGATCTCGCACGCGCTGCCGATCTCGATGAAGAGCGCGTATCGCCGCACATCCTGCGTCACGCTTTCGCAACGCACCTGCTGTCCCGCGGTGCAGACCTGCGCTCCGTTCAAAAGATGCTCGGCCACGCCGACATCGCGACGACCCAGATTTACACGCACATCGTTGGTGGCGGCCTCAAGAAAACGGTCGAAGAAAAACACCCGATGGCCAAGAAAACGGGTTCCCGCTAATCACGGATACACAAATTATAAAAGACAGGCTGGATCTTCCGCCTGTCTTTTTCTTTGATACAGAATCCATGTAACCCTTTGTAAATTATGAAAAGAAAAGCCGTGATTGCCTGTATGCAGGCGATTTGGTAAGACTTCAGACTTCGTTATTAGGAAATACTGATGAGCCAACTGGAATTTGAAAAACCCGTTCTCGAACTCGAAGGCAAAATTGCCGAGCTTCGCCACATGGGCAGCGATTCATCCATCAACATCGCGGACGAAGTCGCACGCATGCAATCAAAAGCCCAAAAGCTTTTGCACGCCACCTACAGCAAGCTGACGCCCGCGCAGAAAGTGCAAGTCGCGCGTCACCAGAACCGCCCGCACTTCCTCGACTATATTGGCGGCATGATCACCGATTTCACACCGCTGGCTGGCGATCGCAACTTTGCTGAAGACCAGGCACTTATCGGCGGCCTCGGACGTTTCAACGGCCAGTCCGTTGTCATCATGGGGCATGAGCGCGGACACGACACGGAAACCCGCCTGCGCCACAATTTCGGCATGGCGCGCCCCGAAGGATACCGCAAGGCGCAACGACTGATGAACATGGCGGACCACTTCCAGATTCCTGTTATCACGCTGGTCGACACAGCAGGTGCCTACCCTGGCCGTGGCGCCGAAGAGCGCGGACAAGCGGAAGCCATCGCGAAATCCATCGAGACATGCCTGAACGTAAAAGTGCCGATCATCTCCGTCGTTATCGGCGAAGGCGGCTCGGGCGGTGCTATCGCCATCGCAACGGCAGACCGCGTGTATATGCTCGAACACTCGATCTATTCCGTTATTTCGCCGGAAGGCTGCGCATCCATTCTATGGCGCTCGGCCGCGAACGCAGCCGAAGCTGCCGCCGCTCTAAAACTCACGGCACAAGACATGCTGGAAAATAAACTCATCGACGGCATCATCGACGAACCGATCGGCGGGGCGCACCGTCACAAAGAAGAGACGATTGAAAGCGTGGCGGTGCAGATTCGCTCCGCGCTGAAAGACCTCATGCCGTGGGATCCGGACTCAATCAAAAAACAACGCGCGAAAAAATTCCTCGCGATGGGCCGTTAATGAAAACAGCGGCCAGAATTTTCGCAGTTTTCTTTTGGCCGCTTTTCTATGTTTTCATTCTGCTACTTGCTCAACCGGAATTGCCGTTAATTGAATGGTTAGGTAGGTTAAATTATTTAATTATTGCCTTACCAGGAGTCGTTGCAATTGCCACATCACCTTTATTGGGGCGTGTTGGCGCAGTTTTTTTATCAATGCTTTATATTATACTTACGCTCACAGGCAGCGTACTCGGCATTATGATAGCAACACAAAACTTTCTGTGAAAAAGGGCCGCTTTAGCGGCCCTTTTGTTTTTATTACTAAAAAAGTTTAAGCAACGGCAGAGGCAGTAGCCGACACATGAATGCCTATTGGTGCCTGCGGCTTGTTTCCCGTTGTCAGGCTGCGCTCATGCCATCCGGCACGGCGTTTCATGGAATCAAACGATCCATGACCGGCGCGCACATGCCCGTCATCTGTTGTCGCGGCACGGAAATACAGCATCAGAAACACGCGGATAGCGGCCGTAAGCGATGTGCGCTTATTCTTGCGGAAAGAGATCAAAGAGCACAATTCGTGAATGGAGCAATTCTCACGAGCGGCGATCTCTTTCAACGCGCGCCACATTTCAGGTTCCAGACGAACCGAAGTGCGGCGACCGCATACTGTTATATTTCTAGATACTAGCGTACTTCCAGAACCTTGATCGTTATCACTTTGCAATTGATGATAGGACATGGTTTTCCCCTTATTGGTTGTTTAATTGCACCCAATGATATATAAACAAAACGACTTTGCAACCCATAGGTGTATAAATTACACTCTATCGTATTCATCCGGGGTTATTGCCTTTAGAGACAGGGCATGAATGCCACTCTTCATCTCTTCCGCCAAAAGGTCATACACCATACGCTGGCGCTCAACCCTGTTTTTCCCGATAAAGACACTCGATACAACCGTGACGCGGAAATGGCTTTCGCCTGACCCGTCATCGCCCATATGGCCGGCGTGGCGGGAACTGTCATTCACTATGTCGAGTTCTAAGGGTTGCAATGCCTGTGCCAGTTTTTCCCTGATCCGCTCTTGCATCCCTGTTGTCATGCCACCACTTTAAAGCATCAAGAACGATCTATGTCAAAGCTTGTAAGCAAGGCTTTGAATCTTCATAATGATAAGACAATGCCCAGAATTAGACTGAAACCGAACTCCCCCGACTTTGCCGAAGCAAAAAAGGCTTCCGCAGCAAAGACTTGCGACATGCCGGGCTGTGCCGGACATGGCGAACACCGTGCGCCAAAGGACCGCTCGCTCAAAGACCATTACTGGTTCTGTTTCGACCATGTGAAAGACTACAACGCCGCTTGGGACTTCTTTTCCGGCATGCACAAGGATGAGGTCGAAGACCATATTATCAATTCGCTCTATGGCGACCGGCCGACATGGCGTTATGACGTGGAAGGTGCCATGGCTGAAAACCTGCGCCGTGTGGCCTGGCAAACCTACAATTTCACCGAAAAAGAGCCGCCGAAGGAAAAATCCCGGAATTCTAGCGCGCTCAACCCCAACACGCCCGAATTCGAGGCCCTCACCATCATGGGGCTGGAGCCGCCGATCACGCTGGCCGGGATCAAGGCCCGATACAAAGAGCTGGCCAAGCAGTACCACCCCGACCTTAACCGTGGTGACAAAAAGGCCGAAGACCTTCTCAAATCCATCAACATGGCCTATACCATTCTCAAATTGTCTTACGCGAAATTTGAGAAACTGGACTCCCGATAGATGAACGTATTCGAAGACGCCTCGAACCTGCCTTTGCCCAAACATTATCCCGGCAAAGTACGCGATACATACGATCTCGGCGATGGCCGCATGGTGTTCGTAACATCCGACCGGTTGAGCGCGTTTGACCGCGCCATCACACCTGTCCCGCACAAAGGCGCCATTCTCAACGGCATCGCGCAGTTCTGGTTCGATCGTACGGGCGACATCGTGCCGAACCATATAATCTCATATCCCGATCCCAATGTAATGATTGTGAAGAAGCTGAACATGCTTCCCGTCGAAGTCGTCGTGCGCGATTACATGACAGGCACCACAGGCACATCGATCTGGACCAAGTATAAGAACGGCGAGCGCGAAATGTACGGCCACCGCTTCCCCGAAGGCATGGTAAAAAACTGCAAACTTGAAAAAACCATCATCACGCCGACCACCAAAGGCAAATCGGATGATCCGATTTCCGCCGCCGAGATTGTTACTTCCGGCCTGGTCGCCAAGGATTTGTGGGAGCAGACCGAACATGCCGCGCTTGCCCTCTTCGCGCGTGGCCGTGAACTGGCCGCCAAACAAGGGCTGATACTGGTCGACACCAAGTACGAATTCGGCACGGATGAAAACGGCGTTCTGCATATCGCCGATGAAATCCACACGCCGGATTCTTCCCGCTATTGGATCGCCGCCAGCTATGCCGATCGTTTTGCCGCAGGACAGGAACCGGAAGGCCTCGACAAGGAGTTCGTCCGCAAATGGCTGGTTGAACGGATGGAAGACGCATACCAAAGCCCCCTGCCCGATATCACCGATGCCGACCGCGAAATGTTCAGCGCCAAATATAAGGATTTGTACCGCCGCGTTACCGGCGAGGATTTCAAGCCTTCCGAGCCTGCCACGCCGGTGCCGGACCGGGTCCTGCGCAACCTCAAAACAGCTTTGCCGGACCTTGTAAAAGCAGCCTGAACCTTCTAATCTGTCGGCCTGAAGTAGAAAGATACCCATGGCCGAAAACCTGCAAAAAGACAAAGAACCGATGAAAGCATCCTTCGACATCACGAAAGTGGTGAGCAAGGAAGGCAAATACACATCCATTCCCGACACGAAATACGATGTGCGCAAAACATTCGGCATCGATATCGACTGGCAGGTTTCCGGTTTCGCCGATGACAGTCAGAACGTGCCCGAAGCAGACAAAACCTATCATTTCGATCCGCAAACGACGATGGCCATTCTCGCAGGCTTCGAACACAACCGCCGCGTCATGGTGCAGGGTTATCACGGCACGGGTAAATCGACGCACATTGAGCAAGTTGCCGCACGCCTGAAATGGCCATGCGTTCGTATCAACCTCGACTCCCACGTCTCACGTATCGATCTTCTCGGCAAGGACATGATTGTTCTGAAAGAAGGCAAACAGATCACGGAATATGTAGAAGGTCTTCTGCCATGGGCCATTCAGAACCCAGTGGCGTTGGTGTTCGATGAATACGACGCCGGGCGTCCGGATGTTATGTTCGTTATCCAACGCGTTCTTGAGGCCGAAGGCCGCTTGACTCTGCTCGACCAGAACAAGGTTATCCGTCCCCATCCTGCCTTTCGTTTGTTCGCAACGGCCAACACGGTCGGCCTCGGCGACACGACGGGGCTTTATCACGGCACGCAGCAGATCAACCAGGCACAGATGGACCGCTGGAACATCGTCGCTCAATTGAATTATCTCGAACACGATGTCGAGACCGAAATCATGCTCCGCAAAGTGCCCAACATGAACACGGCGCAAGGCAAGGAAATCGTCTCCGCCATGGTGCGCATGGCCGACCTGACGCGCGCGGGCTTTATCAACGGTGATCTCTCGACGGTTATGTCCCCGCGTACGGTTCTAAGCTGGCTGGAAAATTACACGATCTTCGGTGACCGCGATCTGTCTTTCCGCTTTGCCTTCATGAACAAATGCGATGAAACGGAGTGGCCGACGCTGGCGGAATATTATCAGCGCTGCTTCGGCGTTGAACTCCTGAAGAAATAGCATTCGCTGAATATTCAGCGTGGCAAGGGCGTAAAAGGAAGAATTTTCGAGCGCTCGAAAGCCTCTATGCGGGCGAGCCCCTCTTCGCGGGTTTCGCGCAGACCATTCATTGTATCAAATGCCTTACGCAGAATGGACAGATTGGGATTTATTTTGTCGGTATCGCCTTCGGACACCGCGATCTCCAGCACGCATTTAAGATCATTTGTCCAACATACACCGATTTCCGGGCTGGGCTCACGCTCTCCGCGGTTTTCACCGAGCAAGACTTCCGGCGGATTGCCCATGCCGCCATATATCTCCAGAACGCTAATTGTTGGAACTGCTTTAAAACGTCCCGACCGAACCAACTCGGCCAGCTTTTCCGCGCGAATAAAATCCATGAAACTCTCGTATTATAATTTTAATGATATATAACTATTCAAGTATTTTAGGTTCTTGCAAATATATTTTATATGGCAACGCAAAAAGACAACAGCACGGAAGACTTCAAGAACGCCACGGCAGCGACGCTTCGCGCCATGTCGGAAAAGAAGCATATGGGGGTGACGTTCTCTGCCGCGGAGACGCCGGAATACCAGACCGCGCCGAATGCCGAGAACACACGCCTCCCGTTGCCGCCCACGCACATGGACAAGACAGCCCTCGCTGTCTTGCGCGGTACGTCGGATGCGAAGGCGTTGCGCCTCAAACACCATGACAGAAAACTTCACCTGAACAATGCGCCGCGCGATCTCACGGCCGCCGCCATGTTCGAAGCTATGGAGCAGGCACGCTACGAAGCCGTCGGCATGAACCAGATGGAAGGCGTAAAACAAAATCTGGGCAAGGTGCTGGGCGAAAAATTTCGCCGTCTCGGCTACGAAAAACTATCAGGGCGCGAAGATTCAAACATGGCGGATGCGCTGCACGCGCTTGCCCGCATGACATTGACGGGCGAAAAACTGCCCAAGAACGCGCAAGTGTTGATCGACCTTTGGAAACCATATGTGTCTGACAAGCTTGGCGGGAATGGTCTTGAAAAACTCATCCCTCTGCTGAACGACCAGAAAGCCTATGCGAAGGCATCGCGCGACATTTTGAACCGCCTCAACATGGAATCCCATGATGGCAGCGGCGAAGATGAAAGCGATGACGGTAAGAACGAAGACGCATCCGACGATGATCAGGACAACACAGAGAATCCCGATGCCAATCAGGATGAACAGAAATCCGGCGACCAGCAACAGGATATGGCCGATGATTCCGATATTCAGGAGTCTGCCGATGAAACCGAGATTGGCGAAATGGGCGATCAGGAAATCGGCGAGCCCACCGAAGGTGAAACACCTGCCGAATTAAAATCCCGTCGCAACAGCGGCGCGGTTGACCCGCATGGTGAGAAATACGTCATCTACACAACGCAGTTTGATGAAATCGTGAACGCGGAAGATCTCGCAGACCCGGGTGAGCTCTCGCGCCTGCGCCGCCTGCTGGACCAGCAAATGTCACCGATGCAGGGTTTGATCTCCAAGCTCGCAAACCGATTGCAGCGCAAGCTGATGGCGAAACAGCAGCGTTCATGGCTGTTCGATCAGGAAGAAGGCTATATCGATGCATCGAAGCTTTCACGCATGATCGCCAACCCGACCATGTCGCTGACTTTCAAGAAAGAGAAGCAGACCGATTTCCGTGACACAATCGTAACGCTGTTGATCGACAATTCCGGCTCCATGCGCGGCCGCCCTATCGCGATTGCCGCGATGTGCACGGACATTCTTGCCAAGACGCTGGAGCGTTGCGGTGTAAAAGTTGAAATCCTCGGCTTCACCACGCGTGCGTGGAAAGGCGGCAAGAGCCGCGACCTCTGGATCGAGCGCGGACGCCAGCAGCATCCGGGGCGGCTGAATGATTTGCGCCACATTGTCTATAAAAACGCCGACGCCCCCCTGCGCCGCGCGCACAAGAATTTCGGCCTTATGCTAAAAGAAGGCATTCTGAAGGAAAACATAGACGGCGAAGCGCTCGTCTGGGCGCACAACCGCATCGCGCGCAGGCCGGAACAGCGCAAGATCATGGTCGTGATTTCCGACGGCGCGCCTGTTGACGATTCAACATTGTCGGTAAATCCTTCGAACATTCTGGAGCGCGACCTGCACACCGTCATTCAATGGATCGAAGGTCTGGGTCAGGTTGAACTCACCGCCATCGGCATCGGCCATGACGTGGGCCGTTATTACAGCCGCGCCATGACGATCACGGATGCCGACGAACTGGCCTCTGCGCTTGTCAGCCGGATCGAAGGCCTGTTCCAACTCAACGACCGCAAACGCGCTTAAGCTTAGCGCTTACCTTCGAACGACGGCCTGAAAATATCTTTCATCATGACGGCGCCGCGCGCAGACAGATGCCCCTGATTGTAATACAGGCTGTACCCGTCTTTTTCGACTAGGCATTTGTCATCGGGGCAAATCGCATCCACCGCGTCAATGACATGCAAGTCCTTGTCT
Source organism: Micavibrio sp. (assembly GCA_030824805.1). Taxonomy (GTDB): domain Bacteria; phylum Pseudomonadota; class Alphaproteobacteria; order Micavibrionales; family Micavibrionaceae; genus Micavibrio_A. Next base: position 7,999 of record JAPJRC010000043.1, read on the forward strand.
TTTGCCAGATACTGGTCAATGTGAGTGGCGATATTGTCCTCATAATCTTTGCGGCTAGTCAGCGAAAGCTCTCTTCCCTGATTGTAAAGCGCATTGAAGGCCAACGTTCTTGGCGGATCAAAACTGACCCAAGGAACATCTTTTAAAAGATAAACGGTAATGTCCTTCTTCTTTAACGAAAAAACCATCTCGTGCAGCGCATTAAACAAAGGCCTTTCATACGACCCCTCGCTTTTTACATCCGTCCATTCGAACTCCTCCGGATGTTCGTCGGTGATTTTCATCCATGAATCCCAACTCGCCACGAGATAAAGCCTTTTGATACCGCTTCTCAGAATAAAATCGTAAACAGCCTTGTTAGACGCATAACAAAAAGCACCGTGTTCCGCCGTTTTAAAGTTATAGCCAAGAAGTGGCGGGCAGCCATGCGCCGTAGCCACATATCCCTTTTGGTGATACTCTTTGGACAGTTCATAAAATGCCGGCGCTATAGCATCGGCGTGACTATCACCCCACAACATGAACACGGGTGTTGTGCCTCCTTCTGTCTGGCATACTTCGCCGCGCTCGATTTTATCTATAGGGGTTTTATCGCATTTTGAACGCATAGGGTTCTGGTCGTTTATACCTTCGGCATAGCGCACAACATTTTCAGGCAAGCGTGCGGGGATTCCTTTAAGCGTATACATTGTCGCGCTACACATCATCAAGAATGCGATAGCAGCTCCGGCATGGATGAATACTTTTTTATCCGGCCAAACCAGCGTGCCGTTGCGCACAGGCCTTTCGACAAAGTAATAGGAAAGAACCGCGAATGCAGAAATGGCCAAGGCATAGAACGCAACCGCTATACCTTCAAAAACCATGAACGGATTGTATTTGATAAAAACAAGCACCGGCCAATGCCAGAGATAAAGCGAATATGAAATCAGCCCTACGAATACAATCGGACGGAACGACAATAGATGAGACACAATCGTCCGCTGCTGACGATGCAGGAATATAAGTCCCGACGCCCCAAGACAGGAAGGTAGCGCGGTCCAGCCGGGAAAGAGCGTTTCCTCCGAATAGAAAAACACCGGTACAATCATCAACAGAAAACAAAAAACCGCCGCGGCTTGTGCCTGCATGCCGGATATTTTTCCATCCCATCGGCTGCCATAATAGGCAACCAGAGCGCCGCATAGCAATTCCCACCCGCGAAACGGGAGCATATAGAATGTCAGGTTCTGATTGTTGTTCAGAACAATCACGCATAACACAAAGGATACGACGGCAGAGAGAACAATAAACTGTCCTAGCCTTGCGCGAAACTCAGCCCATACAAAAACCAATGCCAGAGGATAGAAAATATAAAACTGCTCTTCGACAGCGAGCGACCATGTGTGCAGGAGCGGTTTCAGCAAAGCGCCTTGGTCGAAATACCCTGCCTGCTTGTAAAAAAGAATATTGGATCCGAACGCCGCCTGTGACATAACTTCAGCGCCAAGGCTTTTGTAATCATCCGGCAAAAGAAGAAACCAGCCAGCCAGCATGGTTCCCGCAACCATTACAAACAAAGCCGGCAAAATGCGGCGGAAGCGGCGTACCCAAAATCCGCCAATGGTAAAACTGCCCGCGTTCATGTCCTTGAGCATCAGCGAGGTGATCAGGTATCCCGAAATGACAAAGAATATATCCACCCCGACATATCCGCCGCTCATAAGCGGTACGCCCGTATGAAACAGCACAACCGAAAGTACGGCAACGGCGCGCAGGCCGTCTATATCCGGGCGGTATGAAATGGAGGACATGGAACTGCCTTTTTGGCTGCATCTTCGGTTTAAGCCCTTGATTAAAACGGCCTTCCCCCTTAAAAATCAATGCCATGAGCAAAGAAAAACGCATTTATAAACCAAACAAGATTGCCGGCTTCCCCGAATGGCTGCCTGAAGAGCGCCTTGTGGAGCAAAAATGGTTCGACCATATACGCCGCGTGTTTGAATCCTACGGTTTCTGCAACATCGAAACACCAAGCGTGGAAGAGTTAGACGTCCTCACCGCCAAGGGTGAAGTGGACAAGGAAATCTACGTCATCGAGCGCCTGCATAAGGACGAGAACGACAAGAAAGAAGCCCGCCTCGCCCTACACTTTGACCAGACCGTGCCCATGGCGCGCTATGTCGCGATGAATTTCAACGATCTGGTGTTCCCGTTCAAACGCTACCAGATGCAACGCGTCTGGCGCGGCGAACGCCCGCAGATGGGCCGCATGCGTGAATTCTATCAATGCGATATCGACATCATCAATGTCGACAACCTGCCCATCTCGTTCGATGCGGAAGTGGCCGCCGTGATGTATGAGGTGTTGGAGGGGTTGAATATCGGCAAGGTGCAGTTGCGGATATCGAATAGAAAAATTCTTTTAGGTTTCCTTGAAGAATGGGGAATCCCAGACCCAGCAGCGGTTTTGCGCATTCTTGATAAAATTGAAAAAGTTGGATCAGGCCAAACTTTTACGGATCTTGAAAAAGCCCTCTCCTATACAGGCTCCCTAGGGCCTGTTCCAAGAATGCTGATAGATCTTTCAACAATAAAAGTCTCAACAAGCGCAGAATTGAAAAATAGACTAGAAGAGTTGCGATTTAGGCCTACGACTCCAACACACCTTGAAGGTATCGAAGAGCTTTGCACTGTTCTCGATAATCTTTCCCATCTTCCAGAAGGTGCGGTTGTTGCAGACCTTTCCATCGTGCGCGGTCTCGATTACTACACAGGCACCGTGTACGAGACGCAGCTTCTCGACGTGCCGGAATTCACAGGTTCTGTGTGCTCGGGCGGACGGTACGACGATCTGGCCGGAAGTTACATCAACAAACATCTTCCCGGTGTCGGCATCTCCATCGGCTTCTCTCGCTTGTTCGACGTGATGCGCCAGACGCGTCCCGATCTTCTCGGTATTGGCCCGAAAAGCCCCGCGCATGTTATGATGACAGTGCCGGAGAATGAAGCGGACCGCCCAACAGCCTATGAGACGGCACGCACGCTGCGCAAGCGCGACGTAAAGGTGGAGATGTACCACGCGCCCAAGAAAATGGGTGACCAGTTGAAATACGCCAGCAAAAAGCTGATCCCCTATGTCTGGATGATCCGCGACGGCAAGCACGAGGTCAAGGATATGACCGCACAGACGCAAGAAACCGCAGACCCCAACACATGGAAGCCGCAAAAATGAGAAAACTTCTTCTGGCCTTGATACCCCTGCTTCTGCTCACCGCTCCGCTGCACGCCGAAGAGGAAAAAAAGGACGAGGCACAAGCAGAAGAAGCAAAAAAGGTGGAAGCCGACGATAAAGCGACCCGCTTCGCGCCGGATTTCTGTGATTTTGAAATTACTTTCCCCGAACCGCCCGCGATCGCCCAGAAATGCATTGAGGACAAATGCTACGACGTGCACAGCTACACCATGGTGTATGACCTGCAGACCACGGTCGATGTGAGCGCCACGTGCAATCCGTCCACGCCCGAAGATTACAAACGTTATAACGATCAGGTGCTCAAAGCCGCGTTGTACGGCATGATCGACAATCGCAACCTGACGAGCCACAACATCAAATTCACCCAGATGGAAACGGTGAAGAACGCGTCCCTCACCGGCACAGGCATTACGGGATCGCAGGAAAAAATCTACACCGGTCAGCTATGGATCGGGCCAAATTCTGTGTTTACGGTGCAGGCCGAACTGGTCGGCAGCGCGCACGAACAGGCGGACACGTCTTTCGGCAAAATCCTTTCCAGCATAAAACTTAAGCAAGGCAAGCAATTGCCCAAGCCCAAAAAGCCGCCTTCCGTTCCCAAACAGAACAATCAGTAGTTATGGCTAGCCTCTAATGGTTTGACAATCATTGATTCAATGAGCGCCCGTATCTTTTGATCTATTTCCAAGGCGTCATCCAGATGACTAATGTCATAAGAATAATCAATCTCTAGATCGTTAATTAAGATATGGTCGGAAGAACAATAACCACCGCCTACCGCGCGAGCACCGCACTCTAGCATGAATATTACATTACCAGCTTTGTCTTTCTGGACGTATAGGTCTTTATTATTTACATGTCGTGTTGCCTTAGGAGTGTAATGCAAAAGGCCATTTGGCAACTTTTTGGGAGGGTCCGGATAAATTTTGTTTGTAACACCACTAACACCTTCAAGCCCATTCTTCCTATTTTCATAGGCAACATTCAAAATATCCCGACGTCTTTCCAAATTATCCGAAACCGTAATCGTAAGCCGGCGTTTTAAAACATCTTCGCGGTTTTCTTTATTCATCCGTGGCAAGGTTCCCCAATCTGGATAAGAGACTTCAAGTATATAACTTGGCCAAGGCGCATTTCTTCCGCTTATACACAAAGAATAATATTTCAGCGGCACCCTAACGATATCTTTACCTATGCGGTGTTCTAGATAATCAGCACCGTTGACATAGCCACATTGTTCACGGCCTACATATCTTTTATAAAGAGTACAACTTACACAAAGGACCGTTAACATAATGAAAACTTTGAACAGTCCTTTAAGCATCTAGCCCGCCAATCCTCTGATCTTTTCTACCATCGCAAAGAATCCGTTTCGGCGGTTGGGCGACAAATGCTGGTCCAGCCCCAGCTTCGAAAACTCCGCCTCAATATCCACGGCGCGTATTTCTTCCGCCGTTTTGCCTTCGTACGCGCTCAGCACGACATAGACCAGCCCGCGCGTAATTTTTCCATCGCTGTCGGCATGGAAATGAAAACGGCCCGCGCTATCTTCGGTATAGTGTAACCAGACTTTCGAAACACAGCCTTTGACCTCGGTAGCTTCGGTTTTCAAAGCGTCTTCCATAGGCTCCACCTTGTCGCCCAGTTCGATCAGATACTGGTATCGCGCTTCCCAATCATCGAAGAGCGAAAAATTGTCGATCAGTTCTGCTAGCGCAAGATACGGCATTTTATGGAATTCAGAGAGCCTTAAACATTTCAATGCTTTGATATAATATAAAAGGATTGAATTGAAAGCATGATTTTATGCCTCTCCCCCCTTGCGGCGGCGGCATCGGATAGCTAGGTTGAATATAAGTGATTCAAAGTCCTAACAAGGAAAACAGGCAGGCGGTCATCCATGAGTAAAACAGACAAGACAGACAGCAAGAATACCCTGTACTGCTCGTTCTGCGGTAAAAGCCAGCATGAGGTAAGAAAGCTCATTGCGGGTCCTAACGTGTTCATTTGCAATGAATGCGTAGAGCTTTGCATGGATATTATCCGCGAAGAAGACAAATCCCAGTTGGTCCGTTCCGGCGAAGGCGTCCCTACGCCGTCCGAAATCAAAGCGGTGCTGGATGATTACGTCATCGGACAGGAGCGCGCGAAACGCGTTCTCTCTGTTGCCGTACACAACCACTATAAACGCCTGGAAAACGGCGGCCACGGCTCGGGCTCCGATGTCGAACTGGCAAAATCGAACATTCTTCTGGTCGGTCCTACGGGTTCGGGTAAAACCCTGCTCGCACAGACGCTGGCGAAAATCATCGATGTGCCGTTCACGATGGCCGATGCCACAACACTCACCGAAGCGGGTTATGTCGGTGAAGACGTTGAAAACATCGTTCTGAAACTGCTGCAGGCGTCCGACTACAACGTCGAACGCGCGCAACGCGGTATCGTCTATATCGACGAAATCGACAAGATTTCCCGTAAGGGCGACAACCCCTCCATCACCCGCGACGTGTCGGGCGAAGGCGTTCAGCAGGCCCTGCTGAAACTGATGGAAGGCACGGTGGCTTCCGTTCCTCCGCAAGGCGGACGCAAACACCCGCAGCAGGAATTCCTGCAGGTCGATACGTCCAACATTCTCTTCATCTGCGGCGGTGCGTTTGCGGGTATCGAAAAAATCCTCGCCAACAAGGGCCGCGGCACGACCATCGGCTTCGGTGCGGATGTCAAAGAACCGGACACCAAAGGCACGGGCGAACTCCTGCACAAGCTGGAGCCGGAAGACCTTCTCAAATTCGGTCTTATTCCGGAATTCGTTGGCCGTCTGCCGGTGTTCGCAACGCTGGAAGACCTCGACGAAGCAGCCCTGATTTCTATCCTTACAGAGCCGAAGAACGCTCTGGTCAAACAATACCAACGCCTGTTCGACATGGAAGGCGTAAAGCTGGAATTCTCCGACGAAGCCCTCTCCGCCATCGCGAAGAAAGCCATCGTCCGCAAAACCGGCGCACGCGGCCTCCGCTCTATCATGGAAAACATGCTGATGGATACGATGTACGAAGTGCCTGACAAGGAAGGCGTTGAAAAGGTCGTCGTTTCCAAGGAAACGGTCGATGACAACAAGGCCCCTGTCTATGTTCTCGGCAACGAAGGCAATGCCAAGAAAAAGAAAAAAGAAGTCGAAGCCGTAGAGGCATAAGATTTCGAGCAGATTACAAAAGGCGCTCTTCGGGGCGCCTTTTTTATGCGCAGCAGCACAGTATTGGTGCGGCGCGTCGTTCATTTTCCTAACGTAAAAGCAGCCACGGGGCGGATAATGGATATATGACCCTGACGGTCATAAGGAGGCTGCAATGGTCTATGTCTTAGACGATCCCGCCCGCGAAAAATTCGAGGCGGAACTTGAAAAGCCCGACACACCGCTTGAACACAGCGTGCATATCTTTACGGCCCTATGCTCGCTGCTTTTCATTGTGGCGGGAGGCTTGTTCTTGTTCAGCCCGCTGGACGGCGAATTCATGCTCACAATCACGCTTGGCGTGGGCGGACTGTTTATAATCGCCCTGGTCGTGTTTTTCGGCATGATACTGCGCGGGCGCTGAACGATCACCGCTCTTCGGCGGCGGATCAGGGACCGGGTTCTGACAAAGCCCGTCAATTCCCCTTTCCCTTTTGTTAACCACGTATTATCCTTTTGCGGGTATTCTTTCCTGTGTACCCGAATCCGTTTTTTCTAAATCATTTGAGAGAGTTGTAAGGAGAGCGCCAGAATGTCCGCCCCCAAACTTAAACCAGACCCCGGCAAGAAATATCGCCTTATCACGCGTTCGGATATGGACGGTCTTGTCTGCGCGGTTTTGCTAAAGGAGCTGGGCATCATTGACGACATCTCTTTTGCCCACCCGAAAGACATGCAGGACGGCCTGATCGACGTCGATGACGATGTAATCACGACCAACCTTCCCTATGTCGAAGGCGTTTACATGGCGTTCGACCACCACGCGTCCGAAGTGCACCGCGTAAAGAGTCATCCGGAAAACCACATCATCGATGCCACGGCCCCGAGCGCCGCGCGCGTTGTGTACAATTATTTCGGCGGCGCCGATGCATTCCCCAATATGTCGGATGACATGATGGACGCGGTCGACAAGGCCGACTCCGCCGCCTTCTCCAAAGATGAAATCCTCGAAGCATCCGGCTGGGAACTGCTCAGCTTTATCATGGACGCCCGTACAGGTCTGGGCCGTTTCCGCGACTTCAACATCTCCAACTATCAATTGATGATGAAGCTGATCGACACCGTGCGCGATCACAAATCCATCAAAGACATTCTGGCCATGCCGGACGTGAAGGAACGTGTAGACCTTTACAATTCACACCTGCCGAAATTCCGTGAGCAGATCGAACGCTGCGCGCGCGTGCACGACAATCTTGTTCTGCTCGACCTGCGCAAGGAAGACACGATCTGGGCCGGCAACCGTTTCATGATTTACGCCCTCTTCCCCAAATGCAACATCTCGATGCACGTCATGTGGGGCAAGAACAAACAGAACACGGTTCTCGCCATCGGCAAATCGATCCTGAACAAAACCTCCAAAACCCATGTCGGCGACCTATGCCTCTCCTACGGCGGCGGCGGGCATGATGCGGCAGGAACCTGCCAGGTCGAGAACCTCAAGGCCGAACAGAAAATCGAAGAAATTATCGGGAAGATCAACAAGGACGGTTAAAACCGTTCTTTTCTTCTGCAGACGCTCGCCTATACTCCCTGAATGTCCAAAGACACCGCCATCGTCTGGTTCCGGCAGGATCTGCGTCTGTCCGACAACCCAGCCCTTTCCGCCGCCGTTAAAAGGGGCGCGAAGATTTTGCCCGTGTTTGTACTCGACGATGAAAACGCGGGCGAATGGAAGATGGGCGGCGCATCGCGCGCGTGGCTACACCACTCACTCCATTCTCTCAATCAATCGCTGAACAATCATCTTGTTCTTCTCAAAGGTGACGCGTCCGTGCAAATCCCCGCACTGGCACAGGAGGCAGGCGCAACCGCCGTCTACTGGAACCGTTGCTACGAGCCATGGCGCATCAAGCGTGACAAGCTTATCAAGGAAGCGCTCAAAGATCTCGACATAGAGTGCGAAAGCTTCAACGGGTCGCTGCTGTGGGAGCCGTGGGACGTTTTGAAAAGCGATGGCACACCGTACAAGGTGTTCACGCCCTTCTACCGCAAAGGATGCCTTTCCAAAGACGAGCCGCGCGAGCCTTTGCCCGCGCCCAAGGATATAAAATTCGCAACCGCCAAGGGGGTAACGCTCGACGCACTCAAACTTCTCCCGCAGAAACCCGAACCGCGCTGGGAAAAATCCATGCTGGAATATTGGGAGATCGGGGAAGAAGGCGCGAAAAAAGCGCTGAAGAAATTCATCGGCCACGGCCTAAAGGATTACAAAGAAGGCCGCAACTTCATGGCACAGGAAGCAACCTCGCGTCTTTCTCCGCGCCTGCATTTCGGTGAGATTTCACCCAATCAGGCATGGCATGCCGTAAAGACGCAAGGCGACAACGTTAATGTCGATACATTTTGTTCGGAACTGGGATGGCGCGAATTTTCCTACTCGCTTCTCTACTTCAATCCAACGATGCCGAAAAAACCGTTGCAGGAACGCTTTGCCGCATTCCCGTGGACGTATAACGAAAAACATCTCGACGCGTGGCAACGCGGGCTTACGGGCTATCCTGTCGTCGACGCCGCGATGCGCGAGATGTGGATCACAGGCTATATGCACAACCGCGCACGGATGATCGTCGGATCGTTCCTTGTGAAGCATCTTTTGCTCAACTGGACGCAAGGCGAAGAATGGTTCTGGGATTGCCTCGTGGATGCCGACATGGCGAACAACGCCGCGAGCTGGCAATGGATCGCGGGATGCGGCGCGGACGCCGCCCCTTATTTCCGCATTTTCAATCCGGTTACACAAGGAGAGAAGTTTGATCCTGACGGCGATTACGTTCGCCAATATGTACCCGAGCTTGCCAAGATGCCGGACAAATACCTGCACAAGCCCTGGGAAGCACCAGCGGATGTTTTAAAGAAGGCAGGCGTGACGCTTGGCAAAGATTATCCGAAACCGATTGTCGATCATGCCGAGGCGCGCGTGCGTGCGCTTGATGCGTTCAAGGAAACCAAAGGCGAAAGCGACGCCGAATAATCAGCCGACCTTCACACTTGGCGACGGAATCTGACAACGGTTGCCAGTGGAAGAAAGGCCGATCTCGTGCATGCGGTCCACAACTTTGACCACGGTGCTGTCTTTTACAACCACGACCATCTCGCTGCCCGCGCGGCTCTTGGCCTTATCGATTTCCCATCCCTGCTGGCTCGCGAGGGTTTGCGCATCAAAATACTGGCCTATACCGTAGAAGCTCATCTGTACCGATACGTCATTGCCTTGCGCGGAGACATGCAGGGAAGAAACATGGAATGCGGGTTTTGGCCGCTTCGGGGGATTGATATCGTTCATTTACACACACTCTATATATAGGCCTTTTGGCCTTTGTTTTATGCAGCGGTATATATAGGAAACGTCCTGAATTTCCAAGTTTTTCGTAAATCTCGGCCTTGCCTTGGTTAACGTGACCGCTACAATAGACAGGCAAAGGATTCTCATGGGCTACAGGCTTCCCCCTCTTTTGAAACAAGGCGACACGATCGGCGTTATGGCGCCATCCTCGCGCATAGAGCCTGCAGACTTGCAGGCCGGCGTTGATGCGCTCACGGCGCGTGGCTACAGCGTGTTCGTGCATCCGCAAAGTTTCGAACGCCTCCACCAATCCGCCGGCACGAACGAACAGAAGATAAAAGCCCTGCACGATCTGGTGAAAGAACCAAATATCAAGGCTGTGTTCTTTGCTACCGGCGGCAACCGCGCCCTGCACCTGCTTGATGACATCGATTACAAGCTGATCAAAAAGAACCCGAAAGTTTTCATGGGCTTTTCCGACAACACCGCGCTTCTCAACGCCATCACGGCAAAGACCGGTATTGTCACTTATCACGGCCCGACGCTGAAACGCCTTGTGAAAAATCCGCAAGCCGATTTCAATTTGCGTTTGCTGGCTGGCGAAGAAAAAGCAATACCGCTGAACGGCGCGAAAGTGGGGCGCGAAGGCAAAGCCAAAGGCGTTTTGATCGGCGGCAATTTGTCGTTGTTCCAGTATCTGGTTGAGTCCGAAGAAATACCGAACCCCAAAGATGCGATACTGTTTCTGGAAGATATCGGTAAAGAATACAGCCGCCTTGACCGCGACTTCTGTTATCTGCGCCGCACAGGCTTGCTTGAAAAGATTGGCGGCCTCGTGCTTGGGCAATTCACCAACCTGTTGGATACCGGCACACCGTTCGGTTTTTCGTTCGAAGACATTATTGCCGAACACACGGCGGGACTGAACATTCCGATCCTCACGAACGCGCCGTTCGGCCATGACGTAGATCTTTACGCGATGCCCATCGGCAGACGCGTTTCGCTCGATACAGCGAAACCCGAATTGGTTTTAATCTAAACAAAATTAATGGATGGTCGTGCTCATCTGGAACGGGCTCTTGGGAAGCACGCGGCCGAACATCTGCAACTCGAACAATATCTTCTTATGATCTTCGGGAATTTCACGCGCCGCTTTCAGGCGGTCGTTGATCATCTTGACCCGGCCTTCCCGGCCCTCATCCCACGCACGCTTTAAAATGGCTTTCATCAAATCGCGGTTTCTACCGTCCATACTTAACAGTTTATTGACAAAAGATTAACAAATCGGAAAAGCGGCTTTCGAACCTCTTGTTTTCCGCCGCGCCGCCCGTTATACGAACCGCATGACGTTCGTTGTGACCGATGTTTGCATTGCCTGTAAGTACACCGACTGTGTCGAGGTCTGCCCCGTGGATTGTTTCTACGAAGGCGAAAACATGCTCGTCATTCACCCTGATGAGTGTATCGATTGCGGGGTTTGCGAGCCGGAATGCCCTATCGAGGCCATCGTCCCGGACATCGACCCCCGCGCGGAAGCATTCCTGGAATTGAACCGCGAATATTCCGGAAAATGGCCCGTGATTACAAAAATTAAACCGGCCCTTCCCGACGCGGAAAAGCTGAAAGACCAGAAAAACAAGCTGGAAGAACTATTTAGCCCAAATCCGGGCTCGGGCGACTAACCCTAGGCATACCGCCGAGTCGCACGATTAAAGTTGAAAATTAACACTTTTTTAAGTATAGTACCCGACATGGTTTAACGATGCGCGGCACTTTGCCCTGACTTAGGGGAGCCCCTCTTTTTTTGAGGTTGCCTTAAGCAGGTCACAATTCCGGCCTATCTATAAGAACGATCGTTTTTCCCAAAATGGATAAAACCCCGGCACGGACCCCCGGTCCGAAGCACGAGAGTTTTGTCCTAATAACAACAAAAAACAAAAGGTGCAAGACATGGCGACAGCTGATAACGACAATTTCAAAAAAGGCGACTATGTGGTTTACCCGGCACACGGTGTAGGCC
>JAPJRC010000044.1 GCA_030824805.1 Micavibrio sp.
AGAAGCAGGAAGCCAAGAAAGCCGCCGCCGCCGAAGCCCGCAAAGGCCAGGAAGCAAAAGCAAAAGCGAAAGCCGATGCCAAAGCCGCCGAAGCAGCCGCTGCCGCAGCACCTGCAGAAGGCCAATAAGCCCTACTTGCTTGAAAGATTGGGAAACGCGGTCCTTCGGGGCCGCGTTTTCGTTTGGCCAACGCCTTTTATTTGACAGAATATAGCATTGGCTGTATGAAACTTATAAAAACAAAGGGTGTGACCATGGCTCAGCGGATCGACAAGATCGCCAGTGAATTGTTCAAGGACGCGGCTTATGGCCCCGCCCTCAAACGCTTTCGCGAAGCCCTCGAAGCCCATGTGGCGGATAAGCATTGCAAAGATAAAACGTCCAAGGCATTCCCCAACTACAAGGAATTGCATCGCAGCCTCGAAACCGCCGGCATTGACGTTACCTACAGCACCATCAACAACGGTTATTTTTCAAACAAATACCCGCAGTTGCCGCCCGCAACGCTGAACCGGATTGCGGATTTTATAGAACAGACAGCGCTCGGAAAAACCAACGGCAAGCCGGAAACACTAACCGTGACGTATGACGCCGCCCGTCTTGGCAATGTCAGCCGCGACGAGTTGAAAGCCGTCGCACAGAAAGCCGTAGAAGACCATATCGCGCGCAGCACCGCGCCCAAGGCCACGCCATCTTAACAGTTCATTAATCATTCCCGATTACTTTATTAAAAAAGCTTAATAAATAAAAAAAGAGTCAGGGATGGTAAGTTTAAAAAAGTACTGGGGCGCGCTCCAGAATTTCCTCGTCAGCAATTCTGAACCTCGCAAGATCCTCATCGATCTATCGCAAAGTTTCACCGCCGCCGCGCAAGGCATAACGCCGGAAGCCATATGCGCCCTCAAATCTAAAACAGCCAACGGCAACCTTCCCTATTCCATTTATGCCTGTAGCAAAAATCTGGAAATAGCTGGCAGCACGCATACATTTTTACGTCTTGTGAATCCGCAAGGTGAAATCGAATGCGATATTCATGGTGTAAAACAGCCCAAGGACGAAAACGGACGAACGCCTTTGGCGGCGATCATCGAACCCAAGGATTTCGAGCATTTCGATCATCTCAGCGACAATGAAGCCGTTCTGGTATGGCAGGGAAGCGCCCAGGAAGCCGGTCATAAAATGCGCATGGCGATGGCCCTGGTGGAACGCTTGAACGAAACAAAGCGCCCCTATCAACTGCTCAGCCAGAATTGCAACACGCTGCTGCATTCCCTTCTGTCGGTCATGGATTTGAAACTGCCGGACATGCCACGATGGGCGCCGGGATTACACCGAGTCCTGCATGAAGACGTTTCGTACGTGAAGACAAAAGGCCATGGTAAAGACCACGGCTGTTCCGACGAAACATGGCTCGCGCAATTCACAAATCACCTGGGTCACGAACGACAGAAAATCATCAACACGTTCGGCAGTCTTGCCAAGGCGGGTATTGCAGCATCGCAGACCATTCTGGCACCACAGCCAAGGGCGGCATGACACGAAACAAAAACGCGGAACCGAGGTCCCGCGTTTTTTGTCTCATATTCTTTATGGCTTACTTCTTGATGCCAATTATGCCACCGGCTGTGCCACCGGAGCCATTGAAGACGGGCTCGACAACTTTGTTGCCTTCGGCGTCTACATAGGTATCAGCTGTTCTTACCATGTTACGTCCTTTCTAACTTACCTAGTTACGCAGGATTTTCAGCGGTGCGTGCAGGACGATTTCGCGCCCGCCCGCGCCATGCCCCGTAAGACGGGCATTCCGCAATCCCTCCATGACCGGGCTGCCAAGATCGGATGGCAGATCACCGATATGGTGGTATCCGTTTTGAAATATAAGGCCGATGCTGCGCTGCATCAAGTCTACAAGCACAGTTTCGCTCCGCGTAAAACACGGGTCTTCGGCAAAGTCGATGGCGAGATAACCCGCCGATACGGCCACATCGGCCTTAACAAATTGATTTTCCACAATAATGGACATGGGAGTCCCCTTTCCGCATTGCATCAATTCTAACGCGGCAGTGGTTACGAAAGTTCTAATGCTTGTAGAAAAGTTTCGCAGGAGCACAAAAAAGGGCCCGAAGGCCCTTTCCAAAGATCGTAAATCCCAAGGATTACAGGCCTGGAGATGGCTCGCGCGGCTCTACGCGGCCGTTTGCCGGGAATTCCTTGCGCGGCATATCGAATTCAGCATCCGTGGTGGCACAGATATCACCGCCGCCCCAACCGGCCTTGCCTTCCTGCCAATATCCCAATTCAGGATGGGTGTCGGCATAGGGGGCGTTCAAGTGATGGAAGTATTTACCATCTTTTGTCGATACAAGAGCGCCGTCGGGGCTGACAGCACAGGTCTGGCCTTCAAATGGATCATCTTGCAGAGCGGTTGCAACAGCGAGCGCAACACCAACGGCACCTGCGATAGCTACGAATTTCTTGGACATGATATACCTTCTTTTCTTTTGTAATTACGGGCCCGAACGAACCGGCACAAGCGGAACAACCCAATCCGGCGGCGTGCCACCGCCATTGTGGTTAAAGCACTTGGTGTCGTCATCCGTCAGCTGGACAGCAGGACCGGCTTTCGTCGTTTTACCGTCCTTATAGTTCAGGAGAATATCGCCGTCCGCGCTCAGCGAGCAGGATTTGGGATCATTCGAGCTAATGACCGCCAGACCCAATACACCCGCTGTAAACAAACCAGCCAGACCGACAACCAAACCTTTAGACATTGCACACACCCTTTGTTTGAAAATTTCAAAGACAATATAGGAAAATTCCCAAGAGTGCAATAGTTTTATGTAAATTTATTGTTAACCAAGATAATCGCTACAAGCGGCAGAAAAGCTGGGTGACGGTTCTTGATACATCTTCATGTGATACACTATATAAATACCGGTAATTAGAGGATTGAAACGCTTATGAACAAGCCACGCACGTTGTTTGAAAAAATCTGGGACGATCATGTGATCGAACGCTCGGAGGATGGCACGTGCCTTATCTACATCGACCGCCATCTGGTGCACGAGGTAACCTCACCGCAGGCGTTTGAAGGCCTGCGCACCGCCAAGCGCAAAGTGCGCCGTCCGGAGGCCACGCTCGCGGTTGTGGACCACAACGTATCGACCGGCGATAGATCGAAACCCACTGAAGATCCGGAATCCCGTCTGCAATTGCAGACGCTGTCTGAAAACTGCGCTGAATTCGGCGTCCAGTTGTTCGACATCAAGGACAAACGTCAAGGCATCGTGCATGTTATTGGACCTGAGCAAGGTTTTACACTGCCCGGCATGACGATTGTATGTGGCGATAGCCATACATCCACACACGGCGCTTTCGGCTCCCTCGCCTTCGGTATCGGAACAAGCGAAGTCGAACATGTTCTGGCCACACAGACACTGATTCAAAAGCCGGCGAAATCCATGCGCATTACTGTGGATGGAAAACTCGGTCCCGGCGTGACGGCAAAGGATATGATCCTTTACATCATCGGGCAAATCGGCACCGCTGGCGGCACAGGATATGTGATCGAATACGCAGGCGAAGCCGTGCGCGCCCTCTCCATGGAAGGCCGCATGACCATGTGCAACATGTCGATCGAAGGCGGCGCGCGCGCTGGTATGGTGGCTCCCGATCAGACGACATTCAATTATATAAAAGGTCGCCCGATGGCGCCGAAGGAAGAACTCTGGGACAAGGCAACGGCATATTGGGCAAAGCTCGCAAGCGATGAAGGTGCAGTCTATGACCGCGAAGTAAATCTGCGTGCGGAAGATATCGCGCCTACGGTTACATGGGGCACGACACCGGAAGACGTTCTTCCGATTACAGGCAGTGTCCCTTCCCCTTCTGACTTCGCGGATGACGCCAAGAAGGCGTCCGTCGAGCGCATGCTGGATTACATGGGCCTCACCGCAGGCACAAAACTTACAGACATCAAAATCGACAAAGTTTTTATCGGCTCCTGCACCAACGCGCGCATTGAAGACCTGCGCGAGGTTGCCAAAGTGGTAAAAGACAAAAAGGTCGCCAATGGTGTCTATGCGATGGTCGTTCCGGGTTCAGGCCTCGTTAAACAGATGGCCGAAGAAGAAGGCATTGCCGACATTCTTATCAAAGCCGGTTTTGACTGGCGTGAAGCGGGATGCTCTATGTGCCTTGCGATGAATGCGGACCGCCTGCAACCCGGCGAGCGTTGCGCATCGACATCCAACCGCAATTTTGAGGGCCGTCAGGGCCGTGGCGGCCGCACACACCTTATGTCGCCTGCTATGGCGGCGGCGGCGGCCATTACCGGCAAACTGACCGATGTGCGCCAGCTCGCATAATTTTCTTGCCGCCCTCTTCTGATTATGTAAATAATCCCAAAAATAAGGGTGATACATATGACGAAACACGCGACCTCTCTGGTTAATTTTGCAACCGCTCTGGCTTTGGGTTTCACGGCCAGCACCGGCTATCCGGCCGCGCAAACGCAAACGGCAACACCACAAACGACAGACGTTAAGGCGCCGTTGACTATAGGCCAGCGCCTCAAGGCATCCATCTATGCGGTCGCGCAGGATATGGAGCGAACAGCACTTCTGCCTAGCGCCAATGCCAGTGCAAGCCTTTCGGCGAATGTGAGAACGCTGCAAGCGAATATCAACCAGTACAACCAGATTAAAGGTCAGCCAGCTTTCACAGCTCCGCTCGCGGTAGACGGGAAATTCGGCCGTGACACAGCTGAGGCTCTTATCAACGTCGCACAGCGCGAAGCGATCGATGAAGTGCTCATCAACGTCCCTTCTTTAAAACTCGATGATGAAGTCAAAATGCGTTTCCTACGTAACAAAATCGAGGACATCGCACCACAAGCCTATATTTATGCGATACGTTCCTATGCCGAGGACAGACGTGAAAACGTAGCACAGTCGAACCTAGATCACTGTCTCGCGAATAGCCCAAAATATTCGTACAAAGCGCCTTATCTGGCTGAAGAAGGCAAAAAGGTCAGAGACGATATAAACTATGTAACACCGTTGATACCACAACTGTGCGTGTCCGCATTAAAAGAGTTAAGGATCGCCAATCGCCAGTACAATCAGATGAACTACCTCTCATCCTTGTTTTCTCATGCGCTTAAAAGCGATGATTATTGCATTCGCAAAGAAAGATCAGGAGCAGCCATACAGCGCTGTGTCGAATTGAACATCTAATCAAAAACGAACACCCCTCTCCATGTTTCAGGAAAGGGGTCCGTCGTACAATAAAATAACAAAGAGCCGTTGCCGGCCCTCAATTATTAGCGTTGTTGTTTTTCACGCTCTTGCTGCTCGCGCTGCTTTTGGTTCTGGTCTTGTTGACCGCCCTGGCGCTGCTGCTGGTTCTGGCGTTGTTGGTCTTGGCGATTATTGTCAGGCATTTCAATTCTCCTAATTTGGGTTGTATCCGAACACATACGCTGCATGCATTGCGTTCGAAGTGCTTAACCAACCTCGGCATATTTTTATGGTTCCAGCGGCCAAGCGGGAATTTTTATGCCTTTGATGCGTTTATATTTTATGCCGCTTCCACATTATGGAACGCATACAAGGAGATTTAAAATATGAAAAAAAGAGGCCTGTTTGTAAAACTTTCGCAAAAAGTATCTTATGCAACCGGTCATCCGGCCGCGTTCTTTCTTGCACTCGGCACCGTCGTGGTATGGGCCATAACCGGCCCCATTTTCGGGTTCAACGATACTTGGCAACTGGTCATTAATACCGGCACAACGATTATCACCTTCCTCATGGTCTTCCTGATCCAAAGCACACAAAACCGGGATACAGCCGCCATGCAGTTGAAGATCGACGAACTCATCCGCGTTACCGAAGGAGCACACACAGTATTGCTGGATCTGGAAGAGCTAAGCGAAAAACAGTTGGAAAAATTGAGAACCGAATACGAGAATATTGCAAGGACCGCACGCCGGCAAATCACCAACGGCCAAAGCGATACGGGCATACCGGATGTCGATATCAGCATCCTCTCAGATACCAAAGGTTCTCAAAACAAAGGATAATCCGGCTTTTTAGATGCGGGTGCAATTTCATTGACAAACAACCTTGCCGAGCATAGGTTGTGCCAAATTTACGGGCGGAACCTTCTCTCGTCCCCTTCGTTAAGTTCGCTTTAATACTAGCTACGTAGGGTTAATGGGTAGAAGGCGCATATTAGCAATGAATTTAATTACACCAATCCATTTAACAAAGCAGCTGAACAGCGCAGCGATCGATATGCAGGCGCTTGGCGCTGCTGTAAAAGACGTTACGATCGATCTGGAATCCGCCCTCTCCCAATATACTATAGACTCTTACGAGCGTGACATACTGGCCCAGTTGGACGAGCATATCATTAAGAAAAGCACGGATTTCGATGCCGAATTCGGTCGCTATCTCATCACGCACCAGCGTCACGTCGCATATCATGTGCAAGAGCTTTTGAGATCAAAAGAATATTCCGAAGACACCATCTTCAAAATCGGTCACGCCGCACTCAACCATGACAACGGCAAGCTGGGCCAGAGGCCTTCGCTATGGATTTACACTCCGGAAAAACGCACGGAAGCCGATAAAGAAGAGCGCAAGTATCATGGCCCGCTCGGCCCAGTGGTAACAAGGCAAGCTTTCGAAGCCATAGGTGTCGATCTTGAAACGCCCAAAAACGCCAACCTGCGTGCGCACATGCAATATTGCTTGGATCCTATCCAGATAACACACCATGAGCGCCAGAACGGTACAGGTCCGCTCCAGATGCGGGCTGAACAGATGTGCTATATCGCCCAGGCGTTCTCGGTGATCGATGCCATTTCGGGGAAAACCCTCAAAGACAACAGCAAGACCGATAATATAGCGTTTGAAGAGCTGCTCGGCGACAAGCACGAGGGCGAGTTCAATCATGACGTCGTGCGGGACGTCCAAGCCGGATGGGACAAAAACCAGGCCGCTTTCGAAGCCAAATATAATATCAATCCGGGCCTTGCTGATAAGGCATTTTCCCGATAATTTCCCCCCATGGAAAAGTTTGTAAAATTAAGCGGCGTGGCCGCCCCTTTGCGTATGATCAATGTCGATACCGATATCATCATTCCAAAACAGTTCTTGAAGACCATCAAACGCGCCGGCCTCGGCAAAAGCGCTTTCAACGATATCCGTTATAACGAAGACGGCAGTGAAAACCCTGACTTTGTCTTGAACCGCGAACCCTATCGCCAAGCCAGCATTCTGATCACCGGCGAGAATTTCGGATGTGGCTCCTCGCGCGAGCATGCGCCGTGGGCCATCCTGGACATGGGCATACGCTGCATCATCTCCGAAAGCTTTGCAGACATTTTCTACAACAATTCTTTCAAGAACGGGATTCTTCCCATCAAGCTTCCCAAAGAGCAGGTCGAAATCCTGATGAAGGAAGCGGAAGAGAATCCCGGTACACCGTTCGAGATCGATCTTGAAAAACAGGTCGTAACACGCGGCAACAAATTCTCCTTCCCGTTCGACATCGACCCCTTTAGAAAACACTGTCTTCTGAACGGTCTTGACGATATCGGACTTACTGAAGTGAAATCCGCGAAGATCAAGGATTTCGAAACCAACGACCAGAACAAACGCCCATGGATATAAATATGAGCAAGCATACACTTACACTTTTGCCTGGCGACGGGATTGGCCCCGAAGTTATCGGAGAGGTCAAAAAGCTTATAGGCTGGCTCGAGAAAAAAGGCGGTCTTTCGTTCGAAGTGCACGAAGACAAAATCGGCGGTAGTGCTTACGACGCTTACGGCATGCCGTTCGCGGACCAGACGCTGGAAGCCTGCCGTAAATCCGATGCGGTTGTCATGGGCGCCGTCGGCGGCCCGCAATGGGATGGCGTTGAATATTCCAAACGCCCGGAAGCAGGATTGCTCCGCATGCGCAAAGAACTCGGCCTGTTCGCCAATTTGCGCCCCGCCCTCGTCTTCGACGCCTTGGTAGATGCATCCACATTGAAGCCCGAAATCGTCAAAGGCCTCGATATCCTCATCGTGCGTGAACTAATCGGCGGGGTTTATTTCGGTGAGCCGCGCGGTATCGAAAACCTCGGCAATGGCGAACGCCGCGGCGTAAACACGCAAGTGTATACGACGAGCGAGATCAAACGCATTGGCCGTGTCGCTTTTGAACTGGCCCGCAAGCGTGGAAACAAAGTCACTTCCTGTGAAAAAGCGAACGTGATGGAATCCGGCAAACTCTGGCGCGAAGATATGACCGCCCTTCACAAAGCTGAATATAGCGATGTTACGCTGGAACATATGTACGCCGACAATTGCGCTATGCAGCTCTGTCGCAACCCGCGCCAGTTCGATGTGATCGTCACCGACAATCTGTTTGGCGATATTCTTTCAGACGAAGCTGCGATGCTAACAGGCTCTCTGGGTATGCTTCCTTCCGCCTCGCTCGGCGAACCGGGCAAGCCTGGCGTGTTTGAGCCCATCCATGGCTCTGCGCCCGACATCGCAGGCCAAGGGAAGGCGAACCCGCTTGCGACGATCCTCAGCTTCTCCATGGCGCTGCGTTATGCGCTGAACCGCGGCGATATCGCCGACATGATCGACAACGCCGTGCAGGATGTTTTGGGCAAAGGCATACGCACAGGCGATATCATGGCCGATGGCTGTACACTCGTGTCCACAGGCGGTATGGGAGATGCCCTTCTCGCCTCGCTGGATGGAGCAGTGGCAAAAGCCGCGTAAAGCAAATTACCCGCAAAGAAAAAGGCTCCGGATCGCTCCGGAGCCTTTCTTGTATTTGTATTCGTATTGGTTAGTTCAGCACGCGGGATGCAGCGGCACAAACGGCAGCCGTGTTAGCCTCATCGTAAATAACCGGAGCAGCACCTGTTGTGCAGTTTGTACCTTCTGCCTGGAAAGCACCTGCTTCTGGCTGGCCATCATCAAGCTTACGGTCGATCTGTGCAACAGTTGTCGGGCTCAAAGCACCAGACGTTGCGGAAACGGCAACAACATCACCATTGAGAACAGCGTATGGTCTACCAACTGAAAGAGTGTTACCAATTTCCGTTGCAGCACCTGCCGTACCAATCCACATACCGCCACCTGCTTTAACCGTAGGCAGCGCTTTGCCGAAAGTCAAAGGTGTGCCACCCGACGGATCAATACCGGAAATCAAGTCAGCGGCGCTAAGATGCAAGAAAACGAGCGCTTTAGGATCGTTCAATGCACCTGGTTGCGTTGTCAAGTTTGTACCATATGTCGCACCACCTGTGGCATCAACACAAGGAGCAACGCATCCTGGAAGTCGGTCTGTAGCATCCGTCATCAGGCCAGGCTTTGCGTTGTATTTGTCGTCGAACGTGTTCATGGCTGCGTCCAGACCTTTAAGCTGGCCGACCGTACCGGAAATTTTGGCGTTGGCGATCAGTTCCTGGCCCTTCAGAATCCCGCCGATAAGCAGACCGATGATAACCATAACGATGGCCAATTCGACGAGGGTAAAACCCTGCTCGGACCGGCGCGTGGATGCGTGGACGTGCGTCATATTTAGTCTCTCCTTCAAGAGTTAATAGAATGTGAAAATTCGGGCGAATCCCCTAAGACAATCAATGTTATACCTGAATCTCGGAGTCTCGTCTTGTATAAAATTGTACGGGCAAAATAAAACGATGTCCCCTTAGCGACACAAAACGGGCGCCCATTTTGTCATATTGGAAAGAGGACGTACATCAAGCCCGGAAACGTGCTCTGTACTCTTTGGGAGAATCCCCTGTTAGCTCTTTGAAAACCCTATTAAAAGACGTAATGGAGTTAAAACCGGATTCTTCGAAAACATTCTGGATGGATGCATCTGTATCCTTAAGCAACTTCTGGGCATCTTTAACACGCAGTTCGTTCAAAATTTGCGGAATCGTTTTCCCATAGCCGGTGTTCACGATTCGGGACAATGTTGCCTCTCCCACCTTCAATTCCCGGGCCAGTTCAGCACGTCCGATTGCAGGATCCTGATAAATTTTTTCCCGCTCCAAAAGCTCCTTAAGCTTGTCCAACGTTACCTGATCGTCGGATTTAAGGCTGCCCACTGCCTCAGCATCCCTGTGATGGTCGAGCTTAAGTGCCTGCGGATATATTCTGAACAGGCTGGTGGCCGCAATATAAACGAAAGCAATCCCCATGAAGGTTCTGACAACAACCCATTCGCCGTAGCCCACATGGCCGCTGATATGCGCAAAAGCAGAGCCCAAAAAGGCGGTAAGCATAGCTATCAAAGAAATAATCAGCCAGAAACGCTCTTTTCCAAATTTGGGGCTGGCGTGAAGACCGTCCAACAAATCCCGACGTAGCCATATTGCGAGCAAGCTGAATGAACCGATGATAAGGCCGGAAACATACAGTATCTCAGGCTCATCGAAAACAAGGCCTGGTAGAAAGGAAATTGGTATGAGGAGCAGCAAAAGAAAATATTTAGGCCTTGGCACGGTGGGTACCTGCGCAACCTGAAAAATCAGAAGAGCCCCTAAAGGTATTCCGGAGAACCAGAAGAGCCATTGCAACGCTTCATATTGCTCCAACTCTTTAGACCAACGTCCGGCAGCCGCATCTAAAAAGAAAGCTGTGGCCAATGCCCCAAAATACAAAATGGGAATAATGGCGCTTCTTATACTACCTGATCGCAAGAGCATATACACCAGCACATAAAGCGACTGGGCCAGACCTAAAAGCGAAAGGATTTCCGCGAGCGTAAACTGCGAGTTAAAAGCCATAAACTGGTTATAATGGTTATTCTTCCTGCTGGCAAAGAGGGTTTTTATCCGCTTTTGCCTGCTCGGCGGTGCGCGTGCATATATATTCGCGCATTGCATTCACTTCGTTGGGGTGCAGATGGTCTTTTTCAGAGACAAGCATATGCATCATGAGCTCGTAAGCTGCCTCCTTGTTTCCCATCTGCATATGGATAAAAGCAGGCATTTGCCGGGCCCAAGGCGCCGTATCGGTTTTGAGATTTGCCAAGATGTTGGCGAGTTTCAGAGCTTTGTCCAGATCCTGCTGCCGGAAACGTGCCAGATATACAGCCTGCGCAAGCCAGCGCCATTTCTGCGGATAAGGCTTTTGTCCTTCGGCGGTCAGATAATCTATTACGGGATTCAGCTTATCGACACTATCGTCTTGTATGGAGCCATAATAATAGGCAGCCAAAAACGGAACATAGCTGGCGCGGTCATCCAACGACTGCGCCGTAAAAAACCACTTACCGAGATAATTATAATTATAGTCCTTTAGCGGCTGAAAGTTGCCCCCCACATTTCCAAGATTCTGCAGGACATAGCCTGCCATACGGTATGATATCCCATCATCGCCAAGCCCAGAAAAGGAAGCCATGCCTTCCTTTGGCGGCGGCGGAACATTGTCCCATTCCGGGATAATCTTCCTTGCATGCGCCCAGAAGGCAAAATTGCACAGCAGAATGACAATAAAAATCAGATGAAGCCAAAGTGATGTGCGAGACGAAGCAAGTTTCATCAGAATTGCCGACGGTGCATATCAATACAGGTGGCGCCGATGACAAGCGTAACAAAGACGCCAGCCTGCGCCAGTACAAAAGGAATAGATATTTCCGCCGGCACGCCGTACAAAATCCATTTGGTCTGCCCCATTAAATCGAGACGCGGTATAAAAATGGAAATAACTTCCATCAATTTACCGAGCAATGCGATGACACCGTCTTGGCCCGCCTTCTTTAGAATACCCAAAATTTCACCTATAAGACGCGAAAGCAGGTAGAAGGCAAAAACAACAAGCATACAAGCCGTCGAGCTCGTCATAACAAAAGCGAAAAACATAGCCACGTTGGCCATGATGACAAATTCTGCCGCGATGGTAATCCACCAGAAATACACATAATTGTGAGGAGAACCCGTCTCGAACGCGACAGTTGTTCCCCCAAGAATCAATGCGGCCATCAAGCCTAAGCAGGAAAAGGCTGCAGCATGGGTTAGGATAAAGGAAATACGCCCCATAGGGCGGGAAAGCAAATAATCGATATCTCTGTTTTCGAAACAGCGGCGCACATATCCTACGACGAAGAAAACAATAGAGACAACACCAAAAAGGCGAAAACCGAACGCCGCAAAGGTGCGCGCAAACTGGTCCTGCTCCGTAATTACAGAAGACCCGAAGAAAACAGATAGGGATATAACGATTACAAGAAGACCGACCAGGGAAAGAAAGAACCGGTCCCTTGCCGCTGCAATGATAATGTAGCGAAACAGGGGCCAGATCATAATTTATATATCCTAAACTTGACTTGATTAGAATTCAAACGGACGGCGGTCTTGCGAGAAGGTTCTGTAGAGATCCTTGTCAGTGTTGTGGATCGAATTGTTACCTTCGATAATCGTAGCCTTCATAAGAACTACGAGTTCAGTCTTCTCGATCCTGTCGGACTGGTTGCGGAAGGCGCCACCAATGATCGGCAACTCACCCAAAACCGGTACCGCATTCTGTGTAGACGTTGTGCGGTCTTGGATCAGACCTCCCATCACTATTGGTTTGCCGTTGTACATCTGAATAACGGAGTCAAACTCCTGAACGTTTACAACAGGCACAGGGGATGAAATAGAGTCGGCTAGACCGGCATCCGCAACAGCAAAAGCAACACCAGGATCATCTACGAATTCCGTGATACGCGTTACGGTCGGGCGAACAGCCATGGAAACCGTTTCACTGTCCAGATCGATCGCGGGTTGAACGTTGATGAGGATACCTTCAGGAACGTTACGGATGTTCGAGTCAATATCGACGCTGGTCTGGTTGTCGTTCTGATTAGTAGTAACATCCAACTCGAAGTACACTTGGTTTTTGGCCACGTTGAGAACAGCCGATTGGTTGTTCAGAACCGTCAGGCGTGGGCTGGCAAGGGCGCGAACCGTGCCAAAGCGCTGCATAGCCTGGATAGCGGCATTGAAATCACCGCTTGTGTAAGCCGCCGTAAAGCTAAGCGCAGGGTTAGATGGGGGATCAAGAGCTGGTGCAAGCGCAGCACCGACAGTGTCCACGCCGAAATTCAATCTGTCGCCGAATAAATCAACAGCATTCCAGTCAATACCGGCAGCAAATTCATCATTCAGAGAAACTTCCAGAACTTTGGCTTCAATCAGGACCTGCGAGGTTACGGATTTGCGCAAAATTTCCAAATAATCCGAAACCTGCTTTTGGAGGCGCTCGGTCGCGAAGACCGAGATAATACCGGCCTGCTTGTTTACCGAGAAACGGGGCTGGTAAGGGTCTTCATTGGTCCGAACTGAATCATCTTCCTCTTCCAAAGGCGCAACATTAAGTGTTGCCTGAGGCGCAGCAACCTGAACCTGAGGCGCTGGAGCGCCGGCCGCACCAGCGGCTGTAGGCGTACCATCCGGATTCGTTGCAGCAGCAAGCTCGCCATTGGCTTGGAGAAGAACAGGCTCTACAGGCGCTGGACTATTAGCAACAGCCGTAACTTGCGGAGTTTTTTTCGTGCGCAAAGTGCCGGCCTCGCGATTAACACCGAGGATCTGGGTCATGTTGGTGTCAAGTTCGCCCCAGAAATTGGCTTCGCTCTTTGCCTCGGCTTTAAATTTGGAGCCTGTGTCGGCGCCCTCACCCGAAACAACAGCAACGTCGTTGCTGATCGAACTGGTATTGCTACGAACATAGCTTAGGTAATTGATTTTATAGACGTGATGATACGGCGTATCTAGCTCGACACGAACACTGTCATCGTCAAACTTGTAACGGAGACCAGCGCTTTGCGAGATACGGTCAATCACTTCATCAAACGGCTTGTTACGCGCCGAGAAGATAACGCTGCCTGTAATGCGCGGATCTAGTTCGATATCATAATCGGCCTGCTCAGCGATCTCATACAAAGCATCTTTCAAAGGAACCGTCTGGTTGATTGAAACAGAAACAAGAGGCATCGGCTTCAGCTTGTCAGCTGGCGTTGCCATGTAAGGCTTAAGATCCGGAATGCCCGCCTCATCCACCTTCTTATCTTTTGTATCAGGAAGACGGGAAGCAAGAGCGTCCCGGTAATCCTGCACTTCCATATCGGAACTGCGGTCAATTTTCAGCTCGTTTTTGGCGAGATCGCATCCCGTCAAAGGCATAAGCAATGCGGCACTCGCCAGGCAGACACT
This sequence comes from Micavibrio sp., assembly GCA_030824805.1. Lineage (GTDB taxonomy): Bacteria > Pseudomonadota > Alphaproteobacteria > Micavibrionales > Micavibrionaceae > Micavibrio_A. The sequence continues at coordinate 14,224 of JAPJRC010000044.1, forward strand.
GAGGGCGCGGATGGTGGAGACGCTAGAAAAACGGTTCTTAAACATGGGATATATCCGTGAATGGTTCCAGAAAAGGAAAAAGAATCAGCTTTCAAATTTTGCTATGGATCGAACCGCTAGGCAAGAACAATGCATTGATTAAGGGCTTAAGAGCCGCCATTACACAAAAAAACTGCCCTTTTTTAGTACTGATCAGACATTTTAAGGTTAGATGTGTCCATTTCGCGCAACGAGCTGCCCTTGCTGCCCAATTTAAGCTGTCGGATTTTAACGGACATATCGCTCGATTTGTCGGACTGGGTAATCGCGGTTTCTTCGGTAATATCGCCGGTTTTATACAGCTCGAGCAGTGATTGATCAAAAGTGCGCATGCCGATCGCGTTGTTTTGCTCCATAACATCAGGGATCTTTTCATAGTCCCCCTTCTGTATCTGCTCACGCACCAGAGCCTGATTCACCAATATCTCCAGAGCGGGTACCAGCCCGCCTTTTTGTGATGGCAAGAGGCGCTGAGAAACAATTGCCTTGAGGTTCATAGACAAATTAAGGCGGACCTGATTATGGAATTCTTCGGGAAAGAAGTTTACGATTCTTTCAATAGCCTGATAGGCGTTGTTCGTGTGCAGCGTTGCCAAACACAAATGCCCGGTCTCCGCAATCGTGAGCGCCTGCTCCATAACTTCACGGTCCCTGATCTCTCCGATGAGGATAACATCCGGGCGTTGCCGCAAAGAGTTTTTGAGCGCGGTATAATAGCTTTCAGTGTCGACGCCGACTTCACGTTGCGTGATAACCGATTTTTTATGTTCGTGATAATATTCAATCGGATCTTCGATGGTGAGGATATGCCCCTCTTCCCGCTCGTTGCGGTAGTTCAGCATTGAAGCAAGCGTGGTGGATTTTCCGGAGCCCGTCATACCTGTAACCAGAACAATGCCGCGGCGTTCGGAAACCAAACTCGCAAGAATGGGCGGAAGCCTCAACTCTTCCAATGTAGGTATCTTTGAAATAATCCGCCGAATAACAAGCCCGGGCAATTGGCGCTGGCGGAATACATTCACACGAAAGCGTCCGTATGCGCCCATATCGAGCGCCGTATTCAATTCGAGTTTTTGTTCGAAGTCACGTTGCTGACGTTGCGTGAGGATGCTCGCCAAAATATCCGCGATAGCCTCCTCGTCAAGAGGCTTATCGTTGATAGGCACCAAATGGTCTTCGATGCGCAATGTCGGCGGAAATCCGAAACTGAGATAGAGGTCTGAAGCCCCCTTCTCGTTCATCTTTGTCAGGCACTCAAACGCGTAGGGAGTTTTGCTCAAAACGAATAGCTCCCGCCGCCGTCGCCAGCAATTTTGCCACCACTGCCGCCCGCTGCAGCGCTGCCGCCCGTGGTGTCACCGTCTTTAACTTTACCGCCACCAAGCGCGGCAGAGGCATATTCACCATCGCGCTCTTCATCTATTTCTTCATGCACCTGCATCATTGCGGCGCGTGCCGTATCGCGGCTGATTGTGCCCGCATCAAGCAGATCCTGCACATAGTCTTCCATCGTGATCATGCCGTATCGCGATCCGGTCTGGATCATGGAATAAATCTGAGGAACCTGGTTTTCACGAATAAGGTTTCGCACGGCGTTTGTACCCACAAGAACTTCGAAAGCACCAACGCGGCCACCGCCTTCACGCTCAAGGAGCGTTTGCGCGACAACGCCCTGCAGAGATCCTGCAAGCATCGTTCTTGCCATCGGCTTGTCTCCCGTCGGGAACACGTCGATGATACGGTCAACAGCCTTTGCCGCAGTGGAAGCGTGCAATGTGGCCAGAACCAAGTGTCCGGTTTCGGCAGCCGTCAAGGCCAAAGACATTGTTTCGTAATCGCGCATCTCTCCGACCAAGATCACGTCCGGATCTTCACGGAGCGCTGATTTCAAAGCTCGGGCGAACGAGACAGTGTCGCGGCCTATTTCGCGGTGGTTGATAAGCGATTTTTTTGAATGGTGGAAAAATTCGACCGGGTCTTCGATCGTGATGATGTGTTTGTCGGTTGTGAGGTTGATATGGTTGATCAACGAAGCCAGTGTCGTAGATTTACCGGAACCTGTGGCGCCTGTAACAAGGATGATCCCTTTTTCCAGTTCCGCGAAACGTCGCATAACCGCTGGAAGGTCAAGCTCTTCAATCGTTGGAACATCGGATGGAATGGTACGGAAAACTGCGGCGGAACCATTACGCGTTGTAAAAGCGTTCACACGGAAACGGGCCTTTTCGCCGAAAGAAATAGCGAAGTCGAGTTCCATGTTCTGTTCATATTCGGCGCGCTGCGTTTCCGTCATAACCGAATACAGCATCGAGCGGATATCGTCGCTCGTGAGGTCACGGTCTGCCTTTACGCGGCGGAGTTTCCCGTGAACACGGATAATGGGAAGGTTTGTCGGACTTAAGTGAAGGTCCGAGGCTTTGTTCTGCATAGCAAATGCCAAAAGTTGCGTTAAGTCCACGTGCCTTCTCCATAAGAAATCAAAAAATTGAAACTGATAAAACGCGCTCGCGGATGCGATCACGTCAGGACAGAAATAACTCCCCTCAGTCTGATGCCTTGCCCGTCTTGGGTCAATAGATCACCACTTATAATCAAACCCCATTCCGGTTAAAAAAACGTGAATGTAGAGGGAAATTATAAGGGCAGGACCAAAGGGAAACGCCTGTTTTGGAAGATTTTTTTGCTTTAGGAGCGCTGTCGCTATACCAAGGGCTCCGGAAACGGCCAAATAAGACGGTAATGCCGCCATCCCGAGAAATAGACCCGCAGCCGGAAGAAACTTGATATCGCCCCAGCCAAGCGCGGGACGCCCTTTCCATCTCGACATCAGCCATGAAACAACCACCATCAGCAAGGTTAAAGAAATGGCCGTGATGACGGGCTCTATCAATTCGCCGCTTCCGCCATAGAGACGGCATGCGACAAAAACGACCGCGAGGAAAGTAAGTGCGATATTGATGGAATCCGGAAGAATCATATGTTCCCAGTCAATTACGAGGGCAGCCACCAGAAAAGGAACCATCAGCAAAACAGGAATTGTGTCCATTCCAATTCCCCAAGCGTGGAATTGCGCAAGAACCGCCAACATAGTCACAAGCTCTGTCAAGGGGTAGCGAATGGATACTGAAGCTCCGCAATAGCGGCATTTCCCGCGCGTAGAAAGCCATGAAAAAAGCGGAACAAGATCCCTTGCGCCCAAAGTATGTCCGCATTTGGTGCACGCGGAACGGCACGCCTTGTTATCATCCGCACCGGCGTTAAAGACCCAGGGAATATTGCGGGGGATGCGATAAATAAGGGCCGTGGCAAAGCTGCCGAAGCACAGGCCTATGACAGCGACTATACCGTATAGAAATAAATATACCGGATCGACGGCCACTTATACCTTGCGGCGCAGAACAACGAGACGATCGTAAATTTGTTCACGCGGAAGGCTGCTCGCCGTGTTGCCGTAGGATGCATCGAGTTGCAATGCCTGCTCGTAAAGCTTTATCGCTTTCGAAACATTTCCCTCACGATCCGTAACAATAGCCATGTTGTAGACATGCGACGGGTTGCTAGGCTCCATAGAGGCAGCAATTTCAAGATCGCGGATCGCGTCGTCATAATTTTTCAGATCTGCGTTGATAAGGCCCATTTGAGCGGGAATGCCGGGATTGTTCGGGTATTTGCTACGCAGTTCGGTGAGTTTTTTCAAAGTTACCGAAGGATATTGCGCGCGCATAATGCCCATCAGATTGACGATGGCATCGGCATTGTTTGGCTGAACTTTTAGAAGATCTTCATAGGTATTCGCCGCAGATTCACGGAAGCCCGCGCCTTGTTGGGCAACAGCAAGCCCCATGAGGATACGCGGATCCTTGTGGTTCTTTTTGTAAAGCTTTTCAAACATCTCCATTGCGGCGGCATAGCGCCCCAATTTCAACGCACGCGTCGCGGCAATATACTGAGATTCAAAAGAGCCTGCAGAACCTGTCTTTTCAACAACAACATAACTTTGACCAGGCTCTAAAGCCGGATCGACCTTGCGCGGCCCTACGGCACCGGCTTCCGAAAGATCGCGATCAGGAACGATAGCGTTAGAATCGTAATATGTGCCGGAGTGTTTCTGCACGGCACCGGAATCACCCATGACATTGGTCCCCTGAATGGAGCCATCCGCCGCATCTTGCGGGACAGGCGTCAAAGGTTCAGATGGCGCGGCTGGCGCATTCGCTACAGGTTCGGCAACAGGCGCCGGCGCAACTGATGGCGTTGCTTGCTCTGCAGGAGAAACTGTTACTGGCTGCGGCGGGAAATTTGGATCGGCTTGCGCGGGCGCTGCTGCCGGCGGCGGAGTCGGAACACCCTGCTCAGGCGCGGACGGGACAGCGACAGCATTTACAGCGCCGCCATTATTGCCTGTAGCCATGGCTGGCGAGAGAGAGCCGACGATGATCCCCAAACAGGAAAGACCGAGAGTAAGAATGTGTTTTTCAGTTTTTTTCATGGGGCGCGCATAAGTGCAAAGAGGTGAAACGATAAATTTCGTACGGTGATTCTACCAAAAAACAGGCCAAAAGGGAATCCCACAAATGGGTTTTAGGCAGCTTTGGCAGGATTTGCGCCAATTAGTGACAAAAATGCCTGCTCCAACTGGCTAGATCCCTGCTGGACAAGCAAATCGGAAGGCTTTCCTATAAACAAAATGCGGCCACCATGCAGAATAGCAACGCGATCACAGAGCTCTTCCATATCCGATAGAATGTGCGAGCTGAGAAAGGTCGTACGGCCCTGGGTTCTCGCTTCCGTCACAAGGCTTTTCACCTGCGCGCGCGCCAACGGATCAAGGCCGCTCATCGGCTCATCCAGTATCAACAAAGGAGACCCGGTAAGGAACGTGGTCATCAGGCCAAGCTTCTGGCGCATACCCTTGGAATAGGTCTGGGCTTTTTTAGGAAGGAAAGAGACTTTAAGCCCCAGTTTTTCCGCCATGGCGTCCGCCTGCCCCTTGTCCAGCTTGCGCTTGTAAAGCGACAAGGTGAATTTCATGAATTCATATGCGTTGAGAAACCAGGCTGGATCAAATCGTTCCGGAAGATAAGCCAATTGTTTTTTGGCATCATCGCTGCCGGCATTGTGTCCGGCTACTTTTATTGTGCCCGACATCTGGTCCTTGAGCCCCAGAATGATTTTGATGAGAGTCGTTTTACCGGCACCGTTCAAACCGATAAGACCGAATGTTTCCCCTTGCCTTACGTCAAAAGAAACATCATGCAGCACCTGCATTTTTCCATAGCCTGCATTGACGGAAGATATATCCAGAAAAGCTGTCATTAGCCCGGA
>JAPJRC010000045.1 GCA_030824805.1 Micavibrio sp.
TCACCAACAAGCGCACGCTTGGCCTCGGCTAGGAGACACAAAGAATTTTATAAAGCGGCCCTTCGGGGCCGTTTTTTTGTGAATTTGCATTTCGGATAAAGAATCTGGAATACTGATTCTTAGGAATTACAAAAGGAGATCTCCATGGGTATTTTAGGACCGGTTTTTGAAATGGCTGCCGTTGGCGCTTTGAGCAATGCGGGCCAGGCCCAGGAGAACGTCTTCGACAAGATGCTGAGCCATGCGTCTGATGTTGGCAATGTGGGCGTTACGCCGCCCCGCCGTGGTGATTTCGGTTTAGGTTAGGGTTTTCTGGCAATTTATATAAGGCGGTCCTTCGGGGCCGCTTTTTTGTTTTGGTCTTCTGAAACCCGCAGAAATCCTTGACTTTTCGCACGTCCGGCGTGTATTGCTGTGCGATAATTCAATTCGCGGAGTGGCAAATATGTTCAATGACCTGTTCAATTTCAAAAAAGAACGGACCCTTAAAGAGTCCGTCGGTTTTTACCTGTTTTATGCCTGCCTGATTATGGGCGTACAGGGCGTCGCTATGATGTTCGGCGGCTAAACGTCGCATAAGCGGCCGCTATGGCCAGAACCAGACACAGCACGACATTGTAATTCGCCATGGACAGGCCGATAACCGGGTCTGTCCATGGTATTTCATCGCAGCGGACGAGCGGCGCGGTCTGGATCTGCGCCAGCACGTCAGTAATATTTCCTTCGATTTTCGGTATGGAGCAGCCTTCCAGAAAGGAGGGCCACCATTTGCGCTCGACGCCCGTATGGTAAAACGCAATGGCAGCGTTGGCGGCAAAAGTAAGGGTGATAAGCCCCAGGGTTATTTTTACAAAAACAGGTTTTGTTTTAGCCAGATAAAGCCCCAGCAGCCCCAACGCTATGATGATAGCGTAAGGCCAGCGTTGATAAATGCACAAGACACAAGGCGCAAGACCATAGGCATATTGCGCGACGAACGCTGCGGAGAGCGCCAAAGCCGATATGGCGGCGAAAAGGAGGAAAGGCGTACGGCCTTGGGACAGGGTGGTCTTAAGCACAGAAATCATACCCATGATCATAGAACATTTTTGGCCGCCGGAAAGCCCGTGGCCCTTTGTTAAGGCCTTATTTTACCCATGGAATTTTTCCATTATGGATGCTTGTAAAGAGAAGGGCGAGGCTTTATAAGTTGTCCGGCTGCCCCTGTGGTGAAATTGGTAGACGCGCCGCACTCAAAATGCGGTACCGCAAGGTGTGTTGGTTCGAGTCCGACCAGGGGCACCATTTTAAAAATGACTGCAATGTTGTCCGCAGCCCAATCACGAAAAAGTTAATGCCGCATCGTCCAGCCAGCGTATCTTATAGGAAGTGTTCATGAGCACGCCGCTTGATGCGAGAAGTCTGGGGCGAGGGGCCATGTGGTCCATTCTGAACGGTTTTGCCGCACAGGGCCTGTCGTTGCTTGTGTTCCTGATTACCGCGCGTTTTGTTTCCAAAGAAGCCTTCGGTATCATGGCTGTCAGCCTTCTCACCGTAGAGGCTTTCCGGCAGGTGATCATTACCGGCTTCGCCACGACACTCGCCGCCAAAAAAGATCCATCCGAACACGATTATAACGCATGCTTTCTGCTTATTTTTGCAAGCGGCGCGATTGCAGCTGCGGGTCTTTTTGTATTGGCGGAACCTATTTCCGGTTTCTTGGGTCATCCAGAAATTACGGATACATTGCGCTATATATGCCTGATCCTGCTTACGGCCGGATTGTCACAGACGCATGAAATCTGGCTGATGAAGCATATCATGTTCAAAACACAGGCGGTCCGTGCCGTGGTGTCTGTGTTGGTCGGCGGCGGCGTCGGAATTTATATGGCCGTAAACGGTTACGGCCTTAATGCATTGATCGCGCAGCAAGTGGTAACGGCTGTCACCACGGTTGTTTTCCTTTGGTGGGCGACAAGCTGGCGTCCGGGTTTGAAGACCGATAAAGCCAGCGTTTCCTATATGATCCATTATTCCAAATATATTTTCATGAGCCGTGCCGTGGGTTTTGCAGGCACACAAAGTGATATATTTTTCGCCTCGCACTATCTGGGCGCAGCCGCGACGGGTTCATACAACGCGGCAAAACGCATTCTGCTGGCCATCGGCATCACGCTGACATCGGCGTTGGGGTCTGTCACCATGCCTGCGCTTGCCGCGGTCGGACACGGGAATGAAAATCTCGGCAAAGGCTTTATGAGGGCCTCGACACTCACAAGCCTTATTACCGCGCCATTGTATCTGGGATTGTTTGTTCTTGCGGATGACGCTGTCAGGATACTGATTGGCGAGGAGTGGCTTGATGCTGCACCGATTTTAAGCGCGCTTGTTATCGCTTCATACCTGACGTCGGTGGGACAATATAACAACACTATTTTTCTGGTGTGTGGAAAACCGCAATGGGAGATGACTCTGAACATCGTCTACACTGCCGCGAATATTGCTTTGTTTGTGTGGTTGGCGCGTTATGGCGCGGTTGTTCTGGCGGCTGCGTTCAGTCTGCGTGCTCTGGCATTATACCCGGCGGGCCTATTGCCTGCGTTAAAGCTTACCAATATTTCGGTCTGGCGGTATTTGCGGGAAATGTCGCCATCGGTTTTATCGGCCGTCGCCATGGCATTTGCCGTGTATTTTTTGAAAGTCGGACCACTTGCGGATTTGCATGTTTTGGCAAGAACCGCAATTCTGGTTCCTGTCGGTGCCGCTTTATACGCGGGCTTTATAATTTTGGTCGACCGTCAGCACGCTATGGAAGTTTTGCATATTGTTCGTAAGGTCGTGCGAAAATAATTTTCACACATGTAGAAGGATTTTTGTACGCCCATCCGTAAAAACCACGTGGGAAGAATTTTACGGAGAACAAAAATGTTTCGAACTATCAAAAATACCATTATCGGATTTGCTGTCTCTATAGCGGCGGTAGCGGGCTTTTCAGCCGATGCGAAGGCCTATGGCAACGAGCATTGCCGGGAATATACGCGTACTGTTTACATCGGCGGCCGCACGCAGGACGCTTATGGCACCGCTTGTTTGCAGCCTGATGGAAGCTGGATGATTGTGGGCGAGGGGCTTGGCAACGACATTCCCGCCAACGTAAACAACGTCAATTACGTTATCCATGACAACAATCAGTATGTCACGCCGACGCGCGTCGTTTATTACGAGCGTCATCCGCGCTATTACCGTCAGCCACCGGCACCCGTGTTCATCTGGAGCAACAACAGCAACAGATATTACCGCAACGGTCATTACGTGAACTATCGCAAGTATGACCGCCATGACCATCGCCGCTGGGACAGACATGACCGCCACGATCATCGTGGCCGCGGACATGGCCATTGGCGCGACTAGATAGAAAGACTTTCTCCCAACGCATAGCCCCGCCGACCGGCGGGGCTATGTTCGTTCAGTTTAACCCAAAGAGGAAAGAGAAATATGCAACTATATTAGCCGTTGCTCGCCTTTTTCACCGAGGTGAAATTCCGTTCCGTGAGCGGCGGGCGTTTTACCACAAAGGCGCGCTCGCCGTGTTGTGTGATGTCGAGGCCTGCATTTTCATCCTGCTTGCTGACGCGGACTTTCATGACCTTGTCGACGACGAAGAAGATGAAGGCGGTCATTGCGATGGTGTAAGAGACAACAGCCAATGCGCCGATGAGGTTGGCATACATCAGATCCGTGCCGCCATAGAGCAATCCATCGGCGCCAGCGGGGTTGATGGTTTTAGTGGCGAACACGGCCGTCAGGATTGTACCCACCGTACCGCCAACACCGTGGCAGGCGAAAACATCGACCGTATCGTCTGTCTTCAGCTTTTCCTTCACAAGACGGCAAGCATAATTACACGCCACTGCGGAGATAGCGCCGATGGCGAGCGAGGCCTGAAGCGTAACAAAACCTGCGGCGGGTGTGATGGCAACAAGGCCGGCAACGGCGCCGACGATGGAGCCCACGGCCGTAGGTTTGCCGTTGAGAATCCAATCCATCAGCATCCAGACCGTCATCGCGGCGGCGGCGGCGAACATGGTTGTAGCAGCCGCTTGTCCGGCCAGTCCGTTGGCCGCCAGCGCGGAGCCTGCATTGAAGCCGAACCAGCCGATCCAGAGCATCGTTCCGCCCAGCATCACCATGATTCCGGAGAAGGAATTGTTGTCATGCGGTTTAAAGCCTGTGCGGTTGCCGAGCATCAGCGCGGCGATGAGAGCCGCGTAACCCGAAGTCATGTGCACGACAAGACCGCCCGCGAAATCAAGGCCGCCCATTTTCAAAATCCAGCCTTCCGGACCCCATACCCAGTGCGCGACGGGGACATAAACCATCAGTGACCAGAGCGACATGATGACGAGCCATGCTTTGAAACGCACGCGTTCGGCCAAGGCACCCGTGATGAGGGCGGGGGTGATAATGGCAAAAGTACACTGGAAAAGCATGAAAACGACATGCGGAATGGTCGATCCATAAGAAGGATTCGGCTCCATACCAACGCCGGACAGGAAGAGGTGATCGAGGCCGCCTATGAAGCCGTAATCGCTTTCGCTGCCTGTAAATACCAGAGAATACCCGCAAACGGCCCAGAGCAGGGCGACAACGCCCATACAGGCAAAGCTTTGAAATTTCGTAGAAATAACCGATTTGGCCGGAACCATTCCGCCGTAAAAGAACGCGACCCCCGGGGTCATCAAAAGAACGAGCGCACAGGCCACGAGCATCCATGCGATATCGGCACCAACCATACAAAACTCCCAAAACTTAGATGATCAAAGATTTGTGGAATATATAAGTCAGCCATGCAAAATATGCAATGCTTTTGTTGCGGTGCGATGTGTTTATTCTGCGGCCATTTTAAGCGGCTTTTTCCCCAAAATCGGTTTCAGGTAATGACCGGTATAGCTGTCCTTAACCTTGGCAATTTCCTCAGGTGTGCCTGTTCCCAAAATCGTGCCGCCCTTATGCCCGCCGTCGGGACCTATATCAATGATCCAGTCGGCGGTTTTGATGACTTCGAGATTGTGCTCGATAACGACACATGTGTTGCCCTGATCGACGAGGGTGTGAAGCACTTCCATCAGTTTGCGCACGTCTTCAAAATGCAAGCCCGTCGTCGGTTCGTCCAGAATATAAAGCGTTTTGCCTGTCGAGCGCTTGGATAGTTCTTTGGACAGTTTCACACGTTGTGCTTCGCCGCCTGAAAGTGTGGTGGCGGGCTGGCCGACCTTGATATAGCCAAGGCCGACTTCGCAGAGTGTTTCCATCGTGCGGCGGATGGTGGGCACCGCCTTGAAAAACTCCGTTGCGTCTTCGATCGTCATGTCGAGCACATCTGCGATACTCTTATCCTTGAACTTTACCTCAAGCGTTTCGCGGTTATAGCGTTTGCCCTTGCATGCCTCGCACGTCACGTAAACGTCGGGCAGGAAGTGCATCTCGATCTTGATAACGCCATCGCCTTCGCAGGTTTCACAGCGGCCGCCTTTGACGTTGAACGAGAAACGGCCGGGGCCGTAACCGCGCGCCTTGGCTTCGGGAAGTCCTGCAAACCAGTCACGTATGGGTGTAAAAGCACCGGTGTAGGTTGCCGGGTTAGAACGCGGCGTGCGGCCGATGGGTGACTGGTCGATGTCGATCACCTTGTCCAGATGTTCAATGCCTTCGAGTTTTTTATAAGGGAGGGGGTGTTCCCGACTGCCCATCAGCTTTTGCGAGACCGCACGATACAGCGTATCAATGGTGAAGGTGGATTTGCCGGAGCCGGACACGCCCGTCACGCACGTGAATGTGCCGAGCGGAATATCGGCGGAGATGTTTTTCAGGTTGTTGCCCGTAGCGCCATGTAGCGAGAGCGTATGGCCTTTCTTGCCTTTGCGGCGCTGACGCGGAACAGGCACTTCCATCTCGCCGGTAAGATATTTTGCCGTGACGGATTTCTTGTTCTTCATCACTTCGGCAGGCGTGCCCTCGGCAACGATGGTGCCGCCGTGGACGCCCGCACCGGGTCCCATATCGATCAGGTAATCGGCAAGGCGGATCGCGTCTTCATCGTGTTCGACGACCAGAACGGTGTTGCCGATATCGCGCAAATGTTTGAGCGTATCCAGCAGGCGGTTGTTGTCTTTCTGGTGCAGGCCGATGGATGGTTCGTCGAGCACATACAAAACGCCCGTGAGGCCGGAGCCGATTTGGGAGGCGAGGCGGATGCGCTGGCTTTCGCCGCCGGAAAGTGTTGCGGAACCGCGCGAGAGCGTGAGGTAATCAAGACCGACATTCATGAGGAAGTTCAAGCGGTCGTTGATCTCTTTAAGGATCTTCTCGGCGATCTGCTGCTTTTGCTTGTCGAGCTTTTTATATACGCCTGCGAACCATGCGTGTGCGTCTTCAATGCTCATCACCGAGCCTTCACCGATATGCTTCCCGTTGATCTTGACGGCGAGCGCTTCGGGTTTAAGGCGGTAGCCTTTACAATCTTCGCACGGCGTGCTGGCTTGATAATGCGCGAGGTCATCGCGTGCAGATTGGGAATCCGTTTCGACGAGACGGCGCTCAAGATTGGGAATTACGCCTTCGAACGGTTTCGTCGTTTTGTAAGAGCGCGCGCCGTCATCGTAAGTAAAGGTAATATCGTCTTCTGTGCCATACAGAATGGCATCGCGCACATCCTGTTTCAGCTTTTCCCAAGGCGTGTTCATCTTGCCGCCCATAGCTTTGACCACGGCTTCCAGCGTCTGCATGTAGTAACGCGAAAAGTTTTTCGACCACGGGGCTACCGCGCCATCGTCGATAGAGAGAGATTTGTCCGGAATGACTAGGTCTTCATCCATGCTGAGCACTTCACCAAGGCCGTCGCAAGCAGGGCAGGCTCCGTGCGGCGAGTTGAATGAGAACAGGCGGGGTTCGATTTCGGGAATGGTGAAACCGGAAACAGGACAGGCGAATTTTTCGCTGAACAGATGTTCCTTGTTATTGTCTACTTCCTCCGCGATAACGAGGCCATCGGCAAGGCGCAACGCGGTTTCAACGGAATCGGCCAGACGGTTGCCAAGATCGCCGCGCACAACGATGCGGTCCACAACAACGGAAATGTCGTGCTTGTATTTTTTATCGAGGCTTGGCACTTCGTCGATCTCATAGACCTTGCCGTCTATTTTAACGCGCTGGAAGCCCTTCGCCTGATATTCCTTGAATTCCTTTTTGTATTCACCTTTGCGGCCGCGCGCCGTAGGCGCCAGGATCATAAGCTTGGTGCCTTCGGGCATCTGCATGATGCGGTCCACAATTTGTGAAGCGCTTTGCGATTCAATCGGCAGGCCGGTTGCCGGAGAATAGGGGATGCCGACGCGCGCCCATAGAAGACGCATATAGTCATGAATTTCCGTCACCGTGCCGACGGTGGAACGGGGGTTTTTGCTTGTGGTTTTTTGTTCGATCGAAATGGCAGGCGAAAGTCCCTCGATAGAATCGACATCGGGTTTTTGCATCATTTCCAGAAATTGACGCGCGTAAGCGGATAGCGATTCCACGTAGCGGCGTTGCCCTTCCGCATAGATCGTATCAAAGGCGAGGGAAGATTTGCCGGAGCCGGACAGCCCCGTGAGCACGACCAGTTTGTCGCGCGGAATGTCCACATTCACATTTTTGAGATTGTGTTCGCGCGCCCCGCGCACGGAGATTTTGGTCAGCATGGTCCCTGTCTGAAATAATTTGTTTCTATAGTGTAATTTTTCCTCGGCCCGTGGACATTCCACGATACGGTGAAGCGGTTGTCATTGTGAAATACATACTTGCCACGATAAGTATCGTTCCCGCACAAATGAAGCGCTTCAGCCTTTAATATATGATCGTCCTGTTGAAAAGACAGAGAGTGGAAGGGCCTGCCATCGGTAAAATTCACATGCAGATCCCGTCCGAAATGCCGGAGATAATAACTTTGATAGAAGTCCAGGATCTCCTGCCCGATTCTATGGCTTCCTTTTTCAGAATAGGACAGGTGGCCGGGACTTGTTTCCCTGTATTCGGCCATGCCGGACATGCGGTCTATTCCGTCAATTCTGCGTTCAATAAGCCATTGCCCTTTCAACAGGTGAAAAGCCGCATCTGTCTGAATGTTCCTATTTTGTTCCATTCATTCTTTATAATATGAGGGTGCGGATTTGCGCAACGGGAAAGTTAAAAACCGCCCTTGATATTTTAGCGGCTGCGCTAAGTGTCTGGCATCAACCTTTTGAGGAGCAAATTTATGTCTTATGAACTTTACACAAAAGCCGGTTCCTGCTCGATGGCCATTCATGCCGTCATGAACGAGCTGGGCCTTAATCCCACAGTTCACATCATGGAAGCCGGTAATGGCGCGAATGGCCTGAAGTCGGCCGAGTATCTCGCCATCAACCCGCGCGGCAACGTTCCATACATAGTAGAAGACGGCAAAGGCATGGGCGAGGGCGGTGCGATCCTGACATATCTATGCGACAAGAACGGCAAACTCCTTCCGAAAGAAGGCCATGCGCGTGCCAAAGCGCTGCAATGGCTAATGTTTGCAAACTCCACGCTGCACCCTGCCTATGGCCGCACTTTCTGGATCAACTCCAACCTGCCCGAAGAGCAACGCGAAGCGGCGCTGAAAGCGGCACGTTCCCAAATTCAGGATCTGTGGGATTATGTCGAGGCCGAACTGGCCAAAGCAGGCGGAACCTACACATCCGGCAACGAACTGACGGCGGCCGATTTCCTGATCGCGACGATCGCCAACTGGAACCCATCCGCCTATAAATTCGGGCCGAAAACCAAGGCGCTTTTGCAGAATATCTCTGCGCGTCCTTCGTACCAACAGGCTCTGGCAGCAGAGAAAATCGAATATAAAGCCGCCGCCTAATTCTGCACGGGATAAGCGTAAGGCCGCCCATTGACGGGCGGCCTTGCACCTTTCTATAGTACCCATATCAATTCACATTTCCTAAGGGGTATTTCTCGTGGCTGGTTCCATCAATAAAGTCATTCTCGTCGGCAATCTGGGCAACGACCCCGAAATCAAGAACATGCAATCCGGTGACCGCGTTGCAAACCTTTCCGTTGCGACATCCGAAAGCTGGAAAGACAAGGCGACAGGCGAGCGCAAGGAGCGCACGGAATGGCATCGTGTTGTGGTGTTCAACCAGAACCTGATCAATGTTTGCGAAAACTACCTGAAAAAAGGGTCGAAGATTTACGTTGAAGGCCAGCTGGAAACCCGTTCGTGGGAACAGGATGGCCAGAAAAAATACACCACCGAAGTGGTTCTGCGCCCGTACCGCGGCGAGATCACGATGCTGGATTCCAAAGGCTCAGGCGGCGGCTTCGCTTCGCAAGGGCAAGACGACTACGGCAGCAGCTTTGGCGGTCCGTCGGGTGGAAAATCTTCCAGCCGCGCGCCTGTGAATGAAATGGAAGATGAAATTCCTTTCTAGGAACAGGCCCTTGTCACCAGAAGGTGGCAAGTTTGCGATCCGGAACCCATAGGGAATAGAATAGAACCATGAAACCGATCCTCCCCCTCTTTGCTATCGCCATGCTCATGAGTGCGCCTGCCTGGTCCCAGGAAAATGCGGGCACTCCCATTCCTCAAGCGGAAGAGGGCGAAGAAGCCGTTTCTGCCGCTGCCATGGCTCTGGCCAAGGAAATGCATGAAATATGGCCCATCCGTACGCGGATAGAATCCGCGATCGATTCCGTTGCGCAAAACTTCCCACCGGAAAAGCAGGCGGAAGCAAAGGCGATTATTCGTAGAAATATCCAGTTCGATCAGGTCGAAGAAGAGTCCATACGTGCGATGGCATCGACCTTTACCGAAGAGGAGCTAAGGGCCATGGTCGATTTTTATGGCTCTGAAACGGGCCGCGGGATCTCCAGCAAGACGCAGGATTACGAAGCCGCTATGGTGCCCGTTATCACCAAAATGATGGACAAAGCCATGCTCGATCTGAAGACCGGAATGGCCCAGTAAAACAGGCTGAAAAACACCGTTATTTCAAGTGGATAAAATGCGGGCGAAATGCCCGCATTTCCTTGTGCCCGCGCCTTGATTTTGCTACAAAAATCCATTGTAAACCCGACTCTGGAACCTGGTGTTTAATTCATGTCCGAAAGCGCTATCAAAGAACCGTCTTCGCCGATCGTAACAATCGAAGATGAAATGAAGCAATCCTATCTCGATTACGCGATGAGCGTTATCGTGAGCCGCGCGCTTCCCGATCTGCGCGATGGATTGAAGCCGGTGCATAGACGTATTTTCTACGCCATGCGCGAAGGCGGATACGCATCCGACAAACCGTACCGCAAATCTGCAAGGGTGGTCGGGGATGTGATGGGTAAATATCACCCGCACGGCGACCAGGCGATTTACATGGCCATGGTGCGTATGGCGCAGGATTTCTCCATGCGCCTGCCGCTCATCGATGGTCAGGGGAACTTCGGCTCCATGGATGGCGATATGCCCGCCGCCATGCGTTACACGGAATCGCGCCTGAACAAAGCCGCCGATGCGTTGCTTGAAGACCTTGAAAAAGATACGGTCAACTTCCATCCCAACTACGACGAAAGCCTGACCGAGCCCGAAGTGCTTCCGGCGCGTATTCCAAACCTGCTCGTCAACGGCGCTGGCGGTATCGCCGTCGGTATGGCGACGAACATCCCGCCGCACAATCTCGGCGAAGTCGTCGATGGATGTCTGGCCTATGTCGACAACAATGAAATTTCCAACGAAGAGCTGGCTGCCATAATTCCGGGGCCAGATTTCCCGACGGGCGGACAAATCCTTGGACGTTCCGGTATCCGCAGCGCGTATCACACGGGCAACGGTTCCGTCGTTATGCGCGCCAAGACTTCTTTCGAAGACATTTCGTCGGGCCGTGAAGCGATCATCGTTCATGAAATTCCGTATCAGGTGAACAAAGGAAATCTCCTGCAGCGTCTCGGCGAAGTCGCGCGCGAAAAAATCGTGGAAGATATTTCCGAGATCCGCGATGAATCCGATCGCGAAGGCGTGCGTATTGTTATCGAATTGAAAAAAGGCGCCGTTGCGGATGTGGTTCTAAACCAGCTGTTCAAGGCTACGGCACTCCAGACATCGTTCGGCTGTAACTTCGTGGCGCTGGACCATGGCCGCCCGAAAATCCTCGTGCTCAAAGACTTCATTCAGGCGTTCGTAAAATTCCGTGAAGAAGTCATCACCCGCCGAACGATCTATGAGCTTGGCAAAGCACGCGAGCGCGCACACATCTTGGCGGGTCTTGCGGTGGCTGTTGCCAATATCGACGAAATTATTTCGCTCATCCGAAACGCAAAGAACCCCCAGGAAGCCAAAGAGGGCTTGCTGGCAAAACGCTGGGCGGCACTGGATGTTGCACCCTTGATCGCGCTGATTGACGATCCGGAATATCCTGTAAACGAAGACGGCACCTACCAGATGTCGGAAGCGCAGGCGAAAGCCATTCTGGATCTGCGCCTGCACCGTTTGACGGGCCTCGAGCGCGATAAGATCGGCGATGAATTGAAACAGATCACAGACGCCATTGCCGAATATCTGGCCATTCTCGCAAGCCGCGAAAAGTTGCTCGAAGTTCTGCGCAACGAACTGGTCGAGATTAAAGCCAAGTTCGACACGCCGCGCCGTACGCAATTGGTCGATTCCGAATTTGAAATGGATATCGAAGAGCTTATCCAGCGTGAAGACATGGTTGTGACCATCTCCCATGGCGGATACGTAAAACGTGTTCCCCTTGATACATACCGTGCGCAGCGCCGCGGCGGCAAAGGCCGTTCAGGAACTGCGCTCAAAGACGACGATTTTGTCGCCGATATGTTTGTGGCCAGCACGCACACACCGATCGTGTTCTTCACGAGCCGCGGTATCGCGCACAAGATCAAGGTATGGCAGTTGCCTCTGGCGACGCCGACCTCGCGCGGAAAAGCACTCGTCAACCTTATGCCGCTGCAGGATGGAGAGAATGTTTCCGTTTACCTGCGCGTGCCGGAAAACGAAGAAGTCTGGGACAAGCTGGACATCATGTTTGCGACATCGCACGGTTCTGTCCGCCGCAACAAGCTGACAGACTTCCAGAGCATCCGTTCCAACGGTCTTATCGCCATGAAATTGGAAGAAGGCGAGAAGCTTGTCTCTGTCAAAATCTGCGCTCCGGACGAGGACATCATGCTTGCCACCGCAAAAGGCAAGGCTATCCGTTTCGCCGTGGACGATATCCGCGTCTTCTCCGGTCGTACCTCGACCGGTGTGCGCGGTATCAAACTTGCGGAAGGCGACGAGGTTATCTCCATGTCCGTGCTCAAGCATGTGGATGTATCACCGGAAGAACGTATTGCTTATCTCAAGGCTGCGAACAAGCTGCGCGGCGCCGACGAGGAGGGCATGGAAATCGAGGAAGGCGCTTCCGGCAACTTTACGCTGGCGCCAGATCGCTTCAAGGAGCTGCAATCGAAGGAACAGTTCGTGCTCACGGCCACCAATGGCGGCTTCGGCAAGCGCACCTCGGCCTATGAATATCGTCTGACAGGACGCGGCGGACAGGGCATTACGAACATGGGACTCACGAGCAAGAATGGCGGCCAAGTGGTTGCGACATTCCCAGTTACGGACAGTCATCAGGTCATGCTGATCTCCAACATGGGCCAGATGATCCGGATGCCGATCAATGGTGTCCGCTTTACCGGAAGATCCGCCCAGGGCGTAACCTTGTTCAAAGTTGCCGAAGGTGAAAAAGTTGTCTCTGTTGCCTGGTTGATTGAAGAAGAAGGGGACGATGTCGTCGAGGTTACAGGTGATGCTGTAGCCGAAGACATTGCTGCGGAAGAAAGCGCGCCGGAATAAAGGGAGCCGTTGCCTATGCCTTTGAGCTACAGAAATAGGATAGATATTGGCTTTGCGGTTGCAATTATTCTGATCTGTTCGGTGATGTCGTCTGTGTATGCATCTTTTGCACAGATGAACCATCAGAAATCCCGTGTGGAACACACCTATGAGGTTATTACAACGTTACAAGGTGTGATTAGCAACCTTACGGACATTCAAGGTTCCGTACGCGGCTATGTTATCACCGGTATGGAAGATTATCTTGCCCCTTATTACGTCGCTTTGCCGCGGGTTAAAGACGGTATTGCTAAACTAACCCAGCTTGTCAGTGACAATCCGGAGCAATTCGAACGATGCCAGATGCTCAAGGATCATGCCAATGAACGCATAAACATCGCAGATACTGTTGTGCGCACTTACCAAACCGAGGGACAGGACAAAGCTTTCGCCATGATCCGGCAAGGCTCGGGAAAGCGCGAAATGGATGAAATCCGCATCATCATTGCGGATATGATTGCAGAAGAAAAAAGCCTGCTGGACGTCCGCCGCACTTCGGTGGAAGGTTTCACCAAGCTTACATTGTATGCTGGTGTTGCCGGCGTCAGTATATGCGTCATCATTCTCCTGACTGTGTTTATGCTTATTCATCGTGAATTCAAATACAGGACCAGAACCGAAAGCTCGCTGCGCGAAGCCATGGACATGATGGAGCAGCATAACGGAGAAACCAAACTGGTCGGCCGTATGGGCGATTATCTGCGTGGCTGCCGCGAGCGGGAAGAAGTTTACAAGGTTATCTCCGAAAGCATGCCCTTGTTGTTTCCGACATCCTGGGGGAGCATTTCGGTTTTTAACGAAAAACACGACATGCTCGTGCCGGCCATGACATGGGGCAAACTGCCCGAAGGGATCGTCCTGGAATTTGATGCCGAAGATTGCTGGGCGTTGCGTCAGGGAAGAGGGCATCTTGTGCTTCCTGACAATTCCGCGCCTACCTGCGAACATTTGCGCGAAGTCGACAGTAAAAATGTTTCATTCTGCCTGCCGATGCAGGCACAGGGTGAAACGATAGGGCAGATATATTTCGGCGCCGATGTCGATGATGCAAAATATATCGGCCGACATGAAATGGGCACGATGCGCAGGATAACCGAGCAAATCTCGCTCGCGCTTGCCAACCTTGATCTGCAACAGGCTCTTAAAGAGCAATCGATCCGCGATCCGATGACCAAGCTGTATAACCGCCGTTATCTGGAAGAGACGTTCTCGCGAGAGATTTCGCGTATGCAGCGTAGCGGCAAAAATCTCAGCGTTCTCATCATGGACATCGACCACTTCAAAAAGGTCAACGATACCTATGGCCACGATGCCGGCGACGCTGTGCTGACTGCTTTTGCCCGTGTGCTTTCACAAAAAAGCCGCAAGGAAGATATCGCCTGCCGTATGGGCGGTGAGGAGTTTGTGCTGGTGCTGACAGATGCGCCGGGTGAACTTGCAGTCGAAAGGGCAGAAGACATCCGTGAAGCCGCCAGCATCCTTTCCATCAAACATGGAGGCCGCACCATCGGCGTTACAGTTTCTATAGGCGTATGTGTTTACCCAACGCACGGCGAAACGCCTGAAGATCTGATCAAGAATGCCGATAAAGCCTTGTATCAGGCCAAAAACGGCGGTCGTAACCGTGTCGTGGTCTTTGATCCATCAAAGTCTTAACGGGCTCAAGGGCCTTTTAAAAGAATTTTCATAAATTTGTGTCATTCTAGGGATATCCAAAGGAAGGGTTCCCCATGAATGATTTTATTGAAGGTATGCATAAAGTAGGCGAGGCGATGTCCGCCTGCATCAGCGCTCAGGTCACGAAAGAGGCCCAGGAGAGGCTTGCTGCCCAAAATAAGCCCTAACACGGCAAGAACAAAGTGGCGGGCTTTGATACGAGGGCCCTGCCAGCCGTGCATGCACAAAGGCATTTAACACGGCGTTAATAATCCTCCCTTAACGGGGGGATTATTTTTGGAATAACGGAGCCCGATCTTCGCAAATCCTTGTAAGTACGGCATTCTCCCAGTATTCTCAGGCGATGAAATCCGCCGGTGAAAAATCACTGAAAACGCCCTGATATGAATATTTCAAAGCCCCGCATCGGGATATATCCCGGCACATTCGATCCCATTACAAAAGGGCATCTGCACATTATCAAACGTGCCAGCCGTCAGGTGGACAGGCTGGTTATCGGGGTTGCCGAGAACATTCGCAAGGCACCACGTTTTAACGTGGAAGAGCGCATAGCCATGGTTAAGACCGATTGTGACAACATGGCCGAAAAATTCTGCGAAATAGAAGTGCGGCCTTTCGACAATCTGCTTGTACATTTTGCGCGCGATATGAACGCCAGCTGCATCTTCCGTGGCTTGCGTGCGGTTTCCGACTTTGACTACGAATTTCAGATGACGGGCATGAACGCGCGTCTGGCGCCTGATATAGAGACAGTCTTCCTTATGGCCGCAGACCGTTGGCAATTTGTTTCCGCTTCCTTTGTAAAGGAAATCCATGCCATGGGCGGCGATGTCTCGGAATTCGTGACGGAAGCAACGCTTTCACGTTTGAATGAAAGGAAATAGGGGCAGGAATGGCACTGAACCCTAAAATCGCATCCTTGTGTTATGTCCTGGCACCATCATACCATGGCGCCAGCACGCTTTCGGCGCGCGCAAATCTCCACCCGGATATTCTCTCGCTCGGCACCGGCAATCCCGTACAAAATGAAGAGCAAATCTGTTCCTGCGGGGAAAGCGTTCATGCGTTCTGTCCGTTCTGGACCAAAGCCGCAGAGGCCATTGAAAAAGATGAAAGCGATCCTTTGAGCCATCTGTTGCCGCAAAGCCCATACATTGCGGGCAACCATACGCTCAATAAATGGGTTAACAGCGTATTGTCTTTGATTGCGAATGAAGTCGGCCCCAAGACATGGAAGCTTTTCTATGAGCCTGCCGAGCGTTTCTACGGCATACACGACCGTTTTTTAACGTTCTGCCAGGATTGGGTGCCACACAAGATTTTCCTCGATGCTGAGCGTTCTGCGCTCAAATTCATGGCCATGGCGTCGATGGGCTTTCCTGTGCGCGGGGTAATCCACCTTGTGCGTGACCCGCGCGGTTATGCCGCCGCGTGGAAGAAATATTACCCGGAAAGCACGGCGGAGAATCTGGGTATGGAATGGGCCGCATCGCATACAAGGATTCGCAGGTTGGCGCACACCTTCCCGAAAGTCCCGTTTATGGTGCTCAAGTACGAAGATTTGATGGAGCAACCTGTTCTCACCAATGAAAAAATATTAAAATTCATGAAGTTAGAGGTTTTTGCCGAGTCCGAGATGATGCTCGATCCGCGCAAAAACCACATGTTAGGATTGCAGACATTAGATCACGTGTCGGGTATGGCACCGAAAGCGGATAACTGGCGGGAATCCTTGCATATTGAGGATCAGGAACGGGTGGTTAAAGCCGCCGGTCCGCTTTTTGCGGAATTAGGGTATAAAATCTGAAATCGTTCTTGACGGGAGGCTTTCAGATTCATATGGTCCCGTATCTTAAATCGGCAAATAGAGAGATCGCTTAGCTCAGCCGGTAGAGCAACTGACTTTTAATCAGTAGGTCCCGGGTTCGACCCCCGGAGCGATCACCATCCCTAAGATAACCTCCCTAATGCATGTTATAGAAATGTTGCGCTTTGCGCGATAGTTTGCCACTTTGGTTGCAATCAAAGCGGGTAAAAAGTGTATGCTAATTCCTTTCGAGGAATATATTCAGAAAGCCAACAGAGCCAAGACCGATGAAGAGCTTGTTTCGGTTTTTCTTGAGACGGTCAAACAGCATGGTTATGACCGGATGACCTTTTGCCTGTTCAACGATCACAACCATATCGGTGTAAAAGCGGGTGCGCATCAGCTGCGTAACTACCCGCAGGACTGGATGGCGTATTATTTCAGCAAAGATTTTGCCAGTATAGATCCTGTCATTCGCTACAGTTATCAAGCGAAGGAAACATTTGAATGGAAGGATATCGCCTACAACATGGGCGGTATGACAGCGGAACAGCAAAGTATTCTGGATATGGGAGCAGAGGCGGGGCTTAACAACGGTTTGTGCGCGCCTTTGTGGTCCGGCGGAAACTTTGCCGGCATAGGGTTGGCCTCGCAGGAACGTACGGATGCAACCCATGCGGATCTGGATCTTATCACCGCCTATTGCAACCATTTCTATCTGGCGTATCAACGTCTCCACGCCCATAAGGGGCCAAGCGACACGAAAGACGCCAATATCCTTTTAACATCAAAAGAACGCGAAGTTCTTTTGTGGGTCGCCCGCGGTAAAACAGACGGAGATATAGGTGATATCATGGGTATCAGCGACCATGGTGTGGGTTTTCATTTGCGAAACATTTATAAAAAGCTGGATGCCAACAGCCGCATTCTTGCCGTGACCAAGGCCATCTGCCTTGGCCTTATTTTTCCTTAAAAAACCTCCCCGCACCCTACGAGAGTTCGTAGTTACGGCCTTTTGCGGAAATTGGTTCAATGTTCGTATGGCACAGAAAATCACACGAGATCATGAAACCTACGCCGGAACGCGGGATGCGCTGGTTTTTTTGTATGAAGAAGCCATCAGAAACCATTCCTTCGATATGGCGGAGATACTTTTGCAAGCCCTTGCAGGCTGTGAGCAATTGGTGGATGAGAGTTATAAACCTGCGCTCAAATCTAACGATGCGATCAGCTGTCTTAGCTTTGTGAAGCAGTTCATCAGCATGGACAATGAAAAGAAAAAGCGTCTGGCCGAAACGCTGGCCGTTATGGATGGCGCGGCTTAAGCGTTTCACATAGATTTTTACTGTCGATGTCTTGCGGAAAAGCCAATACCTTGTACCTTTAAGGGACAAGAGGGGCCAATACAGCCTCTCGCAAAGGAAGGCCTATATATGAGCGAACAAGACAGCAAAATGGTCCGTGACATTGAAGAGGCGGTTAACCCAAAAATCGGATTGGGTGCGCGTCTCCGCCGCTATTTCTTCACGGGCATCGTTGTCACCGTGCCGATTACCATCACGCTCTGGAGCGCATGGTGGTTCCTGAATTTCGTCGATGCGCTGGTCGCTGAGTTGATACCCCCAGAATTCAACCCCAACACATATTTGCCATTCTCCATCCCGGGGTTGGGG
>JAPJRC010000046.1 GCA_030824805.1 Micavibrio sp.
CGTCATAACCACGCATGATTGCTCGCGCAAAGCCATTCGTGCCGCTGTGGAAAAGATCGCCAAGCTCGAAAGCGTATCAAAACCGCCGACCGTTTTGCGCATCGCGCAATTCCACTAAGCCCAATTACATTAAAAATCCCCCGTATCTTATAGAAAGATAAGGGGATTTTTCTATCCCCGCTTTTCACGGACGCGGGTGCGAATTTAATGGCAACCGAGCGGGCGGCTGGCTTATTCTTGGTGTCAGAGATTCCCGTACACTTTAGGTCCCAATGTCCGCCGATAATCGCGCCCATAATCCATCCGTTTCGCCAGAGGATTTTTCCATGGACCGAAACCTTGCGCTCGAAGCGGTGCGGGTGACCGAAGCGGCGGCTTTGGCGGCTTCGAAAACTGTGGGACGCGGCGACGAAGAGGCGGCGGACGCGGCGGCCGTCGATGCCATGCGCGAGGCGCTGAATGCGCTGTCCATGCAGGGTGAAGTGGTGATCGGTGAAGGCGAGCGTGACGAGGCGCCTATGCTGTATATCGGGGAGAAGGTCGGCAACGGATATGGACCTGTTCTGGATATCGCGCTCGATCCATTGGAAGGCACATCTATCACGGCGAAGGGCGGGCAGAACGCGCTGGCTGTGCTTGCGATGACGGACAAGGGCGGTTTTCTGAATGCGCCCGACACGTATATGCGCAAGCTTGGTGTTGGCCCCGGTATTGATGAAAATAAACTCGATCTCGATGCACCTGTCGAAGATGTTTTGAAAGTCATTGCGCGCGCCAAGGATGCTAAGGTTGAAGACCTTCTTGTCTGCATTCTTGACCGTCCGCGCCACGAGGATTTGATCCACGATGTGCGCAAAGCGGGGGCGCGTATCTCGCTTATTCAGGATGGCG
Source organism: Micavibrio sp. (assembly GCA_030824805.1). Lineage (GTDB taxonomy): Bacteria > Pseudomonadota > Alphaproteobacteria > Micavibrionales > Micavibrionaceae > Micavibrio_A. Next base: position 892 of record JAPJRC010000046.1, read on the forward strand.
ACGTGAGCGCGGTGATTGCCACGTGCGATTCCGAAACGGGCATAGATGTTTACATCGGCACAGGCGGCGCGCCGGAAGGTGTTCTCGCGGCGGCGGCGCTACAATGTCTTGGCGGAAAAATTCTGGGCCAGCTCGTGTTCCGGAACGACGACGAGAAAGAGCGCGCGCGCAAAATCGGCATCACGGATTTTAACCGGATTTATAAAACGGACGATCTTGCAAAGCCCGGCAATGTTATGTTTGCCGCCACAGGCGTTACCGACGGCGCAATGCTGCCCGGCGTGCGTCGTTATGCGGGCGGTGCCACGACAAACTCTATCGTCATGCGTTCGAAGACCGGCACGATCCGCCGGATAGAAGCCACGCATAATTTTGACCGGAAGCGGGAAGTATAATGGAAGCCACACGCCAACAAGCCCCGTTGTTCCTGAATGTTCAGCAATCTCTGAAAGATTCCCGTTGGGTCTTTCCGGCGGTGGAGCAAGACGTTGTCGAACGCATTTCCCAAGTACACAGCCTTCCGGATTATGTGGCACGCATGCTCCATCTGCGCGGCGTAGGCCCCGACGATGTGGAATCTTTTCTGTATCCAACTTTGCGCGCGCATTTTCCCGATCCTTTTTCCATGAAGGGCATGCGCGAATTCGCCGAAGATGCGGCCAAGCGCATCATGAACCACAGCACGATCGGCATTCTGGCGGACTTCGACGTTGACGGTTCCACAAGCGCGGCCATTCTCACAAGGTTTCTGCGTCATTGCGGAATGATGCCGCCGCTTTATATCCCATGCCGTCTGAACGAAGGATATGGGCCGAACCTTAACGCCGTACAGGCGCTGAAGAACGACGGCGCGCACATGATTGTTATGGCGGATTGCGGCACAACGTCTTTTGAAGCGGTATCGGCGGCGCGCGATCTGGGCATGGATGTCGCGATTTTCGACCATCATGAAACGGAAGATGCTCTTCCCGAAGCGAACCATGTTATCAATCCGAAACGCCGCGATGATGCGTCCGGCCTCGGCATGCTGGCCGCATGCGGTGTAACGTTCTTGTGCTGTGTTGCCATCAACAGCGTTTTAAAGCGCGAGAAGTTTTACGAGAAGGCCGGTATCAACGAGCCCAACATGAAAAGCTGGATTGATCTGGTCGGGCTCGGAACCGTGTGTGACATGGTGCCGATGACAGGCCCGAACCGGTTGCTGGTCCGTGCAGGTTTCCACCAGATGTCTCTCAAAACAAACCCCGGTATTCGCGCGCTGTGCGAGGTCGGAAATCTGGAGAGTGCGCCCAAATATTCGGACGCAGGTTTTGTGCTTGGCCCGCGCATCAACGCCGGTTCCCGCGTGCACAAATCCGATCTCGGTGCAAAACTGCTGTCGACGGACAATATCGACGAGGCGCGCTCGATTGCCTATCTGCTCGACGAATGCAACGAGCAGCGCAAATCCATTCAATCCAAGATGATGAAAGAAGCCATCGAAAAGGTTGAAAAGGAAGGGCTGGACCAGCACGCCGTTATTATCGTTGGTGATACGGACTGGCATCCGGGACTGAGCGGCCTGGTGGCGGGGCGTTTGAAAGAGCGCTACGGCAAGCCGGCGATATGTGTCACCTATGCCGAAAACACCGAAGGCGTTCTCGAAGGGCGCGGCTCAGGCCGTTCCATTCCCGGTGTAAATTTGGCGCAGAGCTTTATCGAGGCGCGCAATCAGGAATTGCTTGTAAAGGGCGGCGGCCACGCCATGGCTGGAGGTTTTACCGTGATGCCGGACCGTTTGCCCGAGTTCCGCGAGTTCTTGTCGAAGAACATCACGGCGCAGATGGAACACATGGACCTGACGCAGGAAACCGTGATCGACGGTATTGCAAGCATCCGCGGCGCCCAATCGCAATTTGTGCGTCTTCTTACCGATCATATCGGCCCGTTCGGACCGCAGAACACGGAACCTTTGTTTGCGCTCGCCAATGTGCGTATCGGCATGGTGGATGTTTTGAAAGACAAACACATTCGCGTGCAGATGAGCGACTGGGAAGGTGGGCCGCGCATGAAGGCTATGTTCTTCTACGGCATCGGCACGAAGCTGGGAGAAACATTGCTCAACCACGGTCAAAGGCTGCTCCATCTCGCAGGCCAATTCCAGATAAACAGCTGGCAGGGGCGCGAAAGCGTTGAATTTTTGATATCGGATGCGGCTGTTGCATCCGAGACCAATAAAAACGCGGCCTAAACACCGGGAACAAAAGCCAAAAGCGCCATGTTGGTCTTTGGATAATTAAAGAAATTATGAACAGGGATTGGACAGAGGTGTGGTAATGCCCGAGATATCATCGGAACTGCTCACGTTTATTCTCGTAGGATTTTTGGCACAATTGGTGGACGGCGCACTTGGTATGGCTTTCGGGGTTATATCCAGCACCGTGCTTTTGTCATTGGGGCAGGCGCCCGCGGTGGTCAGCGCAAGCGTGCACACCGCCGAGATGGTGGTTACGGGATTTTCCGCCGGATCGCATATCTATTTCAAAAACGTAAACTGGAAGCTGTGTTTGCCGCTCGCATTTTTCGGAGCGATTGGCGGTATTGCGGGGGCGCTGTTCCTGGTCAATGTTGACGGTGACACGATCAAGCCGTTTATATCGGCCTATCTTGGCGTTCTCGGACTGTTTATTCTTTACAAAGCTTTCCTGAAGAAAAAGGAACCGCCACCAAGCCTGCTGCCCGTTACCCATCTTTCCGCGCTTGGCGTTGCTGGCGGCGCGCTCGATGCCACGGGGGGCGGCGGATGGGGGCCTATTGTGACGTCCAACCTGATAGCACGCGGTGACAACCCGCGTCAGGTGATCGGGTCGGTCAACACATCGGAATTCATGGTCAGCACGGCCGTGACGCTGGCCTTCATAACCACGCTCGGCATTCACTTTACCGATGTTGTGCTGGGGCTTTTGATTGGCGGCGTTCTGGCGGCACCCCTCGGTGCTTTTATCGTGCGCAAAGTGCCCTCAAAATATGTGATGATCGTCGTAGGGCTTTTGATCACGGTGTTAAGCGTCTGGCAGCTGTATAAAATATTGCTATAAGCGTTAAAGTGGAACAAAAGCGGCGCTAAGCCGTTGGTGGCGTTATTAATCATAATGGCGCGACCACATGTTATACGTTCCGGACCAATATAAAAACAACGATACCAATTTGTTCGAGGAAGGACGGAATTGTACCGTTCGCAGCACAGCCACGCACGCATCCATGCTTGTCGACTGTGCCAATTACTATCGCGATTTGCACGAGGCTTTGAGTAAGGCACGGCACAGCATTTTTATTCTGGGATGGGATCTTGACAGCCGGATTGATCTGATCCGCGATGAAAAGGACCGCACACACGATACGCCCGACAATCTTTACGAATTGCTGACATTGAAGGCGCGTGAAAATCCGCATATGCAGATTTACCTTAATAAGTGGAATTACGCGTTCTTCATGGCCGAGGTGCGTGAGCCTCTGTCCGTCTGGAAATGGCGCAAGACGGGCTTGCCGAACATTCATTATTACCATGACGGGATGTTGCCCGCCGGTGCATGCCACCACCAGAAAATCGTTGTAGTGGATGACGAGGTTGCCTTCGTGGGCGGCATGGATGTCGCGGTTATGCGTTGGGACACACGCGACCATATTCCTGATGACCCGCGCAGGGAAGATCCGGGCGGTGTGCTGTTGCCTGGAAAGAAAAAAGTTTTCCCGCCGTACCACGATATTCAAACGGTGGTCAGCGGTCCCGCGGCCAAAGAATTTGCAAAAATCGTAAGAGAGAGATGGCGTATAGCCGCCGGCTATGAAGCCATCCCGATACGCGAAGGTTTGACGGATAATGTGCCCCAATCATGGCCCGATACCGATCCGCCGGATTTCGACGATATCAACGTGGCCATCACGCGCACGCTTCCACCGTATGACGGCAAGGAAGGACGTTTCGAAATAGAACAGGCCTATCTGGACGAGATTGCCATCGCGGAACGTTTTATCTACATGGAAAACCAGTATTTCACCTCGGCCAAGCTGGCGGCGGCAATCAATCGCCGGTTGCACGAGCGGCCTGAATTGCGCGTGTTGATGGTGAGCAGTTACAACCCGCAAGGATTCATTGAGAAAGTGTCCATGTGGTCTGGCCGCATGCGGTTTAAGAAAATTGTCGAAGGCGGCGGACGCGCGCCGCAGGTTGCTATGGCGTATCCCAGCAGCCGCGCCGACGTGGGCGGTGAATATGCCACCATCCGCATACATTCCAAGATTATGGCGGTCGATGACAGGTTTCTGAGCGTTGGTTCCGCCAACCTTAACAACCGTTCGATGCGGCTCGATACGGAATGCGATCTTGTGTATCAGGCCGTAACGGATGAGCACCGGAAAAAGATTGCCGATATCCGCAACGATTTGATTCATGAGCACACGGGGTATTCAAAGGACGATGTCGCCGCAATGGTGGAAGAGGGCGTCGATCCCCGCGAATTCATGAAGGAGTTGCCGGATACGAAAAAGAAACTGACGGAAGTGGACGACAGCATTTTCTTTGCGCGGTTTCCCCAAATTCTTGCGCGTTATCTCGCCGATCCAAGCCACGGATGGATACCAGAACTTCTCCCACTGCCAACAGCAAAGAACTCCTATATGCAATATTTTACCAGACGCCGTGTTTTCAAACTGGCCGCCGCCGTCATTGTTCTGGCCTTTTTAGCATTTGGATGGAATCAATTGTTCGGCGGAGAGCTTGGTACGCGTGAAAAGATCATGAACGTTCTTGAAGGCGTGCGTACGGCGCCACTTGCCGTGCCTTATGCCATCGTATTGTATGCCATAGCCGCCACATTGTTTGTGCCGGTAACGTTGCTGACAGGCAGTGTTGCAATTGTGTTCGGATACTGGCAGGGCTTGTTGATTTCTCTGACAGGCGCTTTGATTTCCGCCAGTGTAGGCTATGTTCTGGGGCGCGGCTTGGATACATCATTCAAGAAAATCATGAGCGGTTCGATGATGGAGCGCATCAAGCAACACGCGGAAAACAGCAATATTATTGCCATCACGTTTCTGCGGATGTTGCCTGTAGCGCCATATTCAGCCGTAAACTTCGCACTTGGTTTGATCCACGTTCCATTTCTTATTTTTATTGCGGCGACCGTTCTTGGTCTGTTGCCCGGAAAACTGATCGGCGTGTTCCTTGCGGACTCTCTGGCCGATCTCTGGCGTAACCCCGATCCAATGCAGATAGGTATGGCCGCGGCCGGGCTCGGCGCATGGATTGGTATTGTCTGGCTGACATACTATCTCCACAAGCTCTGGCAGCGGAAGAAAGGCAAGGCCTAGTGGGACGTGTAAGGTTCCTGTGTTTCAACATCCACGGCGGGTACAGCCGTGACGGGCGGCGGGACCTGAAGCGCGTTCATGACCTGATGGAGCGCATGGATGTGGATATCGGTGCATTTCAGGAGATGGAGACACGGCCATCGCGCGGGGGTAACAGGCAAGACGTCGATACATTGGCGGACATGAAACGCCCCCACCACTTGCCCGGACCGACCATGAAAGAGGGTGAGGGATGGTATGGCAATCTTATTGTCAGCAGATTTCCTATCATCAGGGCGCAGGCGCATACGATGGAAACAAAGTATGACTTCGAGCCGCGCAACGCCGTCGATGCGCTTATAGAAACGCCGCACGGGAGAATTCGTCTGCTCAACACACATTTGTCGTTGTCGCCGTTCGAGCGCGCCACCGAAGTTCCTATGCTTATCGAACTGGTCCAGCAGGTGGAAGAAGAGGAGAAGGCGCCCGTTATCCTTATGGGCGATCTGAATATCTGGAATCCTGCTTCACGGCTGCTCAAGTTTCTGGATGCTGTCATGGTGTCTGTGCCGCTCGGTGCGACATTCCCGGCAGGGCTTCCTTTCCTGAAACTGGACCGCGTGTGGATAGACACGCCGAAGATCAAGGTGGAGGCGCAGGTTCTCAAAGGCCCCGGCATATCGGAATTATCGGACCATCTGCCTCTGCTGGTGGATGTCTATCTGTAAAAGCCTGCGGGGCCTTGCACGGACCGCTTGCGCGTGATAACAGCAAGAAATCATGCAGGGGAATTGCACGAAATTTTTGCTCAACCTTATTATGATGCTGGCGTTCATAGGCGCCGGTATTTCCCCTGCTTGTAAGTTCATCTCCGGCGAACTGGTGGAGATTTGCGGTCCGAACGGGATCGAAACCGTGCGTTTGGCCGCCGATGAAATTCCACCCGATGCTCCGGACCATCACAAATCCGCCAGCGAGCAATGCGCTTTCTGTTTCACCGGATCGCATATCAAGACAATGGGTGCACAAGCCGCAACCGTTGAAGCCCCTGTATCCACACGCATTGCCGCCGAGCATGAAATAGCCGCCGTGCATGCGTATGATTTGTACCGCTCGGCCACGTTACCGCGCGGACCGCCTTCCGCCGTTTAATCCAGACTTTCAAATTTTTCACGGATTAAACGGAGTAATTCCATGACTGTTTTTCTACGCGGTGCGTTGTGCGCCGCCCTTGTAAGCTTTGCCGGTATGGTTCCGGCGAGAGCAAACGAACCCATGCATGTGAAAGTGCCTATCGGCCAGCCGGGCAGTATAACGGCGCCGGGTGTGGCCGCGGCTGAGCGTGAGATCGCCAGAATACCCGGCGGCGCTGATGTCATACCCGCCAAGGAATTCCAGAAATCCTATGCCCTTACGATGAAGGATATGACAGCCAAAACGCCGGGCGTTATGGCGCAACCGCGATGGGGCGAGGACCAAAGGCTTTCCATTCGCGGATCGGGCCTATCGCGCATGATGCATTTGCGCGGCATCACCTTGTTACAGGACGGCGTGCCCTTTAACTTCGCAGACGGATCTGGCGATTTTCAGGAGATAGATCCTCTGTTCCTGCAACACCTCGAAATTTACCGCGGCGGGCAGGGGCTTCGTTACGGCGCCGCGACCATGGGCGGTGCCATCAACATGGTGACGCCGACGGCGCGCACTTTGAACTATAACGGGTTGCTCCGTGCCGAGGGCGGCAGCTATCAGACGCTTCGTCTGCACGCGCAAGCCGCCAAGGTTTTTGAGGGTGCCGACGCCTTTGCAGCGACCACAAAATCGATCAGCGAAGGTTACCGTCGCCAGAGCGAGCAAAACAACACGCGCTTTTCCGGCAATATAGGCGTGCCGATCGGGGAGCGCGCGGAAACGCGTTTCTACCTCAACTGGAACGATATCAATCAGGAAATTCCGGGCACGATAAGCCGTGACAACGCGCTTAAGAATCCGCGTACCGTGCCTGCCGTAAATATTGCTGGCGATTACGCGCGGGATATTAATTCCCTGCGCGTGGCGAACCGCACGGCGTTCAAGCTGGATAACGGTTTGAATTTCGAAGTTGGAGCCTATGCCAATGATAAAAACCTGTATCACCCGATTTTTCAGGTGATCGACCAGAAATCTATCGATGTGGGTGGATTTGGCCGTATGGGCGGAAGATACGGACAGAATGATTTTACCCTTGGTTTGAATATCGGGCGCGGCAACAACAATGCCAAACGGTTTGTAAATGTGGGCGGCGAACGCGGCGCGCTTACGGCCGATGCGAAACAGGTTGCCAGCAACGTGGAGGTCTATGGGGAGAACAGGTTCCATATTGACGACGCATGGAGCATAATCAGCGGCGCGCAGGCGACGATTGCCAACCGCGAGCACACCGATAACCGGAACAGCGCCAACAGTGCCGAAAAAACATACCGCAGTTTCAACCCGAAGCTGGGCGTGATGTGGGAGCCGGAACCTGACCTGCAATTTTTCAGCAGTGTAACGCGCAGCAGTGAATTGCCGACCTTTGCCGAGCTTGTACAGGGGGCGGGTGTCGGTTTTATCCCGGTCGACATTCAGAAAGCTTGGACGGTTGAGGCGGGGTCGCGCGGTGAGCGCGGATCATTCTCGTGGGACGTAACGCTCTATCATTCTCGTGTCAGAGACGAGCTTCTGAACTTTACCGTGACACCGGACGTTCCGGCTTCCACCTTCAACGCCGACGAGACTATCCATCAGGGGATCGAGTTGGGCGCAGGATGGCAGATGAACGACCAGATTTCGTATCAGGTGATTTATAACCTGAGCGATTTCCGGTTCGATGGCGATGCGCAGTTCGGAGATAACGAACTGGCCGGGGCGCCGCGCCACCAGATACGTTTCTCTGCCCGATATGAGCATAAGGGGCTTTTCGTTGAACCGAATGTCGAATGGGTGCCGGAGGCGGCTTATGTCGATTACGCCAACACACTAAAGGCGGACAGCCATGCGCTTGTCGGCTTAAAGGCCGGATACGATCTGAGCGGGGATGTGTCAGTCTTCTTTGATGCAAGGAACCTGACGGACGAGGAAAATATCGGCAGTTTCAGCACCATTACGGACGCAAGGCTGGTCGGTAGCGAGGTTTTCTATTCGGGCGAGGGGCGCAGTGCCTTTGCGGGTATTTCCGTCCGTTTCTAATATTACATATTGTGAACCTGGTTGCCGCATCCTTCTCGCGAATTGACAAACGTCATATACAAAAGTGAAGGGGTGCGGCATACTATGAGATGGCTGTAATTGATTCTTTGCAGCCACTATCCTTTAGCGTTCGCTGATTTCCATTTTTAAGTTTTCTTTAAATTTTTCGTTAAGTCATTTGCTGTAGATTTTAACTATCCCATGGCTGCCAGAGGTCTGTATGTTTAAACTTTTGAACAATCTTTCCATTAACACTCGCCTTATCCTCAGTATTACTATTCTTCTTGGAACGCTCCTAGTGGCATTGTCGCAGGCCTATACCAGCATCGAAGCGAACGTAAAATTCTCTGCCTGGGAAATGAAGGGGAACAAATATATCCGCCCGCTTTCCATTATGCTCCGTGACGCCGGGCTTTTGCGGGTGGCTTTGGTGTTGCAGGAAAACGGGGCAGGAAATTCCAGCCTGAACAAAGCCGATTTGGTTCAAAGCATTGACGGGCAGATGGCCGTTCTTAAAATGGTGCAGGCGGAAGTGGGCGAAGACCTGCAATTTACCGACGAGGGACTTTCCTCCCGTGGCCGCGAAGCATTGAAATATGAAACGGTTCATGGCAAATGGGCCGAAGTCGTGCAGCTTAGTGGTACAGACCCGAAAGCGGCCGAGGAAAAACTTGTCAGCTTTATCGCCGATCTTCGTGGTTTGATAGCGCATGCGGGCGACACATCGAACCTGATCCTCGACCCGGATCTGGACAGTTATTACATGATGGACATTACTTTGCTGGCCATGCCGCAGACGGTGGACAGGCTCTCCGTTATCGGTGCCACGCTCGGTGCGCAACTGGGCCCGGATGCTGTCCTCGATGTAACGCAGAAAACCGAGGCCGCGGTGTTCTCACGAATGCTGTCCGAGGCCGACATCGGCCGTGTCATGGCCGACATGGATGTGTCTTTCAAAGAAGACCCTAATTTTTATGGCGTAAGTGAAACATACAAACCGTCCGTTGAGCCTTTGCTGGCTAAATACAAAGAGCGTAACGATGCCTTCTCCTCGATGATAGGTTCGATTGCCGGCGGCGAAAGCGTGTTGCGCGGTGATCTGCTTTCCAGCTGGTATGGTGCCACTCACTCGGCGTACGATCTCTGGAAAGTTGGTATGGATGAACTGGATCGCCTGATACAGATACGTATCGATACGTACAAGCAGCAGCAGATGAACGTTCTTATGATGTCTGCCATTGGCGTTCTTATTTCACTGCTCGTCTTCTTCATCGTGGCGAAAAGCATCACCAAGCCTCTTGCCAACATGACAGGCGCGATGAGTGCGCTGGCAGACGGAAACCTAACGGTGGAAGTGCCTTATACAGATTCGCATTCTGAAATAGGATCGATGGCGCAGGCGCTCGATATCTTCAAACAGAATGCGCTCGCCATAAAGCAACTGGAGGCACAGCAGGAAGAGCTTAAAATTAAAAGCGAGCAGGAGCGTAAACAGGCATTGTCCGATCTGGCGGATGGATTCAACTCTCACGTCGAAATGTCTATCGGAAATCTTTTGTCCGCATCCAACAATATGCGTCAGGCGGCCGAGTCATTGACGGGCGCTTCCGAACAGACTGCAGAGGCCAGCCAGTTCGTCGCAAACATTGCATCGGAAACCGATGCCAACGTTCAGACCGTGGCATCCGCCACCGAAGAACTGTCGGCATCTTCTCAGGAAATCGCCGTGCAGGTGGTTGCCGTGGCGCAGAAAGCGGGTACCGCCGCCGACGAGGCCAGAAACGCGCAGGAGACTGTAGCGCATCTTAACAGTCTGACCAGCTCTATCGGCGAAGTTGTCGAGGCCATCAAGGACATTGCCGACCAGACGAACCTGTTGGCGCTCAACGCCACGATCGAAGCCGCGCGCGCCGGCGAGGCGGGTAAAGGGTTTGCCGTTGTGGCCGACGAGGTTAAAAAACTTGCCGTCGAAACAGCCAGCAAGACCGAGCAGATCAGCGAGCGCGTGCAGGGTATCAACAAGGCTATCAAGAACAGTGTGGATGCCGTGGAGCGTATCATTACGAACGTGTCCCTGATCGATGCCGCAGCGTCCAGCGTGTCGGCCGCGGTCGAGGAGCAGAACGCCGCGACGGGTGAAATCGGCCGCAATGTGAGCGAGGTTTCCAGCGGCACCCAGCAGGTTTCGGAAACGATCCGCAGGGTCAGCTCCAACGCGGCCACGGCGGGCGAGCAATCCCGGGTGGTGCTCAGCGCTGCCAATGACGTTTCAAGGCTGGCTGATTCCTTGCGCGACCAGATCAACACGTTCCTGGAAGGCATACGCGCCTAAAGCGATTTTCTAACGTTGTGTTATACTGTATCAATTCCCTTGCCCGGCGAGCCGGTTTGGGGTAATGCATAGACACATGATGAAACAAAATCTGCAAAAACACCTGGTCTGGGCCGTTATCCTTTCGGAATCTACGCATGTTTTCTGCTGCGTTTTTCCCACTATTTTCAGCGTGATAAGCCTTCTGGCCGGTCTTGGCATGGTGGCCGCGATGCCGGCTTTCATGGTGGGCATGCATGATTTCCTCCATGAATGGGAATTGCCCATGATTGTGGTTTCAGGCCTTGTTCTGGCGATCGGCTGGGCGGCGGTGCTGTACAGCGACAAAATAAGCTGCGAGAGCGAGTGCTGCGCCCAGAGCGGATGCGCGCCCAAGAAAAACAAGGCTCATCTGGTTCTCAAGATTGCCACGGTATTGTTCATTTTCAACGTGCTTATCTATCTGGTATTCCACAGATCTACGTGGGTCGTGGACCATTTTGCATCGGGCCATGAGACCCATATCGAGGGTCAACATGAGGGGCATGACCACGGCCACCATGACGGCCACGAAGGGCATTCCCATTAATAATAACGGCCTTTTTCATCAATACCTTGCGAATAGGTGCGGAAATCTGCTAAAGATCGCGCCAGTTAGGTTTATTGCATGAAATTTGAAGACCTTGGCCTTAGTCCGGAAACGCTCAAAGCGGTAACCGAAAAGGGCTATGAAACGCCAACCCCCATTCAGGAAAAAGCCATCCCCATCATTCTGATGGCTAGGGATGTGGTCGGCCTTGCCCAAACGGGCACAGGAAAGACGGCCGGCTTTACGCTTCCGATGATCGATGCGCTGTCCGGCGGACGCGCGCGTATGCGTATGCCACGTTCGCTGGTGCTTGAACCGACGCGCGAACTGGCCGCGCAGGTTGCAGAGAATTTCAAGACCTACGGCAAATACCACAAGCTTTCGATGGCGCTGCTTGTCGGCGGCGAAAGCATGGGCGACCAGACGAAGCTGCTCGACAAGGGCGTGGATGTTCTGATCGCAACGCCGGGCCGACTGCTCGACCTGTTCCAGCGCGGCGCAATTCTGCTCAACGACATCAAGATCCTCGTCATCGACGAAGCCGACCGCATGATGGATATGGGTTTCATTCCCGATATCGAAAAAATCGTCTCGCTTATCCCGCCGAACCGCCAGACATTGCTTTTCTCGGCCACGATGCCGCCGGAGATCAAGCGACTGTCAGACAAGTTCCTGAGCAACCCGAAAGAGGTCAGCGTCGCGGCGCCGGCAACGACATCGGCGAACATCGAGCAGTTTCTGGTGCACACGCATTCCAAGAACAAAAAGCGCCTGCTTGCGACACTGGTAAAACAGGAAAACCCGAAGAACGCGTTTATCTTCCTGAATCGCAAACGCGATATCGGAGATGTGGCGAACTTCCTGAAAAAGCAGGGGTATGACGCCGCGCCGCTCCATGGTGATATGGTTCAGGCCGCACGCACAAAGACTTTGCAGGATTTCCGTGACGGTGCGGTTAAGTTTCTTGTTTGCTCCGATGTTGCCGCGCGCGGGCTTGATATTTCCGCCGTATCCCATGTGTTCAATTATGACGTTCCGATGAGCCCGGACGATTACGTGCACCGTATCGGCCGTACAGGCCGGGCCGGACAGCAGGGGCGTGCCTGGATGATTGCTACGAGAGAGGATGAGAAATTCCTCGCAAATGTCGAAAAACTCATAAAAAAACAGATTCCTGTAGTTAAGATGGAAGAGGCGGAAAGCGCCGCTGAACCGGTTCAAAAGGACCGCGCTCCTCGTGAAGAAAAACGCGAAGAAAGACGTGAAGAGCGCCAGCCGCGCGGCGAGCGCCCGCAACAGGCGCACCGCAACGACCGTCCAAAACGCGATGAAAAACCGCGCGGTCCTGCACCCAAAAACGATGATGGTGATAACGGCCCATCAGGCACCGGATTTGGTGATGACGTGCCGGCCTTTTTCAAATTCTAAATTGCGATAAAGCCCTTTTCGCAATTGACTTTTTCGTGAATTCCTCAAGAATTACAAAGCCTGTTCGGGCTTTATTCGCGTACGTAATTCCGGGAGCAATCTCATTCTTAAAAAACACGGCCTTGCCCTTTTGACCTGCACATTTTTGACGGGGACGTTTACGCCGTTCTGTCTGTCAGCCCCTGCGCACGCCGCCAATATTTCAAAGGCGGGGGATGAACGCGCCTGGGGGGTTTCCAACCCTTACCTTGACCAGCGGCGTATTGAAGCGCCGGTTACAGAAAGTATGATGGACGCCGCGCCGCTTGCGCCCAGCGTGACAATCCAACAAGACACCGTGCCAGAAGAAGCCGCACCTGCGCACCCACCCGTGCCTATGCCGGGACTGGACACACTCGGCATAGGATTTGGCATCCCTGCAAAGACATCCAACGATGCGCCGGTTGATCTTGAGGCAAACAATGTGTTGCATGATGAGGCAACACAGATTGTTACGGCGAGCGGCGATGTTGAAATGGTGCAGGGAGGGCGCATCCTGAAGGCGGATAGTGTTTCTTACAACCTGCAGACGGACCGTGTGCGCGCGACCGGCAACGTTGTGTTGAGCGAAGCAGACGGCACAACATATTTTGCCGATGATGTAGAATTGACCGAAGACATGAAGGACGGTTTTGTCGAGGGGCTTCAGGTCCTGCTGGCAGATGGCGCGCGTTTCACAGCGGAAGAAGGCGAGCGTACGGACGGCACAAAGATCGTTCTCAAAGAAGCGACGTATACGCCGTGCGAGCCTTGCAAGGAAGACCCGAGCCGTCCACCGCTCTGGCAGATCCGCGCAGACAAGGTTACGCATGATGAGGCCGAGAAAAGCATAGTCTACCGCGATGCATGGTTTGAATTTGCGGGTGTGCCGGTGGCATACACGCCGTATTTTTCACACCCCGATGGCAGCGAAAAACAAAAGAGCGGTTTCCTGACGCCTATTCTGGGTTTCGATTCCGAACTCGGCCCGTCCTATCAGCAGGAATATTACTGGGCCGTTGCGCCGGACAAGGACGTTACGCTTGGCGCGGTTATACCAACCAATGTAAACCCTGTCGCCTTGATGGAGTACCGCCAGAGATTTGATGACGCAAAATTCCAGATCAATGGAAGCGCGACATCTTCCGACCGCGTCGACAGTGTTGCCGGACGACAAGTACGCATAGACGACGAGGCGCGCGGACATTTGTTCGCGGACGGCCAATGGGATATGGACGAAAACTGGCGTTCCGGGATGCGCGTGGCAGTGGCTTCCGACGATCAATATCTGCGCCAGTACAACATTGATTCCGACGACGTTCTTGAAAACGAAATCTATGTAGAGCGCTTTTCCGGGCGCAATTATATGGTCGGCCGTGCGCTGGCGTTTCAGGATGTCCGTGTAAGTTCCCGTCAGGTTGAACAGCCCGCCGTTCTGCCGGAAGTTACGGCGTCTTTTTATGGTGATCCGAATGGCATGCTCGGCGGCAGATGGAATGCACAGGTTTCGGCGTTGGGGCTTTATCGCGATGGCGGTGGCCAGGACATGGGGCGCGGCTCTCTGGAGCTGGGCTGGCAGCGGCGCTATATCACAGGTTTCGGCCTTGTGAACAAATTCGATGCACTTCTTCGCGGAGATGCATACAACGTACAGGACCGCGAATTTTCGCTTGATGACAGCAATGAAACCCATACGCGCGGTTTTGCCAGCGCCAACTGGGAAGTCAGTTATCCGTTCGTGAAGCGTTTTGAAGAATCGCAGATGACCATATCGCCTGTTGCTTCGGTTACAACAGGCACAAACGTGGATTATGACGACGATATTCCGAACGAGGACAGCCAGGACTTTGTCCTCGATCCAAGCAACCTCTTTGAAGCCAACCGTTTTGCCGGTTACGACTTGATCGAAGATCGCAGCCGCGTGACATACGGGATGCGCACAGGCTGGTACGGAGATAAAGGTTACAGCGCCGAAGTGTTTTTTGGCCAGAGCCACAGGTTTGAAGAAGATGACAACCCGTTTAATGTAGGGTCCGGTCTTTCGGATCAGGATTCCGATTATGTCGGGCAGGTTACAGGCCGTTTCGGCAGCCTGTTCGATCTCGATTACAGGTTCCAGTTAAAGAACGATGATTTTTCATCGCAACGTCATGAGGTGGATGCCAACGCAGAGTTCGGCCGCCTGCAGCTTGGCACAAGGTATTTTTATGCGGCGGCCATCGAGGGGACGGATCTGGACGAAACACGTGAGCAGATCAGGCCGTTTGCCAGATTGCGCCTGTTCGGTGATTGGTACACGTCCGGCGGCATACGATACGATCTGGCCGAACAGAACAGAGGCCTGCGTTCGGCCAGTTATGGTCTGGATTATGATGGACAATGTATGACGTTCGCGCTTACGGCCGAACGTACCCTGACCGAAGACACAACCGGCGACAGCGATACGGAAATCCTGCTCCGCATAGGCTTTAAAAACCTTGGTGAATTCGAAAGTTCAGGCATCAGCATCGGCGGCGGCGGTAGCAACGACGACGATGACAGCGGCGACCGCGCCGACGTGAATAACTAGGGTGTGTTAGAGGGCTTGCCCTCTTGTCCCACAGCATCAGGATCGCTATAGTCAGGTTCTTCAGCGAGTTTAAGAAATAAGAAAAAATGGGCATTAATTCTTATAATCCAAGCAGCCGTTACCGTGACCGTTCCATGCAGCGCATGACCAATGCCGTGAGCATGATCATCGTTATCGGCCTGTCTGCTTCTGTCGGCTTCTGGATGGGCAAACAATATGGCGTGGAAAAGGCCATATCGCTCGGTGATCAGGTCGAAGCGCTTACCAAAGAGCGCGACACGTTGCAGGGCAATGTCACCGAATTGCGTGCCGAAGCGCAGACGGCGAACACACGCTATGAGCAGATCAAGGCGGAATACAACGCCGTTATGCCGGAAGGGCCCATGCAAGACCTGACGCGGCTGGTGCGCCAGCAGCTCGATCAGGGTATGGCACCGGAACGTTTGTCGTTTGTCATTAAATCCGCGCGTCCGCCCACAGATTGCACCGACCCTGAAACCAAACGTTTCGTGGTTTCCACGCCAACCTACACAGGGCCGGATTCCAGTGCGTCCGTCGCCGATGGCGCTGTTGTCATCAAGGCAAAGGGCGCTTCTGCGTCCAACAAAGAAGGCAAAGCGGAAGCGTGGTTCGATCCTGCACAGAATGTGGAAGTGACGTTCATCAGCACCAACGGCAATGAAGTGAAAAAGGGTATGTTCCCCATTCGCCATTCGGTCGTTGCGGGAAACCGCGAGTATCGTTTCACGGTGGAAGAGGGTGCGAAGTCTTTTGCCAAAGTAACCTTCGACTCCTGCGCTTACCCGTAATACTTACTGCTTTTTTGCGGTGTTTTCAGCGACGTCAAAGCCGAAGAATTTCCGCGCGTCGCCATCGAGGCGGATGTAATTCTGCACGATGTTCGCGGAAGGAATTTTGAAGTAATCCTGTAACGCGAGCGCCATGGATGGATTGGTTTCTAAAGAGCCGCGTATCTCAAACGAGTCCGGATAGTACAGAATATTCCCATTCAGGATGGATTTGTCACCGGTGTTCAGATTTATGCCGAACGGCATGGGACCGCCAACGAAGCGTTTTTCCGGTTGGAAGCGGGCGGACAATTCGAACGCGCGCATCTGCAAAAGCGCTTCACTGATCTTTTTATCGGACTTTGTAACCTCATCGATGTAATCGAGAAGGCCGCCGAGATTTTTGCCTTTAAGAGACGCGGTAAAGCTTTGCTCGCTTTCCTTGCGTGTCATATCAGCCGTGAAGAGTATGTCCGGCATGCCCGAAATGCCGGAGCGGATGATCATATCGTCCTGTGAATTGCCGGAGTCATTGACGACGGACACGGCTTGGAGCGGCACATTCATAAAGCTCGCGCTGCCTGCTTCAAGCTGGCTTTGCAATGTGTATCCGTCCTTATTGATGGAGGCTCCCATCCAGCCGTTGAAGCGTGATACACGCAGCGGGCCCAAATTAAGGCGCCCATCCAAAACATCGCCGGCTAGGTCAAGCATGCCGCCCTTTTTCAAGGTGCCCTGCCATGTGCTTGTGAAGCCAAGTTGGTATTGATCGGCTTTTATATTCGCCTGGATTTTGTAGTTGTCAGC
>JAPJRC010000047.1 GCA_030824805.1 Micavibrio sp.
AATTATATTTATATTGATACGGTTGTTTTAATTGTAGAAATTCTAAGTTATTGAGAATTGCAATAGGTGAAAATAAGTTGTAATGTAGGAAAGGTTTAAAATGCGATTTTTGCGAGCGAGTTTATGTTGATCGATCGATTGCACAGCGCAGGTAAAGGAGCAGGATTGGAGAGCTACGGGCCTCTGATCGTGACGAAAGATACTGCGCGCAAAGCAATCTTTACGAAGCTCAATCGCGGCGGAGGGATGGCATCCGCCTCTTCAAACAAGAGAATGGTCCGCCGTGGTTTAATGACACGCGGCAATTCCTTTGTCGGTTTTTCGTCCGGTCAGCGCGTCGTGGTGAAGGCCAGATATGTGAAGCACAAAGCTGGTGCCATGAGCGCGGGCGGGGGTGCGGCCAGCCTTCGGGATCATCTGAAATACATTTCCAGGAATGAAGCCGGCAAGGATGGCGCGAAGGCCGTCCTGTTCAATGAGCAGGATGAGGGTTTGGACCGGAAGGGGTTTCTGGAACTTTGCCAGAATGATCGTCACCACTGGCGCTTCATCATTTCACCGGAGAACGGCCACGAGATCGAGGACTTTCACGGCTATGTCCGCGGGGTCATGAAGCTGGTCGAAAAAGATCTTCAAACATCCCTGACATGGACGGCCGCGGTCCACTACGACACGGACGATGTTCACGCCCATGTGATCGTGCGAGGTGTGAATGATCGGGGCGAGGATCTGGTGATCGGTCAGGATTACGTTAAGGAAGGTTTCCGGCGCCGGGCGCAGGAAGTTGCAACCGAACTCCTGGGCGAGCGGTCTTTGGACGAAATTCGAAAAAGCCAGGAGAAAGAGGTTGAGGCGCTACGGGTCACTTCCTTGGATCGGTTCATGGCAAATCAGATGGGCGAGGGGCGGACACTGGACGTTCGCGCCAAGACCAATTTTGGAAAATCCATTTTCTACGAAGGCCTCATCAAAGGACGGCTGCGGTTTTTGGCCGCGTCGGGTCTGGCCGTCGAACAGCCGCCGGGGGTTTATATGCTCAAAAAAGATTATCAGGACGACCTTAGAGCGATCGCGCAGAAGAACGAGGCGGTCAAACGTCTGTACCCCAAAATTCAGGATCATGCGCGCCTCGATGGTCTGTCTGTCTATGTCATGAAAGACGGGCAGGGGCCGGAGGTCAGCGGCCGGATCGTGGACAAAGGCATCATGGACGAATTGTACGACCGTAAATATGTCGTGGTTGAAGATATGTCTGCCAAACTGCATTTTGTGGCGATTGGCGATGCCAGATCCTATGACAAGGCCGAGAAGGGGTCTTTGGTCACAATCAAACCGGGCACGCAAGCTACCGGCAAGGCTGACCAGAATATCAAGATGATCGCGGATATGAACGGCGGCATTTACGATGCTGTGGTCCACAAGGCACATGTCGAGAACGAAATGAAATTCATTCCCGAAGAAGACAGGGAGCAGTATGTCGATTACCACTTGAAACGACTGGAAACGCTCGAGAAGAACGAGATCGTGAAGCCGATGGATGGCGGACGCTACGAGATTCCGGTCGATGTGATTGCTCAAGGCGAGGAACTGACCAAGAAAATCAACGAGCGCGAGAAGAAACGTTACTATCCGCACATGAATGTTTTGAGCGCGGAGCCGGTCGAGCGTCTTGTTCATGCCGAGAAGAAAACATGGCTGGACAAAGAATTGTTCAAACAGGCCAAAAAAGGACCATCTATACCTTACGATACCGGCGTGTCGCAGGCCTTGGCAGAGCGCCGCGATTGGCTGGTCAAGCAAGACCTGGCCTTTATCCAGTCGAACGGGGAATTTGCCCTGCGCGGGAAAGCCCTGCAGCAGCTCGATACGATGGAAGTCTATGCGGCCGGACGCAAGCTCGCCAAGAAATTCGGAGTGGAATTCAGCGATAAGCGGGTCAAGCTCGATCAACCTGTGCAGTATGGCGGTTTCGTCAAACTCGAAACCGGCACATGGGCGATCGTATCGCAGGGCAAAGAGCTACAGCTGGCGCACGTCGATCGCGAACCGAAACTGGAGCGTGGCGATATGGCTGTCTTGAAACAGGCCGAAGGCAAGCTGGAATTGCAAAATGCACCTGCCCGCGCAAAATCGAAAGCTCGCACGAAAGACAAAGATCAGGAAATGGAGTTGTAATCCATGGCAAAAAAAGAAAAGCCGGTACAAAAGACAATGTATTGGGATGCGGATGTTTGGGATGCTTTAGAAAAGCATGACAAGCAGACAAAAACAAATAATATGACGGCAACGGCTAACGATGCTGTCCGTTTTGCACTATTCCCAGAATATCGTAGCGATCGTGACAAGGATGTAGTGAAGCTGATGCAGGATGTGCGGGCCTCATTATACGAACACCGGAAGAACACTGCGCGGGATCTCATGATTTTGCAGGAAGGACTTTTTCAGTTTGTGGATGTATTCTTCCAGCATACACATTCCATCCCCAAGGATGAGCTGGCCGCGGCGAAAGCACAGGCAAAAGCGCGGCTCGATGATTTTATGGAGCAGTTGGTTCGTAAGATGCAGGATCCTAAACGCCAAGCGAAGGAGAAAGAGTAATGGCCTTTTATAATGCTGGAACCCGTATCCTATCCAGTGATGAATATTACGCTGAACTCATTTTTAAATGGCGGTTGGCGTTGTTTGCTATCGGCGGATTCCTTACCGGGTTTGTCGTTCATGAATCTCTTCCCGCGGAATGGGAGAAAGCAATACGTTTTGCCCTTATCATCGCCGCGGGGTCTGCCGGCGGCGGCGTCCTGGCATATTTTGCGCGGGAGATTGAAGCGATGGCAGGATGGGCGGTACGATTAGGGGTATTGTTTGTGATTGCCGGTGTGATCTGGTCATTAATTTAATATGCTGGCTTGAGGCCGAAACCCGCGTGTTAAAAAAAATGATCTGCAAATTTTAGCCGCTTCTATTCCGATTTAATCAAGTAATGAAGACACTTAGATGATCTTAGCTTCTTAGGTATTTTGTTACTTGTTAGACATGAGTGCTGGAATTTTATATAATTTAGGACTATACCATGCTCCATGCTTATCGATGCTGATCAGATCCGCGCTGCGCGCGCGTTGAAAAACTGGAGTCAATCGGATCTTGCAGATCGCACAGGTCTGGCGGCTCCGACGATTGCCAACATAGAAACGGGTAAAACGACACCTAGTCAAGCCACCCTTGAAAAGATTGTTGGTGCTTTTACTGTTAATGGCATTGAGTTCACCTCCAACGGCGTATCCAAGAAATGCGGTACAATTCTTATCCTGTCCAATAGTAAGGATTTTGAGCAGTTTTATAATCTTGTTTATCAAGTGGCAAACGAAGGGAGCGCTCCGATTGTCGCCTGCCACGTTGATGAAAGGATATTTGACAGTCTGGTTGATCCGTCTTTCGATCATTATCACATGAACAGAATGGAAAAAATAAGAAGAAGGATTGATTTTAAAATTCTGGTGAAAGAAGGCGATACATATCTTCCGGCAGATAGATATGCTTCTTATCGCTGGCTTGATGAGAAGCTATTCGGTGATACGCCTTTCTATGTTTTTGGTGATTATCTGGCCTTCGTCATAACAGCCAAAGAACCAAGTATCCTTTTAATGAAAAACCAAGCCTACGCGGATCTCTATAGAATGAAATTTGCTTATCATTGGAAGAAAGCCAAGGCACCGATTTTACCCAAGAACGGTAGAAAGAAAACCGCCTGATTTTATTTAAAAGCATTTCGCAAAACATCTATGATCGCGTCTGTTTCACCATCTTCCTCTTCATTTTGCCCCTGTTCCCTATGAAAATCTAAAATCTCGTCGCGCAAGGCATCGCTCATATTTGCGGATTGCTTCGGTTTCAAAGGGTCGTTTTTGAAGATATCGAGCTGGTTTGGATCCGGCTCCTGCTTTTGGCTGCTTGATTCTTTGGGAATATCAAATTCAGGGATCATGTGATCGACAATTTTAAGATTTGGCACATCAGGCGGCGGCAATAGCCTTTTGGCAAAATTTGCGTCTTTGTAATAGGCGATCTTTTTGGCGCGCACCGGGTATGAGGCTTCTGTAATAATGATTTCCTCGTGCTTCGGTAGTTGTTTGACCTTTTCTTTGGAAATCAAGGGCCGCGCGCGGAAGCTGGTATTCTTGCTAGGGGATTCATATTTGAAAGAATTCTTCTTCGACGTTGAAACGGTCTTAACCGTTCTCTCGCCGCATGAATTGCTGACATAATTTGCTGTTTCAAGATCATTGGCGGAAAAGAATATCTGGTGGGCGCAGCAGGATAGGATACCGTCCCGCTTGTCCTTGCCGTATGTATCATCGAGCCATTTCAATCCCTGCACCACGGCCATGACGCGGCAATTATAGCCGCCTAAAAGCGTGAAGGCGGAGGTCATGGATTTCATTTCGCCTAGCATGTGGAATTCGTCCATCATGAGAAGCACTTTATAAGGCTCGGTTTCATCCGGTTCTATTAAGGAGAGCGTCGTGATAACCTGCTCGAAGAATATCCGCAACAGAGGAGCGAGCGTCTGAATCTGACCCGTCAAAACGCCAACATAAACGGCCATCCGTTTTTTTCGCATATCGGAAATGGAGAAATCACTGGCAGAAGTGGCCGCGTCGATCACAGGGTTATCCCAAAGATTGATGGCCTGGTTCAAAGAGGATTTTACCCCGCTTCGCTCTTTTGCGGCCTTGTTCGCAAAATTCATCAGGGACTTCTTGATCGTTGAAGACAATTCGGGATGTTTGGATACGATATGGCGGCAAATATCCCCTAGATCCTGCTCGGTTCCCAAAAGCCGGTTTATAGCGCCGATGGTGGACGGCATGGTATTGCTTTCCATGACATAGAGTGCAAGACCGACGAACAGGGCGCGCGCTTCGGAAGCCCAAACAGGATCGCTCTTTACAGGGTCTTTAATCAGGATATTGGCAATAATCTGGATATCGCTAATCCGTTGATACGGGTCTTTGCTGACGCCATCGAGCGGATTGTAGCGGTGCGATTTGCCGTTTTGGTCTAACGGGGACCACATGAAAACATCATGGCCGTGTTCTTTTCTGAATCCGGCCGTCTTTCTGAAATTCTCATGCTTGATATCCAGACATATAATGGAGTCGGGCCAGTTCAGAAGATTTGGCACGACAATTCCGATTCCTTTACCGCTACGCGTTGGAGCTATTATTATGCAATGCGTTGGCGTATCGCTGATCAGATATTTTCCTTTATATTTCCCCAAAATCAGCCCCTCGCGCGCGAACAGGCCCGCGTTGTGGATTTCTTGCCAGGTCGCCCAATGCGCGTCGCCAAATTCTGGCTCTCTTTTTATAAAGAAGCTTATGATCATGCCGGCCATAAGGATATGTGGGACAGCTAGAGAGATCAGGAAGCGGGATTTTATGCGCGGGTCATTAAGATAAGGCAGGTTTGACCAGATTGACCACGGCATGGCGGCCTCAATGTTCTGCCCGGCCCATCCCATATATATTACCGATGCGAGATAAGACGCTGTGATCAGGGCGAATAGGATACTTATGGTGATGAAAGCACCTTGATTTCTGAACATCATGGATACCAGACTTCGGATATAATCCTTTTTCCGCCAATTCTTTTGAGTTGCACGACCACATCCACGATCGAGCGAATGTAGTCCATGATCTGATCGTTCTGCAGGCCAAGGTTGGCTTGCATGACCATCAGGGCAATTTGCTTGAAGGCGCCGTGGGGCGTATCGGCGTGAACGGTGGTTATGGATCCGGGGTGGCCGGTGTTTACGGCGCGCAAGAACGTATAGGCCTCTTTACCCCGCAGCTCACCAAGCAGAATCCTATCAGGGCGAAGACGCAAAGAGGCTTCCAAAAGGCTTTGAATTGTTACTTCCGCAATACCTTGTTCGCCTTTGGAAGCAAGCAGGGGAACATGGTTTTGATGAATAGGTTTGATTTCCGGCGTATCTTCGATCGTGATTATCCGTTCTTCGGGATCAATCTCTTTCAAGATGGCGTTCAGGAGGGTCGTTTTTCCCGTTGAGGTTCCGCCGGAAATAATGATGTTCTTTTTCGATTTTGCCGCCAGAGCAATAAATTGATAAAAATTCTTTTGTTCCGCCAGGGCGCGCAGCTGCGCGTTATGGGGTTTCAAATCTGAATCATTGACCCAATCGACGGCATCGAAAGCCCCTGCGTTCGCATAATCGGCCAAGTCCATATCCTTTACGACCTGTTTTCTGATCGAAAGGACGATGCCATTTAACGTCGCGGGCGGCATGATAACCTGTACACGCTCACCTGTCGGTAGGGAGGCAGAGAGAAGGGGGTTTTGTAAATTGATGGCCTGTCCGGTCGTATTTGCAATCTGCCGCGCCAGACGCATCATGTGGTCTTTCGTAATATCGGCACAGTCAATTTTTTCCATTGAAGGATTTCCGGCGCGCTCTATCCAGAGTTCGCCGGAACGGTTGACGCAAATTTCAGCTATCTCAGGATCATCCAGATAGACTTTAAATATATCGAGATAACGCTGCAGGAAAACCTTGTCGGTAGGCTGGTCGTCCTGATTGGCTACTTGCGGTTTCATATTTACTCTCTTGGCATATTCCCTGCCACTTGCGAGAAATCGAGATCCTTGCCTACGAAGACTTTGATCCTTTTTCCTTGATCGACATGGATGGTCGGCGGAATGGCGATAGAGTTTTCCAGTGCGATTTCTGACGCTCTTGAGAAATCATCCCCTGTTTCGAGGGCCACCGTCGCGGAATCCGTATCATCCATGGCGTTTACCCCGATTTTCAGGCCTGCATCGATCATGGAAAGCAGGACAGAGGAGCCAAAACGCTCGAAGAAGTGCGTATCGATTTCTCCATCAAGGCCCGAACGACCCAAAGCGTCCGTTCCGTAAGAGCCGATATTGACGCTCACGCCATCATTCCTGATCATCCGGTTCCAAATCACAAACACACGGCTTTGGCCGCGCACAACACCGGACTTGTATCGGCCGACCAGTTTAGATCCTTGCGGGATGAGCAAGTGCGATCCATCGAAGGAATATACATCCTCGCTGATAACAGCACGCACCATGCCCGGAAGATCGCTTTGAATGGCCGTTTCCAGAATTCCGCTGATCATCGTCCCTTGCGCGATCAGGCTGTTCAGATTTTGGAGTTGGTTGGCCGTGGCCGTTTCCACTTCAAGATTGGCGTTCTGATTAGCAAAGGCGACATTGGGATCTTCGCCGCCAAGCAAAGTTCCACTTCCGCCAGTGGTCTGACCTGCTGCAGATGAAGAAGTGGCACCGCCACCGGCCTGATCATAGATCATCTGCGGGGAGGCGATCCGTTGTTCCATGCGCTTTTTTTGCTCTTGGGCCATCCGCAAAGCTTCTTGCTGCATTGCCAATTCATGTTGCGCCGCAAGCGGGTCATACTCTTGAACAGGGCCGGCAGGCTGGAGTTCTTGTTGGGGTTCCGCTGGCGCAGGTTCGATATACGGCGTGGACGTCGCACCGGCATTTTTAAAGGAGATTTCCTCGGCCTGCACGAAAGACTTCGGTTCGCCTTTTTTCATCCCATCGATAACGACGAACACGATAGCAATTGCCACGAACACGAGAAATATACCGCCGATGATATATTGTTTCGTTGTGGTGGCCGCTACAGAAGGAATACCCCGATCAGCCGGATTTGCGGGTTGTTCTTCCCTAGGTTTTTCAAAAATTTCATCATCCATGGAAATCAGCCTAGTTGTTCAGGGTTGTTGTTTCTTTTCCATGCCAGTAGGAAAAGAAGCCGGGTTTTTCGCTGCTCGCAAGCGCGTCCTGTTCAATGGTATCAG
This sequence comes from Micavibrio sp., assembly GCA_030824805.1. GTDB lineage: Bacteria > Pseudomonadota > Alphaproteobacteria > Micavibrionales > Micavibrionaceae > Micavibrio_A. The sequence continues at coordinate 7,869 of JAPJRC010000047.1, forward strand.
GCGCTTTAGAAGCGACAGGGGACGCTTTGGCTGTTTTCGAGCCTTTTGCAGTTTTGACCTTCTTTTCCTGCAATTCAGCGATAGGAACGGGGCGAGATTGCTTTCCTTTGTCTTTCGGGAAGGCATCGTTAAAGATGCAGGTCGCAGCATTGCCATCACGCAAGGTAAATTGCTGTCCTACGGAATTTACAATCATGTAGGATCCTTCCGTATTATAATTGACAATGCTTTCATTCCCTTCTTCATCAACAGAGAAAATCGCAGGGGTCATTCCCGGCTTTTTAAATTCGAAGTAAGTGAAGGTGCCATCATCATAAACGCGCTTTGGTCGCAAGCTGTTCGAGCCGGCATAGGAATAATCAAAATTCCAGTTTGACGCATCAGCGCCCTGCAAAGGATCATACCGTCCGGCCGCTTTGCTGCCGAAATTTGCCAATTCCAAGGTTTCCTCTTTAGGATAGCGGAATTTAACCCGGAAAGTCAGATCACCGGCTTTTGGCGATGATGCCTTGGCCGCGGCCAGCTCGAAGGTGTAAATCCGCTTCGAGGTCAGCACCGTCATGTTTGTTTCGGCGTTTTGTTCGAGGGGCTTAATGTAAATCAGGTTCTTGCGGCTTCCCGGTATGACCTGCCATGCCTCGGAGTCCCCGATGGAGATTGATTCCACTTTTTCTTTCGGTGAAAACTCGATCACCATTGTAAACCCGTAATGCCCTTTCAGGTAATACACCTCATTTTCATGATAGGTGTAAGATTTGATCCTCGCATCGGCCGTTCCGGGCCTTGCCGAACGATCCGCAAGAGCAGGGGTTGAAAGCAATGGCAGGATAAATAATCCCGCGATGATGTAGTTTTTAATATTCATCTGACACTCTCCAATACTTCGGGGTTAATACGGTAGCTCGTGACCTGGAATCCGAGCGGGTTTAAAAAACGGTCCGCCATTTTCATGGGCTTTTGTGTGTACTGATAATCAATAATCGCCGTCCAATAGCTGACTCTGGTTTGGTTGTTTTCCTTCAATTCACGTTGGAACCGGATAGAGGCGGTCTTGTCGTTCAGGAAAGAAACCGATTGGATTTTTATGTCGATCGCGGTTTTACGGCCGTACACGATACTGGGATTATCCGGATTTTTGCCGTTCCATAGCTGCTGGTATTCCTGCAAGGCCATGCCTTGGGACATAAGCGAAACAAGTTCATAATTTTCGCGCAAAATCGAGGGATTGTAGGATTCACGCAAAGAGACATATTTCACAAGGTTTGCCTGTGTGATCGCTTCATCCTGGGTAAGATTGCCTTGGTACAGCCCTCTGGTTAGCTCAAGATATCCAGTGCTGCGGTCCACCGTGACAACGTATGGCTCGAATGTCTTGAGTGGCAGCAGCAGTAGGAGCGCCACTACAGACAAAACAGCCAGAGCCATACAGAAGAACGAGAGAATCCACGCCCTGTTTCTGGACTGAATGGCGTTGGCTATTATTTCCTGCTCCCATGTCTGGGCTGCTTTGAAGTAGGGATCCAGCTCTTGGGTATCCGTCTTTTGTAGCATTACTGAACCTCTTTTGCTTTTTGTAGGGTATTACCCAAAGATTCCCGGCCTTCCGTCGTTCTAGAGCTTCCCCCGGATCTATTGGCGATTTTCTTCCATGACCAGGAACCCACTCTTCTAAAGGGCCCGGCAATTTTTCTGGAAGTCCATGCGCCGGTTCCCATCGTCGAAAGTGAAACGCCGCCAGTTATTGAGGCCGCCATATTCAGGATTTGTGAAAGTAGGAGCATTGACACAATGGCGGTCAGCAAGAAGGGGCCGATATAGGAAAGAAGCTCGCTTTCCGTGTCGGTGTTTTCTTCCAGAATTCTTAACGGCTGCTCGATCAGCATGAGAATGAGCGCAAGAAGTGCATATACGAAAATGGGAACAATCGCGTAGTTAAGCAGAGTCCTTAACCATCCCTCAAAAAGAGATTTCGTGTTCACAAAAATCAGCAGGAGAATGAATACAGGGCCGACCGACAACAAAATGGCAACGGCCAGTTTGGACAATACGATCAGCATTGTTGAATAGCCGGTCAGACCGATCGTGCCAAACCAAACGAGGCCGGCATAGAGATATTGCCCGAAGTCATTCCATGCCGCGCCTTCCAGCAATTTTGATGAAACGGTCATGCCCCGATCAAAAAATTCTGAAAGCGCAAGATTTGCGGATGCTTCGTCACTGGCCTCGGTGCCGGCATTACCCGCTGCAGAGGCAATAAGCAATCCTGCTAAATCCGATGGAAGATCCGTTGCCATGTTATAGACGAACAGGAAAAAAGTATCCCATTGCGTGGCGATAACGAGCAAAATAATGATTTTTAGACAGTGCCAGATCAGATCCGAAGCGGAGAACCGCCCACTGATGATCACTTTGTACCCATAAACAGCGATGAAAACGACAAACATCAGTCGCCACAATGTTTGAATTGTCGCGGTCAGGCTTCCAAAAGAACCTTGGACGAAGCCTAGAATGATGCTGTCAACATGGCTGATTAATGATTCCATGATCTATTGCTTACCCGGTCCCCAATCAAAAACTTTTTTGAGATCTTCTTTTCCCTTCCTCCTCCGGACTTCAAGCATGGCTTCATACTCAGTCCAGATAGGCGTAAAACGCACATTTTCGGAGGATACATTCGGGCCAAAGCCACTCTCATTTAACAAATTGGCAATGTGCGTCGCTGTCCGGTCGCAATCCTGCAATACGGTCTTGTTTGCGCTTTCTGGATGCGCCCATATTTCCGAACAGCGTGTGATCGCAGGGTTTCCATGCTCCATGATAAAGGATGCCACTTTGTCAGGCGGATGTTTTTCCAACGGATTGGGGTCCATACAGCCAGACAGGAGCATTGAAAGCGCAAGCGCGCCAAATAACTCTCTTATTTTCATGAGCTTTTTTCTTTCTGGTTATCCAGTGCCGCAACATTAAGAGGAATGTGCGCGCAAGGGTTTTGGGACAGGCTGGCGGAAGGGCCGCAAGGCGATTTAAGGTCGCGGTGTCCGCCCGCGCATCCCGATAAAGCCAAAACAGATATAAAAACGATGATAAGACGCATGGATCACTCCTCTGGTTTGAATGCATCTGCCGCTTTTGTTGCATCGTATTTATGTGCAGCAGTGGCGCGGCGATAGGTTGTTAAAGTTTCGTTGTCCGTGGCGGCGTTTTGCTGGATTTGCAAAGCCTGGAGCCGGATAAGTTCATTCAGGATCATGCCGTTTTCGGCCGTTATACGGGCTTGAAGATCGACGGAGGCTTTCAGATCTGTCGTGTTGTTCAGCTCTTCCAGCAGGTCTTCATAGGTTTCGATCCGCGTTGAGATATTATTGTAAGCCGCTTCGGATGCTGCCATGGCCGCGTAGGTCGTATTATTCCTGCGATCGACGGCCTGCGCGATAGGGCCGGTTGGGTCACTTGGCAGAAATTCAGAGCCGGGCAGGGGTCTGAATGTGTCGGTTAGATTGCCATAGATACTTTGCGTACCAAGGCCCGCGCTTCCCAATCCCTGCGCGTTCATCATGTTCATCGTTTGCTGCCATGTGTTTGGCAGATAGCGGCGCAATTCCGATTCAAGGGATGAATTTTTCAAAGATCCCATGTTGCGCGGCCCGGTGATAGCATCGGCCTGTCTTACCGCCTGATCGAGCTGTTCCAGCTGCTTTGCATAGTCCTTCGTCATAGAATCCAGCTGCGTGACCATCTGGCCGAAGGCAGAGGCGTCATAGACCGGAATACCCTGCGCGTGGGCTGCGGGGGATACATATATAAATAGTGAAATTACTAAGTAGGAAATGGCGATATGCTTCATAGTCTGTTCCTTCCTTCGATAAACCGGGGTAGCCAGTATTCTGGTTCGACCCCGTAATCTCCTATTAAGTCGTGCATGAATTGAACCGTTTGTGTGCGGCCGGACAAAACGGCAATAAAATCATCCATCCCTGTCAGATCCAGCTTGGCGATCACGGAGTCAGTCCCATGTTTCAGAAGGAAACAGCGGGATTCCGGCGTAAGCTTGCGGATAATTTTCAGCTCGTGCTTTGAAACGCCAAAACCCTTGCAATAATCGTTTTCATCCGCCCGCGGATTGGGAAGAAAGATTTGGGTTGGCGACTGTTCGATAATCGCGTCCCCGACACTGCTACGCAGGGCATCCCTGACCGCTTGTGTGGCAAAGCCAATAATCCCGTTCTGCTTACGGATGGTTTTCATCCAGTCCTTGATGCGGGCGGCAAAAGCCGGATCATCGAGCAGCTTCCATCCTTCATCGAGCATGATAATGACTTTTTGCCCGTCCAGAATTTCCTGAACGCGGTGAAAAACATACATCAGCCAAGGCGTCCGGCTGATGGGATCATCGAGGATTGAGGTCAGGTCAAACCCAATAATCCGGTTATCGAGGGCGAGGGTGTCTTGCTCGTTATCAAACAGCCATGCCCGCTCGCCGGCACTGTGCCATTTTGCCATTCTTGCCGCCAACGATGCGCCATGACTGATTTCGTGGCCGGATAAGAGTTCTGCGAAAATCCGAAGGCGGCGATGCTCGATAGGTTCTTCAAAATTCGCATTCACCGCGTCGGCAATGATTTCCAAATCCTGCGGCGAAACAGGGGTGTTGTTATCAATCGTCACGAGGAGCCGGATCCATTCCCGCACAAAGGCTCTGTTTTCCGGTGTATCGGGCAATTGCAGGGGATTCAGGCCTGTCGGTATCCCCTGGCGGACCGTTGTGTAGTTCCCGCCGATCGCGCGCAGATAGATTTCTGCGCCATGATCCTTATCGAAATAGACGGTTCGGGGGTTCAATCTCTGCGCTTGTGCGTTCAGAAAGGTCAAAAGGACGGTTTTTCCGTAGCCGGTAGGACCGATTACAGTGAAGTTGCCTACATCGCGCTCATGAAAGTTGAACCAGTAGGGCGTGCCGGAGGTTGTTTCGAGGCGTGTGATGGCCTGTCCCCAATGGTTTCCGGTGGCGCGGCCTGCAGGGAAATTATGGAGGCTCGCAAATCCGGCAAAATTGGCGTTCGAGATCAACGACCGGCGCGCCGTAAAGCTGAAATTTCCCGGCAGCTGCGCCCAAAAAGCGGGTTCCAGATTTATATCTTCGCGGGCGGTGACGATCCCAAGATTGACGAAAGCACTGACGCAATCGCTCACGACGGAATCCAGCTCTGCAGAATTTTTCCCGATGGCTGTGATTGTCAGGTGATGCTCGCCAAAGGTCGAGCGGCCGGAAGCCAGATCGTCAATTGCGTTGTCCAGATCCTCTTCCAGTGAGGTAGCACCTTGCTCGCCTGCGATCATTTTCCTTTTCGTATCGCGCATGGAATTGAGGGAGGCCTGCCGATCGACAAAGCCGAAAGATTGCGTCAGGATGAACTCATGGGGTAGGCGTAGCAGGCTATCCAGCATTCCCGGGCCGGTTCCATCGGCATATTCCTTCAAGGATAATACGGCGCCGAGTTTGACGTCGCCAGGCGCGCTCCCGCGTACCTCGAAGGCTTCTTTACCGAATGAGATACGCTTGCAGGGTAAATAATCGGCAATCGACATACGCGGCAGGCGAATATCGGTTTTTTCGAGATTGACCAGATAGGACAGGAAGGAAAGATTTTCTCCCAAAATGCCCTTGTCAGTCTTTTTGGCACCAAGAACCCTTGGTTTGTAGGGAGCCAAAGTCGTGAGGATGTGCGCAGCTGCTTCATTCAGGGCCTTGATATCCTCAATTTCCTGATTTTCCTGTATCTTGCGATCAATGCGAGTAAAGAGCGTGCGGCTGAGATCGGCCATTAGCCCGAAAGTACCTTGCGCCGGCCTGCGAACAACCGTGATGTATTGCTCGTTAACAAACATTCGCTTGCTGGCGAGCCGTTCCTGATAGGTATTGTCAAGCGCGCGGCAGAAATCGTTTTCAAAAAACCCTTCTTGTTCGCTGTTTTCCTCACGGCGGATAATGTGATGATAGAGCGCAAAGCGGCTGTTCGATAATCCCCGCAAAAGGGTAGCGCGGACGGTCTTTCTTTGGTTTATATCGATTTCATCGGCGGTTTCGAAGGGAACGCCTTCAATTTTGATGATTTTAAGAAGATAGCCTTCTTTGGTTTTGATGATTTCTTCGTCCACAAGCCGCGTGTAGGGGATAAACCGACCTACGGAATCCTCCACTTTGGCTTGCCTGCCATAGATCGTATCGTCTTTTTTCGCTGCAGCGAACATAATCCGTTCCTATGGTTTGTAACTATTACTTTTCCAAAAACTCTTGTTTCTTGTGGGCGCACATTTATTCAGTTTTGTGAGCCAGATCCGCATCCAGTGTGGGTCTTTTTCCGTTGCGATATAACCGATCGCGTGGATCGGAAGAGTGACACAGGCAAAGAAAATGATCTTTCCTGATAACGACATGAACAAAATCATGCCTATGCCAAAGACAATAAAATTGATCCCAAAGAATTCCATCGGCACGCCCATCGTCAAAGGGGGCCTGGTCATACCGATGAAAAGGGGATCTATTTCGATCCGCTCTTCCGCCATTTCGTTATAGGGTGCCTGAAACGCTATCCACGATGGCAGGCGCGCCAAAGATAAGGATAATGCCGATTGCGACGGAACCCGCTACCTGCCAGGACATACGGCCGGTCATGAACGCAATCCCGCAGAGGGCCACGGCGATAATGCCAATAAGCCTAGCCCATGTGGTGGTTAGAAGGTTCTGCAAAGCTGTTAAAAAGTTTGTTCCTGAATCGAAAAGCGCAGTTTGAGCGTGGGAGGTTTCAGGATACAGCACGATCAGCGTAAAAATTCCTGCTAAAAGTCCGTTTAACATTAAATTTTCTAACTTATGGGTTATCATTTCTTATCTCCTAAATCCCGTCGTTTCTGATTGTTAATCATAGGTTGCATATCTGATAATGGTTCGCAAGAGGACTCGCGCAAATATTTTTCTAATATTTCAAGCTACGCTCCCTTCAATTTATTGTATCGCTGTTCAATCTTACTCAAAGTTTTTTCCCATATACCTTTCGATCTTTTGGATATATTCCACGGTTTCTCTGTAGGGAGGAACACCATTGTATTTCTTAACGGCGCCTTCGCCTGCGTTGTACGCCGCGAGAACCAGCTTCACATCACCATCGTATTTTTCTATGAGATCGCTCAAAAGATGGACGCCACCTTTAATGTTTTCTTCGGCATCAAAACTATCAGAAACCCCATAATTTACGGCAGTTTCTGGCATTAATTGCATTAAACCTTGCGCGCCTTTAGGGGATACGGCATCCGGCACATAGGAAGATTCCGTCTGTATGACAGCATGAACAAGATCAGCATTTACGCCATATTGCGTGGAATATTTCGATACCAAATCTTTGTAGTTCTTGGGGAAGGAGGTCTTGGCAAACCTGAAATGGCGATGCTGGCTTAAGTAGTCTGTCGCTTCAAATTTCGTGACGATTCCATCATCAGAAAACTCCATGACCGTTGCTTTTGCATTTGTTGGAAGTGCAAGCAAAGACAGTGCGGCGGATAGAAGCACAAAATTTAGATGTATTGACATTTCGAGTCATAGTTGCAAAAGCTAGAGGGGATTTGCAAGAAGAAACTTACAAATACTATTTTATAGCTTAAAATATGAAAGGTTTGTAATGTCTATCTATTTGAGAATTTTATTGATTTCGGCGGTGGTGGTCTGTGGATTTCCTGAGAAGTCAAAAGCAGCATCAGAAGCAGAGTGCGCGATATGGCTCTGCCTGCCCGGAGGATTCCCTACGGGATGTTCAGCTGCATACAGCGCTTTCAAAAGCAGGATAAAAAAGGGACGGCCGCCACTTCCAGATCTATCGTCTTGTACGACCGACCCTGATGGAAAGAGTTCTAATGGTAGATACGAAACGGGCTATGAGTATTTCGAGCCTTGTAAAGAGGGATATACCCTGCGTCAGACCAACTACGGAATCGGGTCGAGCGGGGTGTGCGAACGAAAGGCTTGCGGCGGTTTTTGGAGAGAAAATTGTCAAGTTCAGGATCGTTATGAAGCGATTAGGCGCGCAAAACCTTCCTATGTGAAGATATGGGTTGATGGCCAGTATTTAGGTCAGTTTTTCTATTAAAGAGTGTTTGATTAAGAGCAATTATGCCACTTGGCGATTTGTCATGTTAGGATTTAGACTGTTGCGAACAAAGTCAACACGCAGACATTCGGCACTTTGAAAACTGGATAACAAAGCTTCAGATTCAACCTTTTTTAAAACATCGAATATGTCTCTGAACCACTCGCCAGGATAAATATCTATCGCTTTAATTGTACGAAACATTAACGAAAACGCCGCAACTTCTTCTAAAATATAACTTACAGATGTTTTCATGAGGCGTTCAGATGAAAACTCTTTAGCCAAACTCCCCATATGTCTTTTAGAAAAATCCTCAGCCTTTTTATTGATCGCGTTTCTTACATCTTCTCTATTTTCATATAGAGATTTCAAAACATCGTGTGACGCTTTAAATTCAGGATGATTTAGCCAGTCATTCCACCGCGTGACTGTCTTGTTAGGTAATACATCTAGTGCCTCTTTGTTTTGGTAAAGCCAATAGTCGCCTTGGGCTAAAGAAATCTCATATGCTCTTTCCTGATCATAATTGCCGTGGAAAGCTATATTGTGACGTTGCAAAGTATCTGAAATTATCAAAATGACATGGTCAAATCGCGCAGATGCCCACTCCGCTAAAGCAAAAAATTTGTTTCCATCATGTTTTGGGTTTCCAACGCTTATTTGTAAGCGGGCAGTATCGTGCATTTGCCATGCGCCCTTATCTTTTACAAAAACTTTGTAAGGGCCAGTTTGGGAAGCGTATTGAATTTGCTTTTTAGAAACGCTCATCTGCTTCGCTCTTTTCTGGTTGTTTCAGTACGTCCCACATGACATCAAAAAGGTTTGTCCATGTTTCTGCTAGGAGCGGATCTTTAAAAACGAGGGCTTTTGTGTTGGCATCGGTGCAGACAGCCACTTTTCCTCCATAAATTAAAGAAACGTAATTTTTGAATCGTTCTTTGGGCATATAGCGATATTCTTTTAGCGGCCCCATGAGATATGTATTTCCATCTTGGACAAGCTGTCGCATGCGGATCCCAGAGTTTCTAATTTTTCGATAGCGGTCATTCACTTCGGGTGGAGACATTTTGTCGTCGGCACTGACCCGCCCCCTATAAATGAGTCCATGGCAGGAGTGAATCCGGCTAATGTATG
>JAPJRC010000048.1 GCA_030824805.1 Micavibrio sp.
CTGTACCGCCGTTGCAGGCGATCCCTCATCGAGCGCCACCGAAGAGAAAGTTGCGCCGTGGATTCCGTCACGGCCGACTTTCCCGCCGACCATAACGATCAGGTCGCCGACCTGTGCGCCTTTTTCATGGCCTTTCTTGCCGTTGATTTCGCGCGGAATCAATCCGACGGTACCGGCAAACACGAGCGGCTTGCCTGCGTAACGGTCATCGAAATACAGGAAGCCCTGCGGCGTTGGAATGCCCGAGCAGTTGCCGCCATGGTTTACGCCGCTGATGACGCCTTTCATGATAGTGTTCGGGCTGAGCATTTTATTCTGCTTACCCTTACCGCGGTAATATTCCGGATTGGAATTCGGATCGGCGAGACAGAAGCCATAGCGGTTCAGAACGGGTTTGGCGCCACGGCCAAAGCCGACGCAGTCGCGGTTCACGCCGACAATGCCGGTGATTGCGCCGCCGAACGGATCGAGCGCGGACGGGCTGTTGTGTGTTTCGACTTTGTCGGTGATGAGCCATTTATCATCGAACACGATGCCGCCGGAATTGTCCTTGAACACGGAGACGCAAATATCGTCCTTGCCGCGCGCCGCGCGGATTTCCTGCGTGGCGCGTTTGATGTAGTGTTTATAGAGACCATCTTTCACATCACCGATGGGTGATGCGAAAATCGTGTGCTTACAGTGTTCGGACCATGTCTGTGCGAGTGTCTCGATTTCGATGTCTTTCGCGGGACGGCCTTGTTTCTTGAAGTAGGCTTGCACGGCCTGCATGTAGAGCAGGGACATGCCGAGCGGGCCGCGGCGCGTGCCGTCGTCATTTTGAATGCCGTCCTTGCCGATCTTCGCAAGTTCTTCGTCCGGGATATTCAGGTCGACATCGTCAACCGTGATGCCCTTATTGTCGAGGCGCACCTTTGGCACGACGACATCCATGCCGCCGTCTTTCTGGTACTGTTTCGCGTCTTTAATCGAGGCGCGTTGGATAAGCGGGTTATGAAGCGTAGAGGCAATCGCTTTCACATCGTCTTCGCTCAGCGAACCTTTGAGCAGGATAACCTGCGAGGAATAGACCGGCTGGTTGTCGTTCAGCGTAAGGGCCGCGAGTTCGGAAACCGTGTGGCCGATATTGTCCGTCACGCCGGGCAGGTAACCGATTTCCACGGCCCAGTCGAAATCACCTTCACCGCCGCGCTCGAGCAATGTCTGTGTCACCGGATTGACGAAGGATTTCGAGAGCGCCTGAACATTGGCGGCTTTCTCGATATCGTGTTCGACGGTGTAGACGTCGACGATACGGGCAGAGGCTTTTTTACCGGCGCGGGCAATATTCTGTTCCAGAACCTTGGCGCGGCCGTCTTCGGAAAGGGTGATGACTTCGATGCGTTGTGACATGGCTTCCTTGTACCGATATGGCCCATGAAATTCCACAAAAAAACGGCGGCTTTCCGCCTATTTCCACGGCTCCATCGCGGCGTATAGCATGATCCCCGTGGCGATGGCCAGATTGAGGGAATCCGCCCGGCCGTTCATGGGCAATTTCACGGTCTGGTGCACAGCGTTCTGGATCGCTTCGGTGATGCCGGCCTGTTCGTTACCCATGACCAAAATCATCGGTTTTTTATATTCGGCTTCGCGGAAATCCACCGTACGGTCGTTCAGGGCGGTGGCAACGATAGAGCCGGGCCAGGTCACCGTCAGGTCCAGAAACTCCTCGCGGCGACAGGGCACCACGGGAATGGAGAACACCGAGCCCATGGTGGCGCGAATGCTTTCCACCGAGAAAGGGTCGCAGCACTGGCCAATAAGTATTACGCCATCGGCACCCACACCATCCACCGTGCGGATAATGGTGCCGAGGTTGCCGGGATCGCGCACTTCTTCCAGCGCCACCCAGCATTTCGAGCGTTCCGGTTTAATGTCTGAAAGTTTGCCGAATTTCTGTTTGAAAACGCCCATAACCATCTGGGGGTTTTCCTTGCGGGAGAGCTTTTCCAGCACCGCGGCTCCGACCTTGAGGCACAGGCCGCCGCGGGCGGAGGTCTCGTCAATCGCGCGTTGGAGTTCGGGGCCGATATCGGCGTCTTCGGAAAATACGAGCTGTTCAGGCACCACGCCACATTCCAGCCCTTCGATAACCGAACGCAAACCTTCGGCCACAAACAACCCCGTTTCTTTGCGGAATTTGCGGATAAAGAGCGAGGTGATCAGCTTCACCTTGGGGTTCGACGGGGATGTAATGTGCTCGATACGGGCCATGGGCGGTTACCTAATTACCGCTCCAGCGGCAGAACATGGATGTAGCCAGCGGGCGTTTTTTACCCTGATCCGACAAAAGAAGCTCGCCGTGGTCGAGCGTTCCGGCGCGGCCTTTGAGGGCATCGATCATCATATGCTGCAGCGTAAGCGAGGACAGGCGCATCGTGTAGGCCGTCAGAATCATAAAACGTGCGTCGGGTGACAGCAGCTCGGCACAGGACGAGAGCAGAGGGCCGACATCGGTTTCGAATTTCCACACTTCGCCGTCCGGCCCGCGGCCATAGCGGGGAGGGTCAAGCAGGATACCGTCATATTTATTGCCGCGGCGGACCTCGCGTGCCACGAACTTGGCGGCGTCGTCGCAGATCCAGCGGATGGGGGCGTCTTGCAGGCCGGAAGCATCCCGGTTCTCTTTAGCCCATGTGATGGCCTTCTTGGAGGCATCCAGATGTGTGACTTCGGCACCGGCGCGGGCGGCTATCAAACTGGCGGCGCCTGTATAACCGAACAGGTTCAGAACCTTGAGTGGGCGTCCGGCGGCTTTACGTATTTCGTCGCCGATCCACTGCCAGTGAGGGCGTTGTTCTGGAAATAGGCCCATGTGGCGGTAAGTCATAAGGCGGCAAAGCATTGTAACGCCTTCTACTTTTACCGGCCATGTCTCGGGCAGTTTCTTCTGGTGCGCCCAGCTGCCCTTGTCGTCGTCTTCTTTTTCAGAAGCGTTGGTAAAGGTGGCATCGGCCTTGAACCATTCGGTTTCGGGAAGGGATGGTTGCCATAATGCCTGGGGTTCCGGTCGGCTTACCCGCACGCGTCCGAATTTCTCAAGTTTGCGTCCGTTTCCGCTGTCAATAAGTGCGTAATCGTCCCAGCCGTTTTCGGTCAGGATATTCGGGGTAAAAGAATTCATGCAACCCATATAAACCCTTTGAACGCATTTGTAAAAAGAGTATATACAGCCATACAAATATTCCAACGACACCAAGTACCATCATGCCAAAACTAAAGATCAACGATCAGGAAATCGAAGTCGCTCCAGGCACCAGTTTGCTTCAGGCAGCGGAACAGCTGGGGATCGAAATCCCGCGCTTTTGTTATCATGACCGTTTGAGTGTTCCGGCGAACTGCCGTATGTGCCTCGTCGAACTCGAAGGCGCGCCGAAACCCGTGGCATCCTGCGCTATGGCGTGCGGCGATAACATGGTTGTACGCACCAATTCCGACAAGGTGAATCGTTCGCGCAAAGGCGTGATGGAGATGATGCTCATCAACCACCCGCTGGATTGCCCGATTTGCGACCAGGGCGGCGAATGCGATCTGCAGGATCAGGCCGTCGGTTATGGTTTTGACCGTTCGCGCTATGACGAAAACAAGCGCGCCGTTAAAGACAAATATATGGGTCCGCTCATTAAAACCGTGATGACCCGTTGCATCAACTGCACACGTTGCATCCGTTTTGCCGATGAAATCGCGGGTGTGGACGACCTCGGCCAGCTGAACCGCGGTGAAGATTCTGAAATCGGCACATTCGTTGAAAAGGCGATTGCCAGCGAGCTTTCCGGCAACCTCGTCGATGTTTGCCCTGTAGGTGCACTGACATCAAAGCCATACGCGTTCAAGGCGCGCCCGTGGGAATTGAAGAAAACCGAAACGATCGATGTGCATAATGCGCTCGGCTCCAACATCCGCGTCGATGCTCGCGGTAGCGAAGTTCTGCGCGTTCTTCCACGCCTTCACGAAGGTATCAATGAAGAATGGATCGACGATCGTACGCGCCACGCCTGCGATGGCCTGAAATACAAACGTCTTGACCGTCCTTATATTCGTGGCAAAGACGGCAAGCTGGCCGCAGCCACATGGGATGAAGCATTTGCCTATGCCGCCGCAAAACTGAAAGCCACGGCAAAAGAAAAAATATCCGCATTCGCGGGCGATCTGGCCGATGTTGAATCGATGCTGGCGCTGAAAGATCTGATGGCCGCGAACGGCGTTCATAATCTGGAATGCCGTGTCGATGGCACATATTATGATGCAAGCCAGCGCGCGGGGTATATCTTCAATTCCGGTATTGCCGCGATTGAAGAAGCCGATGCAATCCTGCTGGTCGGAACGAACCCGCGCAAGGAAGCCGCGCTTCTGAACGCCCGTATCCGCAAACGCTTGCTGGATAATTCCAAAGTTCATGTCGGTGTTGTCGGTGAAGCAATAGACCTTAATTACAGCTACCACCATGCCGGTACGACCTTGTCCGCCCTGCAAGACATGGTGCGGGCGTATAAAGATAAGGTGCAGGCCGAACGCCCGATGATCATCGTCGGTGCCGGTGCCTTCAAAGGCAAAGACGGCCCTGCCGTTCAGGCTCTTGTACGCCAGGCGGCCGAAGATCTGGGTTGCGTGAAACAAGGCTGGCTTGGCTTTAACGTATTGCACACAGCTGCGAGCCGCGTGGGTGCGCTCGAAATCGGTTTCCTGCCATCCAAACCGTTCAACACGAACGAAATGGAAGTTGTGTATCTGCTCGGCGTTGACAACGAAGAGACGCTTTCGCAGATCAGCCCGAATGCATTCGTTATTTATCAGGGCCATCACGGCGATGCCGGTGCGAAACGCGCCGATGTCATTTTCCCTGGCGCCGCCTACACGGAAAAATCCGGTCTTTATATGAACACCGAAGGCCGTGTGCAAATGGCGAAGAAAGCCGTCGATGCCCCGGGCGAGGCACGTGAAGACTGGAAAGTGCTCCGCGCCCTGTCTGCGCATCTTGGTACGCCACTCAAATACGATGATCTCTTCCAATTGCGCGCGCGCCTCGTAAAAGAGTTCCCGCAGTTCGATGCGCTGGACCAGTTGCCTGCCGTTCAGTGGGCGGAGTTCGGCGTCGCCGGTTCTGTCCCAACTCATGATCTCGTAAGCGCGGTGGATGATTTCTATCTGACCAACGTAATCGCCAAGGCTTCGCCGACGATGCAGGAATGCTCGCGTGTTCTGGTGCATGGCGAACAAATTCTGGAGGCTGCCGAATAATGACCGCTAAGAAACGCACGACGCTCGAACAGGTTCAGGAATTCCACGAAACATATGGTCTTCCGGTGCACGATGATGTCAACCTGACCTGTGCGCAGACCAAAGAACTCCGTATCAACCTGCTTCAGGAAGAATTGAACGAGTTGAAGGAAGCATTGGCGAACGATGATCCGCAGGAAACGCTCGACGCCCTGATCGATCTGCAGTATGTGCTCGATGGCGCGTTTCTTTCCTTTGGTCTTCAGGCCGTGAAAGAGCTCGCGTTCGATGAAGTACACCGTTCCAACATGTCGAAACTTGGCGCGGACGGTAAGCCGATTCGCCGCGAAGGCGATGGCAAGGTCATGAAAGGCCCGAATTATTTCGCGCCTGACCTTGGCCAGTTTATCAAGAAAAAACCAGAGGCCGCTGAATAATGTTTACGCCTGAATTCATGGAAACCTATTTCTGGCCCGGCCTGTACATGCTCGGTCATATTGGCGCTATTGTCGGCGTGATTATGGGACTGGTCGCATATTATACGTATGGCGAGCGTAAAATCATGGGCGCCATGCAGCGCCGTCAGGGACCGATGACGGTTGGACCGTTCGGCCTTCTGCAGCCGATCGCGGACGGTATTAAACTGCTTTCGAAGGAAACAATTATCCCATCTCAGGCAAACAAGCCGGTCTTTCTGATCGCGCCTGTTCTGACCTTTGCACTGGCGCTTATCGCGTGGGCTGTTATTCCCATCGACGCGCAGATCGTGCTTGCGAACATCAATGTCGGTATTCTCTACCTGTTCGCCGTATCATCGATGGGCGTGTACGGAATCATTATGGCGGGCTGGGCTTCCAACTCGAAATACGCCTTCCTGGGCGGCATGCGTTCCGCATCGCAGATGGTATCGTATGAAGTCTCGATGGGTCTTATCATCGTGACTGTTCTTCTGTGCACGGGTTCGCTGAATCTCACGGAAATCGTTCTGGCGGACCGTCCGGCATGGATGCAAGTTATGCTGTTCCCCATGCTGATCGTCTTCCTTGTTTCGATCCTGGCCGAATGCAACCGCGCGCCGTTCGACTTGCCGGAAGGTGAATCCGAAATTACCGGCGGTTTCATGGTGGAATATTCTTCCATGACATACGCGCTGTTCTTCCTTGGCGAATATGCCAACATGATCCTGATGTCGGGTATGACGACGGTTCTGTTCCTTGGCGGCTGGTTGCCACCGTTCGGAATTGAAGCGCTCGCCATCGTTCCCGGTTTCATCTGGTTTATCCTGAAGACCTTCCTTGTGATGTTCTTCTATGTGTGGGCGCGCGCTACGTTTCCGCGCTACCGCTATGACCAGCTGATGCGTCTGGGCTGGAAAATCTTTTTGCCGTTCACATTAATCTGGGTCGTGCTTGTCGCAGGAACCCTTATCTACATGGACGCGCTGCCGGAGTAATGTGAGATGAAAAACTGGCTGAATTCATTCCTGTTGGTCGAAATCGTAAAGGGCATGGCTCTTACGCTGAAATATTTCTTTTTCATGCCACGCGTGACGATCAACTATCCTTACGAAAAGGGCCCGCTGTCTCCGCGCTTCCGCGGTGAACACGCGCTGCGCCGTTATCCGAACGGGGAAGAGCGTTGTATTGCCTGCAAACTTTGCGAAGCTATCTGTCCGGCGCTTGCCATCACCATCGAGGCAGAGCCTCGTGATGACGGTTCCCGCCGCACCACGCGTTACGACATCGACATGACGAAATGCATATATTGCGGCCTGTGCCAGGAAGCTTGTCCGGTCGATGCCATCGTTGAAGGGCCGAATTTCGAGTTCTCCACCGAAACCCGTGAAGAGCTGTACTATAATAAAGAGAAGCTTCTCGAAAACGGTGATCGCTGGGAAGCGCAGCTGGCTGCAAATCTGGCCAAGGAAGCTGCCTACCGCTAGGCCTTTCTTGGTTAAATTTGCGTTAAAATTTCCACCCATGATATAAAGGCCCTGTAAGCATATATAGAGAGGGCCCATGAGATTAGTCTTTGAATCTCATGACGATGTACTGAAACTGACAGGCGTGTCCGCACGTCTTGTCGAGCCGGAAGGGGATGAGCCGGCAGCGTTGATCGTCAGTTCCATGATTGTATCGAACGAGAGCCGCAAGGCGATCCTGACATCTTCCGACGATATTCGCATACCTCTCACCACCGAATGGTATAAAGCACTTGCCGCCAAAGAGCCGGCCCGAGATGACCGCGTTATTCTAACCTTGGAAAAGGCCAAGCCATCTAATGGCGTGGATGGCAGTTTGATGGATATCTTGTCCGAAGCAGGCAACAGCCTCTACGAGATCAAAGATATGCGTGTTCAGCCCAAGAGCGTCAGTATCTTCGGATAAAAAAATCCCCGCAGAGGCGGGGATTTTGTTTTTCAGCCAGCCGGATTTTAGAAGGACAGGCCGCTAACCGGTATGTGGTAGTACAGGTTCAGCACTTCGGTGCCGGGATTGTCGTTGCCAAGGCCCGCATTCGAGATGTGGCTGAAGGCCACACCAAGGCGGTGGCCGTTCATGAATTCATAGCCGGCTTCTATCTGGCTGCGGAATTCGATCGGGTGGTCCAGATCCTTGTCGCTGCCCCCGTCCGTGTATAGACCGACGCCCAGGGCAGGGGTTAGATATATGTTATCGGCCGGTTTAAAATCGGCCAAAAGACCGCCGCCGCCCCAAAGAGAGCCATCGGTTGTGGCTTCGACGCCGCCCCAAGGCTTTATTTTCCAAAATAACGGGGTGCCATGACGGTATTCGACGCGGAAATCCGTTGCGGTATCTTCTGCATCGAGGAAGTCATACGCCCCGACGCCGAAGCCCAGATAGGATTTGTCTGCTGATTCTTGTGCCTGGACAGGTGCGGCCATGGCGAGGAAGCCGCCGATAACGGCCATAAATACAAATTTCTTCACGTTTTTAGACCCCTAAATGGAATTATTTGACGAACAATAGTGTTCGTATTGTTTTCCTTTTAAGCGTCCAAATCAAGCTATGGTTTCAGCTTTTCTGCATACGGGTGCAAAGCTATTGCAAGACTGCCACACAGGCTTCCATAAGATATTAACAATTGCGGATTTTTTTACGTCACGACTTGCGTACGCACAACATTGAGATTAGAAAAGGCTGTTGCTAAAAACCCCGAAGATTCAAAGATGTTAACACCCATCGCCTTTTATCTGTTCGCCGCCGTGACGCTGCTTAGCGCACTGATGGTGATCACAGCCAAAAACCCCGTTCACTCGGTCCTCTTCCTCATTCTGGCATTCTTTAATGCAGCGGGGTTATTCGTCCTGCTCGGCGCGGAATTCGTGGCGATGATCTTGGTCATTGTTTACGTTGGCGCGGTGGCGGTTCTCTTCCTCTTCGTCGTCATGATGCTCGATATGGGTTTCGAAGATCTGCGGAAAGGTGCACTTCAATATGTGCCGCTCGGTCTTATCATTGGCGGCGTCCTGTTATTTGAACTCGCAACCATTTACAGCGCATGGCAATTCGCTCCTTCTTATGGCGCTAACCTAGCAAGCCCTGCCAGCGAGATGAAAAACACCGAAGCACTCGGCATGCTGCTTTACACAGACTATATATACGCCTTCCAGATCGCAGGCTTGATCCTGCTGGTCGCCATGATCGGCGCAATCGTTCTCACGCACCGCCAGCGCGCGGGCGTTCGCCGTCAAAAGATCGCGGCGCAAAACGCACGCACGCGGGAAGAGGCGATGGAAATCGTAAAGGTCAACACCGGGGCAGGGGCATAAATCCATGGTTATCGGGCTCGAACATTATCTCACGCTGGCCGCCATCCTATTCACTATGGGCGTTTTCGGCATCTTCCTGAACCGCAAGAACGTGATCATCATCTTGATGTGCATCGAACTGATCCTTCTGTCGGTGAACATCAACTTCGTGGCGTTCTCTTCTTTTATGGGTGACCTGAAAGGCCAGATCTTCACCATGTTTATTCTCACCGTTGCTGCCGCAGAGGCCGCTATCGGTCTCGCCATCCTCGTGATCTTCTTCCGGAACAAGGGATCGATCGCGGTGGAAGATATTTCGAGCATGAAAGGCTAACCGACTATGGAACTTCTTGCTGTATTTCCGCCGCTCGTAGCCTTCCTGATCGCTTTCCTGTTTGGCAAGCAGCTCGGTCACAAAGCTGTTGAACTCATCACATGCTCGGGCGTTATCATCGCCGCGTTCTGTTCCTGTGCTTTGTTCGTCGAAGTCGTCCTCGGTTCCGAACCGCGCACCATAACCATCATGAACTGGATCACGTCCGGCGCGCTCACCGTTGATTGGTCCTTGCGCGTTGACCAACTCGCCGTCGTCATGATGTGTGTTGTGACCATCGTATCGTCCTGTGTTCACGTATACTCCACGGCCTATATGCATGAAGATGAGTCGATCAGCCGCTTCATGTCTTATCTGTCGCTCTTCACCTTCGCGATGCTGATGCTGGTAACGGCGGACAATCTGATCCAGCTGTTCTTCGGTTGGGAAGGGGTAGGCGTTGCGTCCTATCTTCTTATCGGTTTCTGGAATCACAAAGATTCCGCCAATGCCGCCGCTATCAAGGCGTTTCTTGTTAACCGCGTCGGCGACTTTGGTCTGGCGCTTGGCGTGTTCGCCTGCTTTATGCTGTTCGGCACGGTTCAGTTCGATGGCATGTTCGCCATTGCCGAGAGCCTGAAAGACGCACGATTCAACTTCTTTGGTTTTGATCTTCCTGCTTTGAACACCACCTGTTTGTTGCTGTTTGTCGGCGCGATGGGTAAATCGGCACAGCTCGGCCTGCACACATGGCTGCCGGATGCTATGGAAGGTCCAACGCCTGTGTCGGCCCTTATCCACGCCGCAACGATGGTTACCGCCGGTGTGTTCATGGTCGCGCGTATGTCGCCTGTGTTCGAATACGCACCCGAAGCTTTGATGGTTGTCTGTGTTCTCGGCGCACTAACGGCGTTCGTTGCCGCGACGATCGGCCTGACCCAGTTCGATATCAAGCGCGTGATTGCCTATTCCACAATGTCCCAGCTCGGATACATGTTCTTCGCCCTCGGCGTTTCCGCCTATGGCGCGGCCATCTTCCACCTTATGACGCACGCTTTCTTCAAGGCGTTGCTGTTCCTGGGTGCTGGTTCCGTTATTCACGCGCTTCACCATGAACAGGATATGCGCAATATGGGCGGTGTCTGGAAGAAGATTCCGGCGACCTATGCCATGATGTGGATCGGCTCTCTCGCTCTGGCGGGTATTCCGTTCTTCGCGGGTTATTACTCCAAGGACATTATGCTCGAAGCGGCCTTCGCCGACCACACTTGGTTTGGTACCTTTGCATATTGGATGGGTATCGTTGCCGCGTTCATGACGGCGTTTTATTCCGGTCGTCTTTTGTTCATGACGTTCCATGGCAAGCCGCGCATGGACCATCACACCTACGACCATGCCCATGAATCCCCACCGGCTATGCTGACGCCGCTCGTCATTCTCACGGTGGGCGCTTTGTTTGCCGGTGCGCTTGGTTATTCCGGTTTTGTCGGTGGTTCATCCTCGCATCATGGGGCTGCAGCCGCGCATGGCGAACAAGTAGAGATTGACCATACCGTGGAAGCGCCTGTTGTCGAGGAAGACGATCACGGCAAGGAAATGAACCGTTTCATTTTCTGGGGCGACGCCATCAAGGTCCTGCCGGAAAACGACACGGTTGAAGCCGCGCACCATGTTGCCTTGTGGGTGAAGTTGCTTCCGACCATTATGGGCGCGCTGGGATTGTTCCTGTCGTGGGTGTTTTATTCTTGGAAACCGGACTTGCAGGGCGCAACCGTTCGCCGTTTCTCGAAACTGCACACGCTGTTCTTCCGCAAATGGTTCTTTGATGAGATTTATAACGCCACTTTCGTAAAAAATGCGATCTGTGCGGGTAAGGTCTTCTGGAAGGCCGATAAGAGAGTCGTCGACGGTCTTGGCCCCGACGGTGTGGCGGCCCGTTCGCTCGATGTTGCGGGCGTGCTGAAAAAAGTCCAGAGCGGTTATGTGTTCCACTATGCCTTTGTCATGATTATCGGCGTTATCGGTTTTGTGAGCTGGTTCTTCTACCGGTTCCACGTGGCGGGGTAGGGAGTTATTGAGATGTTAAGCCATATTCTTTCCCTTCAGATATTCCTTCCGCTGCTCGGTGTGCTCGCCATTCTGGCTTTGCCGCGGCTTAGCGATTGCTGTGCACGCTGGATTGCGCTTGGTGTGTCGACTCTGGTGTTCGCGGTATCCTGTGTGATGATGATGAATTACGAAACCGGTTATGCCGGATTCCAATTCGTTGAAAAGGCCACGTGGTTTCCTTCGCTTGATCTGAACTACCATCTGGGTGTTGACGGTATTTCTGTCTATTTCGTTCTGCTTTCCACCTTCCTGACGCCGATCTGCATCATTTCCTGCTGGCATGCGATTGAAAAACGCGTGAAAGAATTCATGATCGCGTTCCTCGTGCTGGAAACCTTCATGATCGGCACATTCTGTGCGCTCGACGCTGTTCTCTTCTATGTCTTCTTCGAAGGCGTTCTGATGCCGATGTTCATTATCATCGGCGTATGGGGCGGCAAGAACCGCGTATATGCCTCGTTCAAATTCTTCCTGTACACGCTGCTGGGCTCCGTCCTCATGCTGGTCGCCTTGCTCGCGCTCTACTTCCTCACGGGCACGACAGATATCGTTGAACTGGCGGACAATGATTTGACGCGCAACGTCCAGATCTGGCTCTGGCTGGCGTTCTTTGCCTCCTTTGCCGTCAAGATGCCTATGTGGCCTGTGCACACATGGCTTCCCGACGCGCACGTCGAAGCGCCGACGGCGGGTTCCGTTATCCTGGCCGGTGTTCTTCTGAAGATGGGCGGCTACGGCTTCCTGCGTTTCTCGCTGCCGATCCTGCCCGAAGCTTCCGCATATTTCACGGATATGGTGTTCTGGCTCTCTGTGGTGGCGATTGTCTACACCGCTCTGGTCGCGCTCGTTCAGGAAGACATGAAAAAGCTGATCGCCTATTCATCCGTTTCCCACATGGGTTTCGTGACGCTCGGTATTTTCACGGGCACACAGCAGGGCGTTGATGGCGCCATGTTCCAGATGCTCAGCCACGGTATCATTTCCGCCGCGCTCTTCCTTTGCGTAGGGGTGGTGTATGACAGACTGCACACCCGCGAAATTTCACGCTATGGCGGCCTTGTGAAAAACATGCCGAAATACGCAACCGTGTTCATGGTGCTGATACTGGGTTCCGTCGGTCTTCCGGGGACATCCGGTTTCGTCGGCGAATTCTTGACACTTATGGGTACGTTCCAGGTCAACACATATGTCGCCGTGTTTGCGACAACGGGCGTTGTGTTTGGTGCCGCCTATATGCTTGTGCTTTACCGCAAGGTTATCTTCGGTGAGCAAAAGAACGCCGATGCCGCCGCGATGCCTGACCTCACCAAAACGGAATTCGGTATTCTCGTGCCGCTCGTGCTTATGGCCATACTCTTCGGCATTGCGCCCGGTATCGTCATGAAAAACGTATCGCCGGCCGTGGCCGCATTGCTGTCCGATTACCAAAAAGAAAAGAATGGCGGCGAGAATTTTGCCGACGCCAGCATGAAACCCGCCGCTGTTCCTGCGGCCAAAGGGGCCTCCCATGATTGATTTCTCATCCGCCCAGCTTATTCCTCTGGTGCCAGAGCTGTTCCTCGCGATTGCCGGATTGGCGCTGCTTATTCTCGGCGTCTTTAATGGTGACAAGGCGGCAAAGCAAATCGGCTGGCTGGTGATGATCGCTTTTACGGTCGCCACATCCTTGCTCCTGCAAAACAGCTGGGAGCGCACAGATGTGCTGAACGGCATGTTCGTGATGGACCAGTTCGCGGGCATCGTAAAGCTGATGCTGCTGATCGGTTTGTTCACTACCGTCGCGCTTTCCGTGCGTTATATGGAAGAGGAACAAACCGCGCGTTTTGAATATCCGCTGCTTGTTCTGTTCTCCGGCCTTGGCATGATGCTTATGGTTTCGGCACATGACCTTTTGTCTTTGTATATGGGGCTTGAGTTGCAATCGCTTGCCGCTTATGTGCTGGCCTCCATCCGCCGCGACAACGTGAAATCTTCGGAATCCGGCCTGAAATATTTCGTCCTCGGCTCCATCGCATCCGGTCTTCTGCTGTTTGGCGCCTCGCTCGTATACGGCTACACCGGTTCGACCAATTTCAGCGTTATCGGCGACACGTTGCAGGAACAGGCATCCCCGCGCGTTCTCATCGGTATGGTGTTCATCCTGTCCGCCATGGCGTTCAAGATTTCCGCCGCGCCGTTCCATATGTGGACGCCGGACGTGTATGAAGGTGCGCCAACATCCGTCACCGCTTTCTTTGCGCTTGTACCCAAAGTCGCCGCGACGGCTTTGCTGATCCGTCTTCTGTTCGAAGCATTCCCGACTGTGGCCGATCAATGGCAACAGATCGTCTGGATACTCTCTGCGCTTTCCATGGCGGTCGGTGCGTTCGCGGCCCTGATGCAGGACAATATCAAACGTCTGCTTGCATATTCCTCCATCGGCAATATGGGTTTTGCGCTTGTCGGTCTTGCCGCGGGCACATCCGAAGGGCTGGCCTCTGTATTGGTGTATCTGGCGATATACATGGTGATGACGGCGGGTACGTTCGGTATTGTCATGAACATGCGCCGCAACGGCCACGCGCTTGAGAAGATTTCCGATCTTTCCGGCCTGTCCCGCAACGCTCCCGCCATGGCTTACTGCCTGGCGATCCTCATGTTCTCCATGTCCGGTATTCCGCCGCTCGCAGGGTTCTTCGGCAAATTCATGGTCTTCCGCGCCGCTGTTGATGCGGAATTGTACGGCCTTGCCGTCTTCGGGGTTCTGACTTCGGTTGTTTCCGCCTATTACTACATCCGCATAATCAAGGTGATGTTCTTTGACGAGCCAGTGGAAAAATACGATGGCGTTGTTCCGTTCTCGCGCCGTGCGGTTGTGGCGATCAGCGTTCTGTTCATTGTCTTCTTCATTTTCAGCCCGTCGCCGATCGTCGAGATCAGCCGCGACGCGGTGAGCGTTTTCTTCCATGGCGGATGATTTCTGGCGTGTGCAGGTTTTAGGCACCACGCCGAGCACGCAGGATGTTGTTCGCGGTCTCGCCGAAACGGGTGAACCCGAAGGCCTTGCCGTTCAGGCTTTGCAACAAACCAAGGGCAGGGGGCGTCATGGCAATGACTGGGTTTCCCCTATGGGCAATCTTTATCTCTCCGTTCTCCTTCGCCCGAGTTGCAAGG
The DNA here is from genome assembly GCA_030824805.1 of Micavibrio sp. Taxonomy (GTDB): domain Bacteria; phylum Pseudomonadota; class Alphaproteobacteria; order Micavibrionales; family Micavibrionaceae; genus Micavibrio_A. The sequence goes on from JAPJRC010000048.1 coordinate 14,607, forward strand.
CCGATAAAGCCGCCCAGATGGCGTTCGTGGTTGCTCTCGCGTTGTCGGACGCGATGGGCGAAGTCATCGAAGACGGCCATGACAAAAAATTGAAATGGCCAAACGATATCCTGATCGATGGGAAGAAGATTTCCGGCATTTTGCTGGAAACCAAACTCGATGCGCACGGCCGGGTTGATTACCTGATCATAGGCACCGGCGTTAATATTTTTGCACCACCCGAGGGTGCCGAAGGCCTTGATCGGATTAAGAAAGAACGTCTTGCCGTTAACACGTTCCGCGACCTGTATCTTCAAAAACTCCGCGACCGCTATATATCATGGCAGGACAAAGGGTTTGCGCCTGTGCGCGAGGCGTGGTTAAAACAGGCCTACGGGGTGGGCCAAACTATGAAAATACGCCTGCCTGAAATCGGTTATGAAGGCACATTCGTTGGTGTCGATGAAAGCGGAGCGCTGATCGCCATGGTCGATGGAGAGCGCAAGATTTTCACCGCCGGCGATGTGCATTTTGGAGTGAACTAGATGCTGCTAGCCATTGAAGCCGGGAACACGAATGTCGTGTTTGCCTTGTATGACGGAAAAGAAATCGTTCATTCATGGCGTTGTAAGACAGACCCGGCGCGGACGGCCGATGAATACGCATCGTGGCTGTATCCGCTTTTCCTGAATGCGGAAATTGATTTTGTAGAAGTTAAGAACGCTATTATCAGCTCGGTTGTGGCCGACGCAAATTTCAACCTGCGCCGCCTGTGTGAAAAACATTTCACCTGTACGCCTGTAATCGTAGGGCAGGACCCGATTGAGCTCGATATCAAAGTAAAAATTAAAAAGCCGGAAGAGATGGGTGCGGACCGTCTTCTGCACGCCATGGCGGTAAAACACTATTACAAGTATCCGGCGATTGTTGTCGATTTCGGCACCTCCACAACGTACGACGTGATCGACGAACATGGCGACCATTGCGGCGGTATCATTTCACCGGGTATCAATCTTTCCATGGCGGCGCTTCGACAAGCTGCGGGAGCTCTGCCGAAAATTGCGATCAAGAGAACGGAAACAGTCATCGGCAAGGACACGGTCCATGCAATGCAATCCGGTATGTATTGGGGCGTTATCAGTTCCGTCGAAGGTATGGTCGCGCGCCTGTCGAAAGAGATGGGCGTAAAGCCTTATGTGATTGCGACGGGTGGATTGTCGCCGCTGTTTGCCGAAGGAACGGATACCATCGATCTGCACGATGAAGACTTAACCATGAAGGGCCTGATCGCTGTGTACGAACAGGTTCTCAAGAAAGCCAAAGCCGCCTGATGAACTTTAAAAAAGACGAACTCTATTTCATTCCCCTTGGCGGTGCCGAACAGTTCGGTGTCAACCTGAACGTATACGGATATCAGGGTAAATGGCTGGCCATCGATTGCGGGCTTGGTTTCGCCGATGAAAAATTCCCGGGCGTTGATATTTTGCTTCCCGATCCGAAGTTTGTCGAGGAGCGCAAAAAGGACCTGCTCGGTCTTATCATCACCCACGCGCACGAAGACCATATCGGCGCTGTTGCGCATTTGTGGCCGCGCCTTCGCTGCCCTATCTTTGCTTCGCCTTTTACCGCTGCTGTTCTTCGCAGAAAGCTGGGCGAGAACAACGCCTGCCGTGATGCCGAAGTGATCGAGGTGGGCGCGGGCGAAACCATATCGCTAAAGCCTTTTAAAATTACATTCACGCCTGTTACGCATTCCGTACCGCAGACGGCGGCCTTGTTCATAGAAACCGATGTCGGAAACATTGTGCACAGCGGAGACTGGAATCTCGATCCCGCGCCGACCATTGATAAACCGACAGACCCCGAGCCATTCAAGAAGTTTGGCGACAAAGGCGTTCTTGCCTATATCGGCGATTCCACGAACGCCGAAGTCGATGGTGTTTCCGGCTCCGAAGACGATGTCGAGAAGGGGCTAGAGGCTGTCTTCCGCGAATGTGGTGGGCGTATCGCCGTTACCATCTTTGCATCGAATATAGGTCGTCTGCGTTCGATTTGTCTTGCAGCGCAGGCGACTGGCCGTCAGGTTGCGCTGCTGGGACGCTCGTTGCACAACAT
>JAPJRC010000049.1 GCA_030824805.1 Micavibrio sp.
ATGGTATATATGCATCGCTCAACTGCGCGCCGGGCTCCAGTGATGACGGTGAAAAGGTCGCAAAAAACCGCAGCATTGTTGCAAAGGATCTTGGTGTGAAAGACGGTAACATCTCTACCTTGTTCCAATGCCATTCACCCACATGTTACGCAATAGAAACGCATGTTCCTGTGGGTGAGGAGAGGCCGAAAGGCGATGCTTTGGTAACCGATGTTGCTGGCCTTGCCATCGGTGTTTTGACGGCGGATTGCGGTCCCGTTCTTTTTGCCGCGAAAAAGCCTGACGGAGCGCCCGTTATCGGTGCCGCGCACGCCGGATGGGGCGGGGCGCTTGGCGGCGTTCTGGAAGACACTGTGGCAAAGATGGTTCAGCTTGGTGCGCCTCTGGAGGGCATCAAGGCCTGCCTCGGTCCATGCATCATGCAGCCTTCGTATGAGGTTCAGGAAAACTTCGCGCGTCCGTTCCTGATAAAGCACGAAGAGGCCGAAAGGTTTTTTATGTCGGGCCGCAAGGCGGGTCACCTGATGTTCGATCTGCCTGGATACATAGCGTTTCGATTGTCGGAGGCAGGCGTCCGTCATGTATCCCTAATGGGCGTGGACACGTATGCGGATGAAGAAAACTGCTTCTCTTTCCGCCGGGCCACCCACAGGGGCGAGCCGGACTATGGGCGCGAGATATCGGCGATTGTTATTAACGGTTAGAAACAGGTTGATTTTGGGGGCATGGTTTTCTTATATTGCCTTCACAATCGCCTATAAAGCATTACGAAAAACGGCAGGACAGAGATGATCATCATCGCAGGCAATTCCAACCGACCCCTTTCCGAGGCTATTTCCGCCTATCTGGGTGTTCCCTTGGCCAAAGCGAGCATCCGCCGCTTCTCCGACATGGAAGTGTTTGTCGAGATCATGGACAATGTCCGCGGTGAAGACGTATTTGTTATCCAGTCCACTTCCTATCCCGCAAACGACAACCTGATGGAACTGCTGATCACGATCGACGCCCTGAAGCGCGGGTCGGCCAGACGTATCACGGCGGTTCTTCCGTATTTCGGCTATGCCCGTCAGGACCGCAAAACGGGCGGCCGTACACCGATCTCCGCGAAGCTGGTCGCCAACATGATTACGGCTGCCGGTGCCGACCGCGTTCTGACGCTAGAACTGCACGCCGGGCAGATCCAAGGCTTCTTCGACATTCCGACGGACAACCTGCATGCGCTGCCGATCTTCCTGCCGCACATGGAAAATCTGTTCAAGCCGGAAGAGACCGTCATGGTATCGCCCGACGTTGGCGGGGTTGTCCGCGCCCGCGCCATGGCGAAAAAGCTGAACACAGACCTTGCCATTATCGACAAGCGCCGCGAGAAGGCGGGCGTATCCGAAGTCATGAACATCATCGGTGAAGTCGAAGGCAAGAACTGCATTCTGGTAGACGACATCGTGGATTCGGCCGGCACTCTCTGCAACGCGGCTGTTGCCCTTAAAAATGCCGGCGCAAAGTCGATCTATGCCTACATCGTGCATGGCGTTCTTTCGGGCGGTGCCGTGGCCCGCGTGGCCTCCAGCCCTCTGGAAAAGCTGGTTATCACCGATTCTATCTGTGCCACCGAGGCCGTGCGCATGTGCTCCAATATCGAGCAGCTTCCGATCGCCCCCCTTATCGGCGAGGCAATGAAGCGTATCACCGAAGAACGCTCTATTTCGGCGCTCTTCACCTAGGTCTTGGCCCTTCCGAAAGGGCCAAGATATTCCTTGATTTTGCATGGTTTTTCCGTTTAAGTGCGCTCACGTGACCAGCACCCCTGGAGGCTGGCACATAACCACTTGATAAATAAGGAAACTAAAACCATGACAAAGCACTACGCACTGTCAGCGGAAACACGGGACCGGGCAGGTAAAGGGGTCGCCCGCGCACTCCGCCGCGAACAAAAAATCCCGGCCGTTATCTACGGCGACGCCAAAGACGCTGAAGCTATCTCCCTGCCGATCAAAGAAGTTACCCTGGAATACTTGAAAGGTCACATGTTCACGAACCTGTGCGACCTGACGGTAGGCGGCAAGAAACAACTCGTTCTGGCCCGCGATGTTCAACTCGACCCTGTCCGCGACACGGTTCTGCACGTTGACTTTATGCGCGTTACGCCGAAAACAACGATCGTTGTTCATGTGCCCGTGCACTTCCAGAACGAAGACAAAGCCCCCGGTATCAAATCCGGCGGCTCCCTGACGATCGTTCGTCACGACCTCGAACTGGTTTGCCGTGCAACGGACATTCCGGAAGAAGTCGTTATTGACCTGACGGGCGCTGAAGTCGGCGATGCCATCAAGATCAGCGATATCAAGCTGCCGGAAGGTACGAAGTCTGGCTATCAGCGCGATGTAACGATCGCTTCGATCGCCGCGCCGCGTCTGCTCCTCGAAGAGGAGGATGCGATCAACGCCGAGAAGGCCGCTGCAGAAGCTGAAAAAGCCGCTGAAGAAGCTGCCAAGGCTGCCGCCGCCGAAGGCGACAAGAAGTAAGCAATACGAGAGAGGCGGGGGACATTACGCATGTTTTCCCGCCTCTTTTCTTTTTTCAAGACACAACCCCATCAGGACGAACCCGACATGTGGATTCTGGTCGGCCTCGGAAACCCCGGAAAAGAATACGAAGACAACCGGCACAATGTCGGCTTCATGGTGATCGACGAGATTGCCCGTGAGTATGGACTTCCTGCGTTCAAATCGAAATTCGAGGGCGAGATTGTCGAGGGCCGTATCGGCCAGGAGAAGGTGGTTCTAGTCAAGCCTATGACCTACATGAACCTGTCCGGCCAGTGCGTGCAGAAGGTGGCAAGATTTTACAAGGTTACGCCTAACCGCATTGTGGCGTTCCATGACGAGCTTGATCTTGCCGCCGGCAAAATGCGTGTGAAAAAGGGCGGCGGCGCCGCAGGTCACAACGGTTTGAAATCGATGGATGCTTGCCTGAATTCACAGGATTACTGGCGTGTGCGTCTCGGCATCGGCCATCCCGGTGATCGGGACCGCGTCACAGGCCACGTGCTCGGCGATTTTTCCAAGGCGGAAAAGCAATGGCTGCCGGACTGGATTGCGGCTCTGGCGAAAAATGTGCCGCTGCTTATCGGCGGTAAAAACGAAGATTACATGACAAAAGTCGCGCAGGATTTTCCTGCGCCCAAAGCTTAGGAGAATAGAACTATGGGTATCAATTGCGGGATTGTTGGTCTTCCGAACGTCGGCAAATCGACGCTGTTCAACGCGATTACAAAGACGCAGGCCGCGCAGGCTGCAAACTATCCGTTCTGCACGATCGAACCGAACTCCGGCATGGTGGCGCTGCCCGACAGCCGCCTGGATATCATCGCCGAACTCGGCAAGTCGCAGAAGATCATCCCGACGCAGTTGGAGATCGTCGATATCGCTGGCCTTGTGAAAGGCGCCTCGAAAGGTGAAGGCCTTGGCAACCAGTTCTTGGCCAACATCCGTGAGACGGATGCCATTCTTCACGTTCTGCGCTGCTTTGAAAACGGCGATATCACGCACGTCGAAGGCTCTGTTGACCCGCTGCGCGATGCTGAAATCATCGACACCGAACTGATGCTGGCGGACCTTGAATCCATCAGCAAGCAAACAGACAACCTTGCCAAGAAAGCCAAGGGCAATGACAAGGAAGCAAAGGCGCAGCACGATTTCTATGTGAAGGTGAAAGCCGCGCTGGAGGCAGGAAAGCCGGCCCGCACGGTTGTGCCATCCGATCCGGAAGAACAGCGTTTCATGAAGCTGGCGCAGCTTATGACGTCGAAGCCGATCCTCTATATCTGCAACGTCAATGAGGACGAAGCCGCCACGGGCAATGAATGGACCAAGAAGGTCGAGGATATGGCCAAGTCACAAGGCACGCGCGCCGTTATCATTTCCGCCGCCATCGAGGCCGATATCGCGCAGCTGGCCACCGAGGAAGAAAAGAAAGAGTTCTTGGAGACTTTGGGCCTTGAAGAGCCCGGCCTGAACAAAATCATCCGCGCAGCCTTTGATATTTTGGGCCTACAAACATATTTTACAGTTGGGCCGAAAGAAGCACGCGCGTGGACGATCCGCAAAGGCGCTAAAGGACCGGAAGCGGCGGGCGTTATCCACTCGGATTTCGAGAAGGGGTTTATCCGTGCGGAAGTCATGTCCTATGATGACTTTGTCACGCTGAAGAGTGAGCAGGCCGTAAAGGAAGCCGGTAAATACCGCTCCGAAGGCAAAGAATATGTCGTGAAAGACGGCGACATTATTCTGTTCCGTTTTAACAACTAAATACCCGTTGGTTTTTTCAGGTGCAGATAGGTGGGATTAAAATCGCCGATCTGCACCAGTTTTTTCCAGTCTTTGACTTGCAGAATGCCATTGTCGAATTCAACCGCCTTTGTTTTTCGCAGTTCCGACATCGCTCTGCTGATGGACGGCAATGATGATGCCAGCGTTTCGCCTAGCTGTGTCTGGGTGAGTGGAAGTTTAAATGCATTCTGTTCTGTAAGGTCAGACTTGTGCGCGCGGTAATATTGTTCGCAAAAGAAATGCGCCAAACGCATCAGCAAGTCTCGACTGCTGTTATTTGTGATGGCTTCGCGAAATATCGCCGCATCTATCAAGGTTTCTTTCCAAAAGGCTGTGCCCGTTTCAGGTCGCTCCTTGAAAAGATTGATGATGGCGGCATGTGGAACCAGCGCCATCACAGACTTTTCCATCGCGCATAGCGAAAAATCCATGGTCTCCAAAAACAATGTCTGTGCGTCCGGCATGTCTCCAGGCATGTGAAAGGAAAGATATTGTCGCCGCCCTGAAGGCACGGTGTGGTAACGGGCAATGAAACCTTCGAGCACTACGATAGAGTCGGTCGGCTTGTCTCCTTGCCTGAGAATATCTTCATTCTTCTGCAAATGGCGGGTTATGCCGGGCAGCTGTTTTATTGCCGCCATATCAGTTTTGGAAAGCTCCGTATGCTCCTGAAGTTTCCGTATTAATATATCCTGCCAAGCCATTTAATTTCCCTTTTTAATCAAATGATCAAACAGCATAAAGGTTCCCGTTTCAGAATTTCCCGTGATTAAGACCATTCTATATACGGGAATACATTTAGATGCCGCCATATATTAAAGGTAAGGTCAGCGCTTTCAGTTATGTTGTGAGCGCGGGCAATATTCTGGGAGAAGACGGAAATACGTATCTTTTTTCACAAAAAGACTGGCGTTCGGTAAAAGAACCGGACGTAGGCACAGACGTTGTGTTTTTGTGTGAGGGAGGCAGAGCCAGATCTGTCATCACCGAAGAAGAACAATAATAGTAATCAATTAATCGGGATCAAACCCCATTACTTTTTTCATGACTTTAAAGGCGGCGGTCTGTGCGGGATTTAAATCCGGTGCAACAGCATCCGCAATCGCGCTGGCGGGCGAAAATACGGGGAAGAGCGGTTTGCCGCTTTCGTCTGTGCCGAGGATCATACCGATCAGTTCCTTCCCGGCTTCATTGAATTGCTTGTCGTTAAGCTTGTCTTCGAAGTTCTGAAGTGCGGCCATTTCTTCTGCGCTGAGTTGGCCGTCTATGCTGACCTGATAGCCCGCGCCCGCAAGTATCGCTTCCAACGTCATGGTTTGATCGCCCGCGACAATCTGACCGGATTGGGCAAGATTGATAATGCCGATCATTTGCTGTGTCGGCGGAAGCATGCGCAAAAGATCAGGGTTTGCATAAACTTTCGGATCGTCCGGATCCAGAGAGTCTACGTCGATGGTGCCTGCAGCCGTTTCCTGAACCATAAAATGCTCCTTACCGTATTTTTCAGTATACGCTAACGGCCCGCGGTAATAAAAATTCCTTGGTTTTACGCCGCGATCGCCTGCTTGGAACGGACATGGTCTTCATAGGTCTGGCGAAGCTGGCGTGTAACCGGGCCTACCTTGAATTCGACATCGTCGATTTTGCCAACGGCGGTTACTTCGGCGGCCGTGCCTGTCAGGAACACCTCATCGGCCTTTTTCAGTTCTTCCGGCGTGATGCGGGTTTCTTCGATAGGCAATTTAAGGTCTTTAGCCAGTTGTATAACCGTTTGGCGCGTCAGGCCATTCAGGAAGCAATCCGGAATAGGGGTGCGGATCGCACCGTCTTTTATCACAAAGATATTGGCGCCTGTGGCTTCCGCAACAAGGCCCCGATAGTCGAGCATAAGCGCATCGGTAAAGCCGTTGGCTTCGGCTGCGTGTTTGCTCATGGTGTGGGTCGCGTAAAGGCAGGCGGCCTTGGATTGGGTGGTCGCCGTATCAGGCATGGGCGCTTTCCATTTGGCCGTTTGCAGCGAGATGCCTTTTTCACGCATTTCCGGCGAGAAGTAGGAAGGCCATTCCCAGCAGGCGATAGCAACATGTGTAAGCGTTGCTTGCGCGGAAATGCCCAGCTGTTCGGAACCGCGCCATGCAATCGGGCGGATATACGCATCGGTCAGTTTATTGGCTTCGAGCACTTCGCGTTTGGCTTTGCTAATCTCCTCGGACGTCATCGTCATTTTCATGTCGATCAGTTCAGCCGAACGGACGAGGCGGTCGGAGTGTTCTTTATCTTTGAAAATATTGCCGGAATAACAGCGCTCGCCTTCGAATACGGCGGATGCGTAATGAAGGCCATGGGTAAGTACATGCACTTTCGCTTCGCGCCAGGGAACGATCTGTCCGTTCATCCAGATAAAGCCGTCGCGGTCGCTGAATGCCTGTGCCATGAAATACACCCTTTTCTTGTAATTGTTAGAGGTTCATATTTCGGCAAATCCGGCTAAAAATCAAGGCTTTGAAAGGCTTTATGTTGTGCGTTACACGCAATCCTGATAGGTATTTTTGATGGCTGAGGCGCAAAAACAGCAGGATATTCAATCTCTTCCCCATATCCTTGTGGTGGATGACGATGACCGTATTCGCAATCTTGTTTCGCGTTATCTCAATGAAAACGGGTTTCTTTCATTCACAGCAGAGGACGCACAGGCCGCAAAAAAGATCCTTGAGATCGGTATATTCGATGCGCTGGTTGTTGATGTCATGATGCCAGGCCAAAACGGCCAGGACTTCACAGCCGAGTTTCGCAAGCACAGTGATGTTCCGGTTTTGCTGCTTACCGCGATGGCCGAAGTGGAAGACCGCGTCGGTGGTCTGCAGTCAGGAGCAGATGATTATCTCACAAAACCTTTTGATCCACGTGAACTGGTGCTGCGTTTACAGGCGATATTGCGTCGCAGACCGCAGGCGGGAGGCAGCGGTAAATCCTATCGGATTGGCCGCTGGACCTATGATCCGCAAGTCCCCGAACTGTTGGATGGTGTGGAAGCCGTGCGTCTGACCGATGCCGAGGCCACTTTGCTCAAGGTTCTTATCCGCCGTGCAAATATGGTTTTCAGCCGGGACGAGCTGGCCGAACTATGCGGGGTTGATGCCGGAGAGCGCACAATAGATGTGCAGGTAACGCGCCTGCGAAAAAAACTGGAAGAAGACAGTAAGGTTCCACGTTATCTGCAAACGGCGCGGGGCAAAGGATATTTGTTGCGGGCGGAAGAAATATGAAGCGTATTTTTGCTGCACTGAAATCTATTAAACGCGCAATCAAGGACTCGCTGCCCAGAACGCTTATGGCACGGTCATTGTTAATCTTGGTTATGCCTGTTTTCCTGGTCCAGATCATCACCATATACATATTTTTTGATCGTCACTGGCAGAAAATGGGGGATCGTCTGGCTTTTGGCATCGCCGGCGAAATCGCCATGATCGCGGACGAGATCGACAAAAACGATGCGCCGGAGCGTGTAGAGGCCATTGAAAAAGGTACGAAGGTTTTGGCGTTCAGCATGAGTTATGACCGCTATGCGCAACTGGCGGAAGTGTTTAATGATCCAAAAGGTCTTCAAAATCCCAGCCGCGAAAATATTATTGCACAAACGCTTTCGCGCGCTTTCGATGTGCAATTAAAGCGGCCGTACAATATCCGTGTCGACCGCGATGAAAAATGGGTGATCGTTACCGTACAATTGGACAATGGCGTTCTTAGAGCGGCTGTGCCGGAACGCCGCATTTTCTCCTCCTCGGGATATATTGTGCTTCTCTGGATGGCTGGCTCCTCTGTGGTGCTGCTGATCATTGCAACATTGTTCATGCGCAACCAGATTCGGCCTATACGGCGTCTGGCCATAGCCGCAGAACGCTTTGGCAAGGGCAGGGATGTTCCTTTCTTCAAGATCGAAGGCGCGCGCGAAGTCCGTCAGGCGGCCAAGGCTTTCGTTGATATGAAAAGCCGACTACAGCGGCAAATCCAGCAGCGCACGGCCATGCTTGCGGGAGTATCGCACGATCTGCGTACCCCTCTTACACGCATGAAGCTGCAGCTGGAAATGATGGGCAATGGCCCTGATGTTGCAGACCTGAAGCAGGATCTGGCCGACATGGAAAAAATGATAGGGGCTTACCTGCAATTCGCCAGAGGGGAAAGCGGCGAGGAGCCTGTGCGCACCAATCTGGCGGAATTGATCAAGGGTGTTGCCCGCAGCATGAACCGGGAAAGCATCCGTGTATATCTTGATTTGGGCAATGATAATCTGGAATTGCTGTTGCGTCCTGTGGCCTTCGAGCGCTGTATGATCAATGTTATAGACAATGCGCTTAAATACGGCAAAACGGCGTGGGTGTCGGTGCAGAAGTTTGGGGAAACGATCGAAATCTTCGTCGATGACGACGGCCCGGGTATTCCAAAGCTGCAGCATGAAGATGTGTTTCGTCCTTTTTATCGGGGCGAATCCTCTCGCAATGCCAAAACCGGCGGGGTCGGGCTGGGCCTTCCCATCGTTCAGGATATCGTACTGGCCCATGGCGGACAGGTCTGGCTGGATGACAGCCCGAAAGGCGGTTTACGTGTTGTTATCGATCTTCCGGTCTAGAAAAGCTTCCCACCGAGCGGTACATCTGCGGTCGGCGATACAAGCGTAACGTTGCCGTTCGCATCAGGGAAGCCGAGTACGAGTATTTCAGACATATATTTCCCTATCTGTCTCGGCGGAAAATTAACAACGGCGGCCACAAGCATACCTTTAAGGTTTTCATGGCTATAGTTTTGGGTTACCTGCGCGGATGTTTTTTTGATGCCGATATCAGCCCCAAAATCCACCCAGATTTTGAAAGCGGGTTTGCGCGCTTCTGGGAAATCCTGCACATCCACTATGCGGCCCACACGGATATCAACTCTCTCAAAATCGTCATATGTAATTTGTTCGGACATGTTGGTTCTCTCAATAGAAAAGGCCGCCCTAAGGCGGCCTTGTTTTTGCTGCGGCCAGTAATTATTCAGCCTGTGTTTTCTTTTTGGTGGATGCCTTGATCTCGCCAAGAGAAGCCACGACACGCTGGTTGATGACCTCTGCCGTTTCAGCGGCGCAGGACTGTGCAAGCTCTACGAGTTCCTGAGCGTTTTGCACTGACTTTTCGTAGGAGGTTTTGAGCAGCTCTGTTTGCTTGGCAAACTTGGCTTCCGGTGTGCCTTCGGTCAAAGTTTCACGGGCGAGACCGGAATTGTCCTGCACAAATTGCGACATCATTTCCGTCTGGCGCTGTGCCAATGTTTTCCAACCCTCGAAGGCACGTTGGTTTGCTTCGGTTATGGCCTGAATATTTTTACGCTGCGCGTCCATTACCGTTTTCATATCGAATGGGTAGCCGGTGGGAGCATTGTTCAGGAACTGCTTCCATGTGGATTGCATATCGTTGAAAAAGCTCTCGGCAGGATTTTTTTGCTGCATCTTTTTGGCCCCTTTGAATGTTAATAGATTCCCAAGTTATGGTTTTTGTGCAGTACGGTCAAGGGGAATGGACCTGTGTACAACAATATGCGAAGCCCGAACCCATTACCTTACTTTAAAGGGCAAAGGGTTTTTTCAATGTTAGTAATATCTTAACCTGTTTTAGGCAATGTGTACCGTGGAGAAAAATATTTTTGCACTGCACGGGGCTTCTTAATCCATGTCTGTGATTGGGAACGACAATAACAGAATAAAAGCCGACCCTCTGAACAACGGGGTGCGTCCGCGCGGTCGTTTGTCCGGGAATATGGCCCAGCTGATGGTGTTCCTGAACGGCCTGATTCTCACATTCACCGCTTTTGCCACTTTAAATGTTTTCATCAATCAGATTGTGTCCGAAGCCGTGATGTTCACGGCCCGTGAAACCAAAGAACATTTCATGGACAGATTTGAAAATCTGGAACGCGGTATCAATGTCGCTGCCTCTATGGCATGGCTGGGGCAAACATACGGGCGAACGGGCGAAAACGGTGAAAAGCTAGCATTCTCCCACGATGAATATTATGACCAGATAGTCTGGCTGGAGCAGGTAAATGGCGGCCAATATCTGTCCCGGGTAATGACCTCCCGCGAAGGTTTCCTGAGCAATGAATTCAAGGAAACGCAGATACACAAATATGTTATCGCGAACATTGATCTGAAAAAGCCTCAAATCCAGCTTATGTCCGATAGCGAAAGTTTTGTATCGCGTGCAGGTGAGAGCGATTACCCGCTTATTCTTGCAACCCCTATATTACGGGCCAATGGCAGAACCGATATTGTTTACGGCATAACGGCCGTGAGCCATGTGATAGCGCCAACATTTCTGGAAAACAGAAAGAATATCAAGCAAGTTACGGTCGATTTCGACGAGCAGAATATTGGTTTGTATAAGTATAAGAGCAAGGAAAAAACGAACGTATCGGAAGACAATCTGCCGCGCCAGAAATTTTACATGACACTCGGCGACAAGGATGTTTCCCTGAATATGCGCATTGATTTGAGTGAACGCGAATTGTTTCTCAAAAAAATCCCGCTCCTGATGTTCCTGTTCGGTATCACGCTTACGCTGATAGGCACATTGTATGTTCGTAACAACCAGAAACAGGCGCAACGTCTTGCCATTATCAACAACGAACTGGCGCACAAGAACAACGAATTGAACCGTGAGGTTATCGAACGCGAAAAACTCTATCAGGCGCTTCGCAGGGCAGAGAAGGAGAACCGCGCTGTTATTGACGCCGTAAGCGATATCATCTTTGAAACCTCCACAGAAGGTGAAATCCTTTTCCTGAACGAAACCTGGCAGAAAATCACAGGTTTTGCGACGGACCGTTCTATCGGACGTAATTTGTTCGATCTTTTGTATATGCAGGATCAGGCGGAGCAACGAAATAATCTCGCCCAACTCGTTAAAGGGAAGAAACAATCCTACCGCGCCTTCACCCGCCTGCGCACTGCGGACGGAAATTTCCGGGCCGTCGAATTGGCGGTTTCCATGCTCCGTCAGGACGAAAACAAGGATTTGCGCGTGGTCGGTACGATTACGGACGTGGAAGAGCGCCGCAGAGCGGAGCGCGCGCTTTCGGAAGCGGAGCGCAAATACCGTGCTATCGTGGAAAACGCAGCCGGCGGTATCTATCAGGTAACACCGGAAGGGGTATATCTTTCGGCAAACCCGGCTATGGCGACAATTCTGGGATATGAATCTTCCGATGAAATTCTGCGCGATGTACGCAATGCCAATATGGATATCTATGTTAACCCACGTGACCGTGAACGCAATCTCCGCGATGCGTTACGCTCCGGCAGCATTAACGTGGAGTGCGAGATCCGTTGCAAGGACGGGCATGTTATCTGGGTTCAGGAAAACCTTCGTGCGGTTAAAGACGACCAGGATCAGCTTCTATACTTCGAAGGAAGCATGGAAGACATCACCCAGCGCAAGCTGACGGAAATAGCTTTGCGTGAAGCAAAGGTGCAATCCGATTTGGCGTACCGCGCGAAATCCGAATTCCTGGCCAATATGTCGCATGAATTGCGTACGCCTTTGAACGCCATCATCGGTTTTTCCGATATTATCCAAACGCAGGCTTTTGGCGCTGTCGGCAAGGACGAATATCTGGAATATGCGCGCGATATCAATGAAAGTGGAAAACGCCTCCTGCAGGTTATCAATGATATTCTCGACATGTCGCGCATCGAGGCCGGGGAGCGCCAGTTGAATGAAGGCGTCGTCGATCTAAACAAGGTTATCCCGTCGGTTCTGGAGATGCTGTCCCAGAAAATCGAAACGAACCGCATGATCGTAACAAATTATGTTACGGCCGATACGCCCAAGCTTATCGGCGAGATGCATGCCGTTAAACAGATGATGGTCAACCTTCTTTCCAATGCCGTAAAATTTACACCCGAAGGTGGCCGTATTTCTATACAGGCCGATATGGACGAATACGGCCAAATGCATATTTCCGTGACGGATACGGGTATCGGCCTCACAGACGAAGAGGTTGAAAAAGCGCTTTCGCCGTTCGGGCAGGTAAACGCTTCCCTTAGCAAGAGCGAGTCGGGTACAGGGCTCGGTTTGACCCTGGTTCAGTCCCTGATGTCATTGCACGGGGGCGCATTCGAGCTCTTCTCGCAAAAAGGTATCGGGACTACCGCCACACTCATATTCCCGCCGAAGCGCGTTTCCCAGGCTTCGACCAAAGTGCCGGAAAACGTCTAGAGCCTTATCTGGGCCAGAACATCCTCGGCTTCTTCGTGTTCCAGTGACAGGGCTTTTTGCGCGATATCGAAGCCAAAGCCCACGCGGGCGAGGGCGGCAAGCTCTTTGTTCCGGTCGAACTCTTCATTTTTGCGGTACGCACCGATTCTTTTGCGACGTGTCATCTTGACGGCTGCGGCGAGGTCCGCATCTTCCGCACCGCTGTCATCGTCATAGCTTCGCAGGGCCATGAGTATGGTTTCCTGCGCCATGCCTTTCTGGCCCAACTTGGACAGAATGGCCTGCCTGGAAAGGCCTCTCCGGCGCAGGGAATTGATCATGCCGGAAAGATAGGCCGCGTCGTTCAAAAGCCCCATCCGTTCGAACTGCTCGGCTGTTTTTTGAAGGATGGCGATACAGTCTTCCCTGTTTTGATCCTTATGGTAATTGCAGGAGCGGTCTATTTTCCGGCCCATTACGCGCAGGAAGTGGGGGGTGCTGGTGGGAAAACGCTGTAGATAGGCAAGTCCCGAATTATAAAGATATTTTTCGGTGATCTTCTTCGGGGGCTTTTTGGCGCGGCGGGCTTTGCCGTCCTTGATATTTTCCGGCCTTGCCATATCTTGGCTCGTACTTTGTGACTGCATTTTATAAACCGGATACTCCATGAACCATAACGACTTTATACCAATCGGCGCAGAACTCAAACCGCGCAGCATTCCGTCCTTGAATTTGATAGGTCTTCAGACCCTCATCAAAAAGGAGGTGGGGCGGTTTATCAATGTCTACACGCAGACGATTGTAGCGCCTGTTGTGACAACCTTGCTGTATTACGCGGTGTTCGCGCTGGCGTTTGGTGGTATCGCCAAAACGGTTGGCGGCTTGCCTTATATGGTTTTTCTTGCGCCTGGCCTGATTATGATGACCATGGTGCAAAACGCGTTTGCCAATACCGCTTCTTCTATTGTTATTGCCAAAGTGCAGGGAAACATCGTCGATGTGCTTATGCCGCCTATTTCGCCAGCCGAAATGGTGACGGGATACATAGTGGGGAGCGTTTTGCGCGGCATTATGGTCGGCGTTGTGTGTGCGATTGCAGTCTGGTTAACGGTAGGACTGCAGATTCACTCTGTTTTTGCCATTATAGCTTATGCGCTTCTGGGCAATGTAATGCTGGGTGCGCTAGGCTTTGCGGCGGGCATCTGGTCTGAAAAATTCGACCATATCGCGGCTGTGACCAATTTTATAGTAACGCCGATGACCTTCCTGTCCGGCACATTCTATTCCGCCGAGCAATTGCCGGGTGTCTGGAACACGCTGGTTCATTACAACCCGTTTTTTTACATGATCGACGGATTCCGTTACGGCTTCACAGGGCATGCGGATGGCAATTTAATGATGGGTGCGGCCACACTGACCATAATCAACCTGTTCCTGATTGTGCTGTCTTACCGCATGGTTAAAACCGGTTACAAGATCAAGAGCTAGCAATGCAGGATAATTTCTATCAATCTTTCCAGCTTGAATCCTCTGCTATACGCGGGCGGATCGTGCGCCTCGGCAGCGCACTGGACGATATACTAAACGCCCACAATTACCCGGAAGATGTTCTGCATCTGACGGCCGAAACGATGACCCTCGGTGTCATGCTCTCCTCCATGTTGAAGTATGACGGCATATTCACATTGCAAACCAAAGGTGACGGGCCGGTGAGCATGCTGGTCGCAGACATGACAACGGACGGTAAAATCCGTGCATGTGCCACGTATGACAAGGACACAATCGCCGATGCCCAATACAAGGCCAACCGTGCCGAACTGCTTGGGGGCGGCTATATGGCCTTTACAGTGGACCAGGGCGAGTTTGCCGAGCGTTATCAGGGTATTGTCGAGCTCAAGCCTGAGTCCTTGATCGCCAGCGTCCAGAATTACTTTGCGCAATCGGAACAGATCGCCACGGGCATGATGATGGCCGTGGGCAAAGTGGACGGCAAATGGCGCGGCTGCGGGATTATGCTGCAGCAGATGCCCGAAGAGACGGCCACGTACAATAAGGACCAGAGCAACGTGAACGAGGATGACTGGCGTCGTTCCATGATCCTTTTGTCGAGCGTAAAGGAAGAAGAATTGCTTTCTGCCGATATAGGCGCGAACGATTTGCTGTTTCGTTTGTTTCATGAAGAAGGCGTGCGCGTTTTCGAAACGCATGCCTTGGAAAAATCCTGCCGCTGCTCCGCGGAGCGTGTGGAGGGGATCCTGTCGACCATGTCGGATGAGGACATTGAAGAAATTACCGAAGACGGCAAAATCACCATAACCTGTGAATTTTGCAGTCGCGATTATATTCTCGACCCAAAAAATATTCGTAAAGGAGATCAAGCATGAAAAAAATTCTTATGACAGCAGCCGCAGTGGCGGTTCTGGCTGGCGGGGTCGCCGCCTGTGCGAGCCGTGGCGCTTCAACAGCACCGCAACTAACATTCGCCAACTACGCTCCTATCAGTCTGAACGTGCAATCCTCTGGCGTTACGGAAGCCTACACCAACCCCAATGATCCGAACGATGTTTCGAGCCAGTTTATCGTAACGCCGGCCGAAGCCATCAAGCGCTATGCCGCAAACCGCTACCAGTCATCCGGTGCCGCTGGCGGTCAGTTCACCATTGAAATTCAGGATTCCCGCGTTCATCTACGCGAAATCAAGCAGGACAGCAAAGTTCTCGCCGCCATGGATGCAGGAACGGAAGACGAGTATCATGTCTGGCTGCAATTGCGCGTGACGATGGCGCCGAGCGGTTTCCAGGGCAGCCAGTCCACGACAATCAAAATGGACCGCACATTGGTGATGCGCTCTTCCGTGCCTCTGGCCGAGCGTGAAATGAAGCAGATCCAGTTCCTCGAAAAGCTGGTAGCCGATGTCGATGCGAAAATCGGCGAAGCCCTGCAAACCATGCCGGCGATGCGCAACTAATTCTCTCGGTACAACGGGCAATAAAAAACGGGGCCGTGAAGGCCCCGTTTTCGTATGTGTATCAGATATCCTTACTGGAAGGAGATCTGGGCGCGGCGGTTTGCCGGTTCGCGCACGTTGTCAGGCGTCTCAACCAGACGCTCATCTTCGCCGCGCGAGGAGACGTTGATGATGTTGGCCTGAACGCCGCGCTGGGCGAGGGCGTCACGCACGGCGTTTGCACGGCGCATACCGAGTTTCTGGTTGTATTCTTCCGAACCGGAGCGGTCTGCGTGGCCGACGACATTGATAGATGTCAGGCTGCGCTTGGAAGCTTCGGCGGCAACGGCATCCAGAACGCTTTGTGCGCCAGGGCCGAGGGTCGATTGATCCCAGTCAAAGAATACGAGGTACATTGCGTTTTCGACTTTCATCGGAGCGTTCGGATCTACGTTCAGAGGATTGTCGGCCGGTGCCGGAGCAGGTGCTGCCGGCGGGGCTGCAGGCATCGCGCCTTCCAGTTGTTCCAGAGCGGCGAGGAATTCGCGTTTGCAGCGGTTGATGTCATCGGGTTGGAAGTTTTCTTCCTGTTGTTCCATCCAGCAGTCAAAGCGGGCCTGGGCAACGGCGGAAACATCCGGATACATTTCGCGGGCGCCAAGGTCGAACATCGCTACGAGGCGGGAACGGCCCGTGGACAGTTCATCCATGTGTTCCGGCAGAATGTTCCAGTCGCCGAGCGGCTCAGGCATTACGACATCGCCACGGGCGGATGCCAGACCTTTACGGGCGAAGTGGATACCGTCGGCATGGTCTTTCATGTCGCTGGTTTCGTCGCCTACGAAGGCTTGATATTCAGATGTAAGTTTCTGGGTGAACGGGCTTCCGACCGCCTGCGCTTCCTTGAGAGCATCCACTTCGTCAAATTTGTTGAAATCGCAAGCGGCAAGGGCGGCAACGCCAGCTACGATCATCAGTCCGCGCAGAATCTGCATTGAAAACTCCTAAATCGAAAATATTGAGAACCGGCAAATACCGGGCAAGTCATGTTTTTTTATACCTGCACCGGGGCTAAAGTAAAGCGATATGACTAAGATACAGTAAATTAAGTGGTTAA
>JAPJRC010000005.1:0-37053 GCA_030824805.1 Micavibrio sp.
CCCAAAGGCAAAAAGAAAAAGAAAAAATAATGGAAGAATATTCGCCGGAGCAGATTGAAGACGCACGGCGGATTTTCGCAGGTCCGTGCGATTTCGTCTGGGGTGCAGCAAAAATGGATTTGCCGCCACCAGACTTTTCGGAAGTGGCTTTTGCAGGGCGATCCAATGTCGGGAAATCGTCTCTTGTCAACGCGCTGACCGGCCGCAACACGCTCGCGAAGGTCTCCAATACGCCGGGCCGGACACAACAGCTCAATTTCTTTAATCTGGGCGGCCAGCTCTATCTCGTGGATATGCCTGGTTATGGCTACGCCAAGGTTTCAAAAGATGTTCGGGACAACTGGGACAAGCTTATTTTCGAATATCTGCGCGGACGTCCAAATTTACGGAGCGTCCTTATTATGATCGATTCCCGTCACGGCCTGAAAGAATCGGACATTCATTTGATGGGTATGCTCGATAAAGCGGCAGTGAATTATCGCATTGTTTTGACCAAAGCGGATAAATCCTCGAAAAAAGAACTGGCCGCCATGGAACAGAAAATACTCGATGCATTGAAGAAGCATCCGGCGGCCTTCCCGGGCGTTCATGTTACCAGCGCGGAAAAAGGCGAAGGGCTCGAGACTCTTCGCGCCATGCTCATCGCGCTACGATAACGTTATAATATCCGTAATTGGGTTGTGATCCATAGCCGTTGCTTACACACATTGACGGGTATCCTTCGCACTCCGCGCACATCCACGTGTCGAGCGGCAAATTGTCAGGATCGCCTGTAATGTCTATCGGCAAGAATTCCCGTTGCAGCGAATTGCTTGCCAGTACAGGAATATCGCGGCTGCCCGTGATTTTATAATTGATATTCTCGCAAATGCTTTTATCGATCATATAAGCGGTAAATACCAGATCGAGCGCAGGTGTGGGTGTCCATTCCACATCGACAAAATTAAAATACCAGCCGTTTCCGTTCGGGTCAGGAACGCCATCAAAGGGCGGCGCCGTGGCAGCGGAATAATTGAGGCCGCCGCCATCGGGGTGATAGATTTTGTGGATGTAAGGCGCATCGTCAAACCCTGAATCCTGTGGCCTAGAGAAGTCGATATTGTCCATAGTGGTGCCGGTCATCATCATTTGCTCCACCACTTGCTTTGCGCTCGCGGCATAGGCTGTAACCTGGGTCGTTAAAAGCTCCGTTTTTTCATAGCTCAGGTCGTCGCTCGCGCTATCCTGCCTGGAAATCAGCATCGTCAGGCCACCGAGCAGCGCGAGGGCCAAAATAACGTAAATCAAGGCGTTTCCACTGTCGTTACCGCCATGCTGTTTGTCAGAATTCAATTGGATATCCCCCCAAATTTGTTTAAGGTCATTCTACCATGAATAACGCCCCGATACAGTCTGGTTTTGAGACTTTTGCCGTCGATCCGGTTTCGGCGGGGGCTGGTTTTTTACTGGGTGCGGCTGTAGTGGCCATTATCATGGGCATGAAGCTTGCGGCCTCTTCGCGTCAGGCAGCCGCTCTGGAAGCCAGGCTTGAAAGCGAGCGTGCCGCGCTGGGCGACCATTTCAAGATGCTGGCACACGAAGCGCTGAAATCCAACACGGACCAATTCCTTACGCTGGCGGGCGAAAAGCTCCGCGCTGCGCAAAAAGACGGCGAGCACGATCTGCAAAAACGCTCCATAGCCATAGAGCAAATGGTCAAACCGGTAGAGGCGCATCTGCAGCGCATGAACGGTATGGTCGAGCAGTTGCAGGGCACAAACCGTGCTGTACGCGAAGACCTGCAAAACCTGCACAAGGAAACATCCAAACTGACAACGGCACTCCGCAATCCTGCGGCGCAAGGCAAATGGGGCGAGTTTGTTCTTGAGACCATCCTTGAAAAAGCGAACCTGATAAAAGGGCAGCATTACGAGACACAGACTGCGATCGATGGTGGCGGTCGTCCCGATGTGATCATCAACCTGCATGACGGTTTCAAGATTGCCATAGACTCCAAAGCCCCCATCAACGATTTTATCGCCCGTCTGGATGACGATTTATCTGAATCCGATATGCAATCGATCAAGTCGGGCATGGCACGCGCCGTGCGTGGACACGTCAAAGCACTGGGTGCAAGATCTTATCAGGACAATATCGGCGGCGCGGATTTTGTTATTCTTTTTCTGCCGTCCGAAGCGGTGTTCAGCGCGACGCTTTCGAGCGATCCGTCTATCGTGGATTACGCATCCGAGAACAATGTTGTCATCGCTTCGCCGATGCTGATTATTTCGCTGTTACGCGTTGTCGGCCTGTCATGGCGTCAGGCAAAAATGGCGGACAATGCTGCCAAGGTCGCCGAACTGGGCGTTGAGCTGCATAAACGCCTTTCGACCTTTATGGATCATTTCTCGGGTATTGGAAAAAATATCAATAATGCCCTTAACGCCTATAACAAGGCGATAGGATCGTTCGAGCGTCAGGTGGAACCGCAGGCACGCAAGTTCAAAGAATATCACGTAATTGCCCAGAATGCGGAATTACCGGAGCTGACGCAGTATGAAAACGCGCCGCGCCAGCCTATATCCATTCAGAACAATGAAGAAAAAGACGAAAGCCAAAGACTGAATCATGGATAAATACCAGATTATAAAAGTACCGGATCCGATACTTAAAGAGGTAGCCAAAGAGGTTGCCAAGGTCGATGACGTTATCCGCCTGCAGATGGATCGTATGCTAGAGACCATGTACAAGGCACCGGGCATCGGGCTTGCGGCAAACCAGGTGGCTTTGCTTAACCGCGTAATCGTGATGGATATCGCCCAGCGCGAGGATGATGCCGGAACAAGAAAGCCTATTGTGATGGCCAACCCCGAGATCATCTGGCGCTCAGAAGAGCCGAGCGTATGGGAAGAGGGATGTCTTTCCATCCCCGGCCAGTTCGCCGAAGTGGAGCGCCCCCTGCAGGTGCGTGTCAAATATCTTGATTATGACGGCAAACAGCAGGAACAATTGTTCAAAGGTCTGGGCTCACATTGTGTGCAGCATGAAATAGATCACCTCGACGGGCTTCTTTTCATCGACCATCTTTCGACGTTGAAGCGGAATATGCTGATGAAGCGTTACAAGAAACAACAGGCTGCCGAAGCGCTTTAAGATGACCAAATCCCTTCGCATTGTATTTATGGGCACGCCGGATTTCTCGGTGCCGGCGTTGAAGGCGCTGATAGGATCGCGTCATAAGGTCATATGTGTGTATTCGCAGCCCCCGCGCCCCAAAGGTCGTGGCCAGCATGTGCAAGAGTCGCCCGTACATGCGGCGGCAAAAGAAGCGGGCATCGAAGTTCGCACCCCGATCAATTTCAAAAACGACAAAGACATCGCCGAGTTTATGGCGCTAGAGGCGGATGTTGCGGTTGTTGCTGCATACGGCCTGATATTGCCCAAAGCCATATTGGATGCGCCTGTGCAAGGTTGCCTGAATATTCATGCGTCGCTTCTGCCGCGCTGGCGCGGTGCGGCACCTATACACCGTGCTATCCTTGCCGGCGATACCGAGACGGGCATCACAATCATGCAAATGGATGTGGGCCTCGACACGGGTCCTATGATCAAAAAGAGGGCTGTGCCCATACGCGCCACGACCACAACCCAAAGTCTGCACGATATGCTTGCAGCAATAGGCGCCTCGATGATCGTGGATGTTGTGAACGAACTTGCCGATAAAGGCGTGTTGCAAGCAGAAACGCAGCCGGAAGATGGCATGACCTACGCCAAAATGCTGAAAAAAGAAGAAGGGCGTGTAGACTGGCGTAACAGTGCCGAAGAAATAGACCGCCAGATACGCGCCATGGGAAGCTGGCCCGGGACATGGTGCATGGATTCCAAAGGACGCCGTCTTAAAGTCTTGGAAGCAACCATCCTTCCTGAAACGCATGCCAATGATGCCGGATCGGTGCTTGACGATGCGCATATCGTCTGTGGCAACGGGACTACGCTGAGATTGGATTCCGTACAGCCGGAAAACAAAAAACCCATAGGCGGCGGTGATGCTGCGCGCGGCGGATACCTTGCTGTGGGATCGCGCCTGCAATGACGCGCTGGAAGCTTACGATCGAATATCATGGCGGCCCTTATAATGGCTGGCAACGTCAGGATGGCCAGCCATCCGTACAGCAGGCTATCGAAGAGGCGCTTTATAAGTTCTGTCAGAAAGACATTCGCATTCAGGGTGCAGGCCGCACGGACACAGGCGTGCACGGGCTTGGACAAGTGGCGCATTTCGATCTCGACTACGGTGATCGCGCGCTATCGGGTTTCGATCTTGCCAAGGCTATCAACGCGCATCTAAAGCCGCAACCCGTGGTGATATTGAAGGCCGAAGAAACAGATCCGGATTTCCATGCGCGTTTTCATGCAACCAACAAGCTCTACCGTTATAAAATCGTCAACCGTTCCACACCGCTGGCGGTGGATCAGGGATTGGCATGGCAGGTGTGGCGACCGCTCAATGTCGATGCAATGAACGATGCGGCGCAGCTTTTGCTTGGGCAACACGATTTTACAACCTTCCGCGATTCCGAATGCCAGGCAAAAACGCCGATCCGCACGCTCGACCGCATAGAACTGAAGCGCGATGGAGATAACGTGACCATGGAAGTGGAAGCAAAATCCTTTCTGCATCATCAGGTGCGCAACACGATCGGCACGCTGATTCTGGTCGGTGAGGGGAAATGGACGAAAGCAGACTTCAAAAAAGCCTTCGAAGCGAAAGACCGCACAAAAGGCGGCATAACCGCGCCCGCGGACGGGCTTTATCTGGTGCGTATAGATTACTAGATGAAAAAAATCCCCGTGGCGGGGGAATATCACCACGGGGAGGAGTCAGGGGTCAGAGAGAGTCATGAGAGACATGGATGTCATGTCGTCGTGACAAAATTACTATCGCCCCAGATTGGTACGGCGATTTGACCGGATCATGATGATTTCAAGGTAAAGTGTGGCGAAAATGCGTTAGGCGAAATATTGTTTCAATATTTCGCGGTAAATGGTCTCGCATTTTTCAAGTTGTGGCAATGTACAGAACTCGTCCACCTGGTGGATTGATTTGTTCACCATGCCGAATTCCACGACAGGACAATAGCTTGCAACGAATCGGGCGTCTGATGTACCGCCGCCCGTGGTCATTGCCGGTTTATGCCCGGTGATCTTTTCAACGGCGTCAACGACAAGCTGCGTCCAAGCACCAGGTTGCGTCAAAAACGGATGCGCCCCGCGGATAAAATGCAGCTCGTAATTAGGATCTATTGAATCGAGCAGGGAGCGAATTTTCAATTCCAGATCATCCATGGTCCAGCGATCGGAAAAACGGATGTTAAACGAAGCGGTGCCTTTGGCAGGAATGACATTGTCCGCTGTGTTGCCGACATCCACGCTTGTGACTTCCAGATTGCTGGGCGGAAAGTATGCGGAGCCGCGGTCATAGATGGTGGACGAGAGTATATCGAGATATTTCACAAGCCGCGGCAACGGATTATCCGCACGCTCAGGATACGCGACATGGCCTTGCTTGCCTTTGACGGTAAGCTTGCCTGTCAAAGATCCGCGGCGGCCGATTTTGACTTCCTGACCCATGTAATCGGGATTGGAGGGTTCGCCGACAATACACACGTCCGGCACATGGTTGTTGTCTTTCATCCATTCCAGAACACGCGCCGTGCCGTTTACAGCATCTTTTTCCTCATCGCCCGTAATCAGAAGGCTCATAGAACCTTTGGCAAAGTCAGGTCTTTCCTGCAAGAAAGACTGCACGGCCGCAACAAAGGCGGCGACTTGGCCTTTCATGTCGCTGGCACCGCGTCCGATGAGTGAATCGCCCTTGATGGTGCCTGCGAAAGGTGGAACGCTCCATGCGGCCTCGTCACCGGCGGGCACCACGTCGGTGTGGCCTGCGAAGCAGATATGCGGGCCCTCTGTTCCGCGGCGGGCAAAAAAGTTTTCTACGCTATAGGAGCCACGGCCTTCAAACGGAAGGTCGTAAATTTCAAAACCCAATGGTTTTAGAAGCGATTTAAGATAGTCTTGCGCCCCTTCGTCCTTTGGCGTGACAGAAGGAAAGGAAATCAGTTTACAGGCGATATCGATGACGCTTTGGCTCATACGCCATTACAAGCATGAAGCCGCTTAGTTGGCAACAGCTCCGGGCCCGGGCGGGTTCTTATTTCCAGCATTTATGAAGAGGTAGGGGAATTCCCCCATATGACGTTCGAGACGCGGCTTTACGTTCTTTTCGATGAAATGCTGAAGGCGGCCGTGTTTTTCGGGATCTTCGTTTCTGTCGACAGAATGTATCAGGTTGTCCATAAATATATGGACCATATTCACTACTGGAGGCAGCTTTACGCTCATTGCGCCGTTCACATAGCGGCCGATACCGATAGGATTGTCACGCGGTGATTTGTAATGGCGATCAACCGATTCCAGATAACGGAAATGGGTGTACAGCATAAGGCCCATCATGTCGTCCATAACCTTTATGCCTTTGGCAAAGCCGGGCCATTTGTCCATCGCGGTATCCGGGAATCCATGACGTGGCCCGTACATGTCTTCGCGTTCGTCGCAACGTTTCAGGCGGCGATCCGGCGTAAATTTCGGGGCCCACAAGGTTGCAAAATTGTGGATGGCATCGCCTTGCTTGAGTATGAAAACAATAGGGTTTGTTTTAGGTGATTCCACCATGCGTTCCGTGTAATCCAGAACGTCTTCTTTGACCCTTGTGCCATCAGGCCCATTGATCTTTTTCTGTGACATAAGATCAATGTTAATGGCTATTTGTTCGGCTTGTCTGCGACCTTTAAGATCATTGTAGTTAGGATCGGCGGCCTTCAAATCCTGTAGCATGATGATCAGGTCTACAACGAAGACGTCCTTGTTGTTGGCATAGCGGGGCTGGTCTTCGACGCTGTCATGGCGAAGATGCGTGCATATCGCGGTTTCGAGGCCACCATATTTGTCCATTTCCTTCATAGGAATGGTCCCCGAGCGCACCAGGGACATTACGGTCAATATTGGCAGGAATTCGTGGTACCAGCTTACAGTGCCGCTGTTGCGATAAAACTTGTCGCCGCTTTTTTCTTTCATCAGCTCTTCGAAGTTCTTTTCAGCCAGTCTGTAATCCTGCGATCTCATAAAGCGTATGAAGGCCTGGCGGATTTCAGGCTCGGCCTGATCCAGCGATCGCCCGTTTTTGGTTTCTTGCTTGATAGCGTTAACAAGGCGGTCGAATGCCTTGTTGAAAGGAAGATAGGTTTCGTCATTGGCAGCTGCCATGTGAAAAATATTGTGCAGCACAAAACCAACCGCTTTGCCGATGGACGGCCGGTTGTCGGATGCGGAATTCTTTCTAAAGAAGGCGAAGTTCAAGCAGGGCCTATAATTTTCTATAATACTCTTAAAACCGCCGGATTTATAACACACCGCAGCAAGCTTTCAACGAAAATATGTAAAAATTAGAAGGGCCTGATATGAAACCGGTTAATCGCGCAGCAACTCGTTAATGCCCGTCTTTGAGCGGGTTTTGGCATCCACACGCTTGACGATAACGGCGCATGCCAAAGACGGCGCAGGGCTGCCATTGGGCAGGGATTTGGAAGACGGGATTGTCCCCGGAATGACAACCGAATAGGCTGGTACGCGTCCCATAAACACTTCTCCGGTTTCGCGGTCGATAATCTTGGTGGATGCACCCAGAAATACGCCCATCGAAAGAACAGCGCCTTCTTCGACAACCACGCCTTCGGCCACTTCGGAACGGGCGCCAACGAACACGTTGTCTTCAATGATAACGGGGCCGGCCTGCAGGGGTTCGAGAACACCGCCGATACCCACGCCGCCGGAAATGTGGCAGTTTTTACCAATCTGTGCGCAAGAACCTACAGTGGACCACGTGTCGATCATGGTGCCTTCACCCACATAGGCACCCAGATTGACAAAAGATGGCATCAGGACAACGCCCGGTGCGATATACGCCGAACGGCGCACAACACAGTTGGGAACAGCACGGAAAGACGCCTTTTTGAAGTCTTCGTCCTGCCAACCGTCAAATTTGCTGGGCACCTTGTCCCACCAGCTGGATCCGCCCGGGCCGCCCGAAATATTGACCATTCCATTGAGACGGAAGGACAAAAGGACGGCTTTTTTCAGCCACTGGTTCACAACCCACTGTCCTGTAGTCTTTTCCGCAATGCGTGCGGCGCCGGAATCAAGCAGAGCCAGCGCTTCGTTCACGGCGTCACGCACTTCACCTTTTGTATCCGTATTAATCGAATCCTTTTGATCCCAGGCGGATTCGATGATGGCGGCGAGCGTTGCGTCTTCTTTGCGGGCAGCGTTGGTCATATTGGGTCCTCAATTATATGAATTTCAGGCAATTGAGCATAGAAGTGGTTCCAACTCAAGTCTCCACCACAGTCTTAAGCTGCCGGAATCGTTGTAAAAGCCTGCCTTTAGGAACCAAGCCCCGCTTTCAGCCGTTAGAATTGCTGAAACAACAAGGGGATGAGCCGCCATGGCCTACATACGGAAGATTATTGCGCACGATGAAAACCTGATCGGTATTGCGCGCCTGCACTGGATATATGTTCTAAAGGGCCTTTTTTGGTTTTTGGCACTGGCGGGCGCCGGCTGGGTTATGGATGCACTTATCACCCGCGGCCTGTACATGATAGCCCAAACGACGGGCGCAAACACTATGGCGGTTACGCTTATGTCCATTTCCAATGGCGCCATGATGTTCATGATGGGGGCCGGTCTGTTTATTTTCTTCCTGCTCGTGCTCAAGGTGCTTGTTACCGAAGTTGGCTTGTCCAGCCGCCGCATCATGGTGAAAGAGGGTTTGATTTTTGTAAAAGTCCAGCAAATCGATCTGGAAGAAATCCGCGGCGAAAACATGGATAGCGGCTATTTCGGCCGACTGTTGGGCTACGCTTATATTATGCTAGATTGCCGTTTTATCGGAGATGTCCGTCTTCCAGCTATCGAATCGCCTGAGCGCTTTATGCGCGCCCTTCACCAGACCCGCGGTGCTACACAGGATACCTTGGCCGTCGTGCTCGGCAAAGGTAATCCTATGCCTGTAGGACATGTGGAAGCTGCGACGGATGGGCCTGATACGCCGCAGCCTGCAACGCCAGCGCCTACACCTGAAATTCTGCCCGGCCAGCAACCTGCGCCTGAAGTGAATCCGCCCAACACGCCGCAGCCGGAAATCAATCCTCCGCCGGTGCCGCATGCGCCGCCGACGCAGCCATCAACCCCCCAGACGCCGCCTCCGCAACCTGCGCAGCCTATCCCGCCGCCTATCAATCCGGAGCCGCCGCTCCAGCCGCCGACAGGACAACAACCACTCGACAACGGCAAGATAGTTCCTGCCGTTGTTGCACAATCGGTCAATCTTCCGCCGGAAGCCGTGGCACAAGTGGTGCAACAGGTCATGCCGCAGATGGCACAGCAGGTTGTAAAAGAAATGGCCAATCAGGGCCTGATACATCCTGAAGAACCCGCCAACGAGGATATCGGCGTTGACACCGACCTGATCGACAGCTTTGATGACGCAAGGCTGAACAAGGGTGGTGACGGCAATGATCTGCGCGATAAAGTGGAATACGCAATCCATTGAGGAATGGGAAAAAAAGTTCGCAGCCATTCCGCGTTCCAACATCCTTCAAAGCTATACATACGCCCAGGCTTTCTGCCCCTTGGAAAAGCAGAAGGCGCGGTGGGGGCTGATAGAAATAGATGGCCGCGAGGCCGGTCTTGTCCAGATGATGGAAGCCGGACTTTTATGGAATGGTATACACGCCATGATGATTGACCGCGGCCCTTTGTGGTTCGAGGGATATGGCAACGCCATGCATGTAAAATGCTTCTTCGAGGAATTAAACAAACAATTCCCGCAGCGTTATGGACGGAAACGCAGAATACTTCCCGAAACCGAGGACGGGCCCACGGCACAGAAAATGATATCGCAGACAGGCCTCGAGCTTTCGGGCAAAGGCTATCAGACGATATGGCTGGATCTATTGCCCGATCTTGATCCTCTCCGCGCATCGCTGCGTTCCAACTGGCGCAACAGTCTGTCGAAAGCCGAACGATCCGGCCTTACCGTTTTTTGGGATGAAAAAGGGCGGAACCTCGAATGGCTTCTGGGCATTTATTCTGGAGATAAGGCTGCCCGTGGTTATGGGGGCCCTTCGCCGGAATTGCTGCGTCGTTATGCGCCGTTGCTGGCTGTAAAGGGTGACCTTCTAATCGGTTATGCTTTGATAGGTGAGGAGCCTGTTGCATTTGTCTTGCTTGTCCGCCATGGGCGTAGCGCTACGTATCTTGTGGGATGGTCCTCTGCGGAAGGGCGCGAGAATTCCGCCCACCACCTCCTTCTCTGGCAAGGGGCGTGTGTGTTAAAACAAAAAGGAATCAAGGAGCTCGATCTTGGAGGTATTAACGATGACGGCGCCGAAGGCATTAAAACATTCAAAGAAGGCATGGGCGGGCGCACCGTACGCTATGTCGGCCATTATCGTTAGTGCGTTGCTTCTGGCAACTCCGGCGCATGCGGCGTCCGCGCCAAAAAAGTCTGCGGCGCCCGTAAAAACAATAGACCAGAAAATGAATTACGACGTTTATGCAGGCGGTTTTCACGTCGTGTCATCAACGCTTGATGTAAATCTCGCGCAAAAAACAAATTATCTTTTGAGACTGTCCGCCAACACCCACGGCTTTCTTGGAAAGCTTGTTAAATGGAAGGGCGTCTTTCAGACAAAGGGATGGTACGACGCCAAAAAATCTTTCCCCAAACCCCAACTGCATTTTTCTGACACCACGTGGAGCGATGAACACGAGGTGACCGAATTCCATTACAACAAGGATGGATCGTTCAAGGAATATCGTATCAAGAACAACCAAGAAAACCGCGTTAAGCCGCCGGAGCCGGGACTGGCAGACAACACGATTGATGTTCTGACATCCACGGCGCGCATGCTGAACAATCTGGCGCAAGGCGGCAAGTGCGAGGGTACAAACAAGATTTTCGATGGCCAGCGTTCTTATAACCTGGTCTTCAACGAGAAAGCACGCGTCAACCTGACCGCCACGGACCTGAATGTTTACGCGGGCCCGGCTATCGAGTGTACGGTCGAGGTAAAACCGATTGCCGGCAAATGGCACGAAAAACCGCGCGGCTGGATGTCCATTCAGGAGCAGGGCCGCGAGCAGGGCACTATGCCGACCATTTGGCTGGCCCAGCTGACGCCCGGTGCACCTGCCGTTCCGGTCAAAATCCGCGTCAAAACGCAATACGGGACGCTGTTTATGCACCTGACAGGGTATAATGGCGGGGGTAAAAGCCTGAAACTGGCGCCTCAAGAATAGTTAGCCCTTTCTCGGTCTCCGAAAATCGCCTAAATCCATGTTACGGACTGCAATCTCTTGTGATTTGTGGTCTGCATTGGATTTTGGAAGATTAGGATTATGACCCGGAAAGACAATCTCGCCATCGTTATTCTTGCTGCCGGCAAGGGCACACGGATGAAATCCGAAAAGCCGAAGGTCATGCACGAGATTGCAGGCCGTCCTATGATCGGATGGTTGATCGAGGTTGCCGAAAGCCTGAAGCCCGAAAAAATTATCGTTGTTACCGCGCCGGGTATGGATGATGTCGCGAATGCGGCCGCCCCGCACAATGTGGTAATCCAGACAACCCAGCGTGGGACAGGGGACGCAGTCAAGCCTGCTTTGCCGTTGCTTAAAGGGTTTGACGGCAAAGTTCTTATTCTGCTGGGCGACGAGCCATTTCTCGATAAATCCGTTTTGGAAGAAATGATCGGCTGGAACGGTCTTTCCGTCATGGCCGTGCGTCCGCTCTCACCTAAAGGTCTGGGCCGGATGATTGCGAATGAAGACGGCACGCTGGACCGTATCGTCGAAGAAAAAGACGCAACCGAAGAACAAAAAGAAATCCGCCTCTGCAACGCCGGGAATTTCTGTATTCCATCCTCCCATCTGGGCAAATGGCTGGACCAGCTGCAACCCAACAATGCCCAGAATGAATTCTACCTGACCGATGTGCCGCGCATTGCGGAAAAAGACGGTTATCTCACCTATGTTGTTGAAACCGATGTGCAGTGGGTGTGGGGGATCAACACGCGTGCGGAGCTTGCGGAGCATGAGCGCATGGCGCAGGTAATGCTACGCGAAAAGGCCATGGCAAATGGCGTAACATTTATCGATCCGAACACGGTTACGTTGAGCTTTGACACCGAGATCGGGCGCGATGTTGTGGTCGAGCCGAATGTGTTTTTCGGCCCCGGGGTGAAGGTGGCGGACAATGTGGTCATCCACGGATTTTCACATCTGGAGAATGCCACGATTGAAAAAGGCGCAAGCATTGGTCCTTTTGCCCGTTTGCGTGGCGGCGCACAGCTGAAAGAGAATGTTAAGATCGGCAACTTTGTCGAGATCAAGAACAGCGTGATTGAAGCAGGTGCCAAGGCGAACCATCTTGCCTATCTCGGCGATGCTGTTATAGGCGCGAAATCAAACATCGGCGCGGGCACCATCACCTGCAACTATGATGGTTTCAACAAACATAAGACTGTCGTTGGCGCGGGCGTATTCGTGGGATCGAACTCCACGCTTGTTGCCCCTTTATCGCTTGGCGATGGATCGTTTGTTGCTGCGGGTTCTGTGGTAACGCATGAAGTGCCGAAAGATGCGCTCGTCGTTGCGCGAGCGCGCCAGTTGATTAAAGACGGTTGGGCTATGCTTTACCGCAACAAAAAGAAAGATAAAAAGGAGTCTGCTTAACATGTGCGGTATCATTGGAATTATCGGAGATAAAGACGCGGCGCCACGTTTGGTGGAAGGTCTGCGCCGTCTCGAATATCGTGGATATGATTCCGCAGGCATAGCCACGCTGGTGAACGGCCAGATCGAGCGCCGCAGAGCGGAAGGAAAGCTCGGCAATCTCGATGCGCGTCTTGCCAAGGAGCCTTTGTCCGGCACTATCGGAATCGGCCACACACGCTGGGCCACGCATGGCGGCCCCACAGAAAACAACGCACACCCGCACGCGACTGAAAAAGTGGCGGTCGTGCACAACGGCATCATCGAAAACTATGCCGAGATTAAAGAAGAACTGCTGCAGCACCAGTGCCGGTTCGTGTCGGACACCGACACCGAAGTCATCGCGCATCTGGTCACGCACAACCTGAAACAAGGTATGAGCCCGCAGGATGCCGCCGACGCCGCACTGAACAGATTGGAAGGCGCTTATGCCGTTGCGATAATGTTTGCTGGTGAAGACAATTTTATGGTCGGCGCCCGTCAAGGCACACCGCTCGCGGTTGGTTATGGAGAAGGCGAGATGTATCTGGCCTCGGATTCCTACGCGCTGGCACCCCTGACCCGCAAAATCTGTTTCCTTGAAGATGGTGACCGCGTTGCCGTGACAAACAAATCCGTGCGCATATACACCCGTGCCAACGACAATGTTGAGCGTGCCGTACGCATCACGGCACAATCGGGCGCCACGACGGGCAAAGGCCAGTATCCGCATTTCATGCTCAAAGAAATTTACGAGCAGCCGGAAGTGATCGGCGACACACTGAATTCTTTTATCAATCCGGCCACATCGCAGATCATGCTGCCGGATGATATTCTCGCCATGCTGGAGAAAGCACCGCGCATTACACTGGTGGCTTGCGGCACGGCATCCTATGCATGCCACGTTGCAAAATACTGGTTTGAACAGGTCGCACGCACACCGGTGGAATTCGATATTGCATCCGAATTCCGTTACCGCGAAGCGCCGATGCCGGAAGGCGGCGTTGCATTGTTTGTCTCCCAGTCCGGCGAGACGCTCGATACGCTGGAAGCGCTGCGCTACTGCAAGCGTCAGGGTCAGAAAATCCTGTCTATCGTCAACACGATCGAAAGCACAATCGAACGCGAATCCGACGCCGTGCTGCATACACTGGCCGGCCCCGAAATCGGCGTGGCTTCCACCAAGGCTTTTACAACCCAGCTGACGACGCTGGCCTGTCTTGCGCTAGCGCTAGCGGTCAAGAAAAACACCATCACACCGGATAAGCAGGCGGAATATACGGAAGCGCTGCGCCACCTTCCCAAGCAGGCAGCCGCTATTTTGAACCATGACGGATCCATCAAGAAAATCGCGAAAGAGGTCGCAAAAGTCCGCGATATGCTCTATCTCGGCCGTGGTCCGCTCTATCCGATTGCACTGGAAGGCGCGCTAAAGCTTAAGGAAATCTCTTATATTCATGCCGAAGGCTACGCGGCGGGCGAGATGAAACACGGTCCCATCGCACTGATCGACGACAAGGTGCCTGTCGTTGTCGTTGCACCGGGCAACGATCCTTTGTTTGAAAAGACTTTCTCCAATGTACAGGAAACGGTCGCCCGCGGTGGCAAGATCATGCTGTTCTCGGACGCAGCAGGTGTGAAGAAAATGGAAAAACAGACAAGCTGGGCGGTGACGCTGGACGCGGTTAATCCGTTTGTTGCGCCTATCCTGTATTCTCTTCCGGTGCAACTGCTGGCCTATCATGTCGCTGTTGCCAAAGGCACGGATGTCGACCAGCCAAGAAACCTCGCCAAATCTGTAACCGTGGAATGACAGCTACAGGCAGCTATTGATGCCGTCAGTCACGGCGCTTTGCCAATCCGGCCCAAGCAGCGCGCGGGCCGGCATTGCGTTATAGGCTGCCTTGTCGCTTTCATGGAACATCTGGATATGGAAGGATGCATTATAGCTTCCTTGCTGGACCGTAGGACCGGGCGTGTAATGGCTGGTCCCTGAATACATGGCCATAGAGCCATAGCCCGTCATCGTGCCGCTGTGGCGGTAGCTGCCCGGTAAGGTTTCCTCTGTTACGTTGTTTTGGAGATCGCTGTCCATGATGATGAACCGGTCGTAGCCTGCGCGAATGGTTTCCACCGCAGCCATTTTCTGCGCAACCTGGGTTGTTTGTTCCATAGTGCACGATGGCAGGGCACTGGTTTGAATAAGCATGGTGTTGCCGGATGTGCGCATAGCTTGTGTCTGCGTGCATCCACACAGAAAGCCACATAAAATCAGCAAAGGGATTGCTGCGGGTAGGATTTTGCCCTGCATGCTGGCTCCGGTACCTTTCTAATCCTTAAGCTATGCGAAAATGTCACACCTCGCAATAAAGAGCGTGAGCAGCCCTTGTCCGGTCTTTTGAATATGCCATACGATAGCTTGTCATGACCAAAGAACCCTCTATCGATAAATTATGGTGGCTCGGCCTTCCGCTCTTTTTCATCTGCGGGCAGATCCTTATAGAGATATTTGTACCAAAAGATCTTAAACCGGCCCTTCATTCCGAATGGGGACCGCACGAGACGCTTCAGACTCTTTTTATTATCCTGGCTTTTCTTGTGGCAGTGGCAACATTGTTCAAAGTTGACTGGAAGACAGACAAACCACGCGGCCTTTGGATCGCATTGGCCGCTATTTGCTGTTTTTATGTTGCAGGCGAGGAAATCAGCTGGGGTCAACAGATCCTGCAATGGGATACGCCGGCTTATTGGTCCACGCTCAACGATCAGAATGAGACCAATCTGCACAATACATCGGCCTGGTTGGACCAGAAGCCACGCCTGCTGCTGTTTATAGGTATCGTTGTGGGCGGGATAATCGTTCCGGCCCTGCGCCGCTGGAAGCCGGAAGCCTTACCCGCTAGATACGAAAAAATCTATCCCCCAGTTTGTCTCGTGGTCCCGGCGCTTGGTGTGGCTGTTCCTTACCTTGTTCAGGAAATTGTAGAGCATATTACAGGGCATGGGCTGTTCCACCGCGTAAGCGAGTTACAGGAACTCTTCATGTATTATTTCGTTTTCTTATATTTAATTGCTTTACGTTTTCGGATTATTTCTCAAGAATAAGTTTGAGAATTATAAAATTTCACCGGTTTTTGTACTCAAATACAATTGTTTCGTAAAATTGCGCCTTGATTTTTCAGATATTTTCAGTTTTACTTATATTCACTTCACAAAGTTATTAGCTTTAACGTACTGCGGGTGTCTAAGAAAGCCTGTCCGAAGAACAATTATAAATACGGACATACGAGTGTAGGAGAGAGCAGTTATGGGTCGTTTTGAGAACACACATATAGTGTGGCCGCCGGCCGGATGGAGCCAGTTCGCTTCCGTCCAGTCATCCTCCGGGCAATCCGTTGCCAAGGACATCAGCACAGCACGCATCTTCGGCCTCCAATACCGGATCGAATCGATGCCGCTTTTCAAGAACGATACGAAACTGTTTCGCCATGACATACGCATCGATGGCTGGGAATACTCTATTCTGAATGAAAGCACCGAATATCCCGTTCTCTCGTTCAGCCTGCTCGACAAGTTCGATATGAGCCTGCCGCGCGAATGTTTTATCACGGATATACAGACCTATGCGACGGCGATACCGCATACGCGGCGCTCTGCGTCGCGCGCTGTGAGTGCAGCACTTTTCCTGATCAAACAAATCAACCGCGGGCAAGTGCCGGATGTCGGTCGGGTGCTGCGCATCTACAAACTGCACCCGACACAGGCTTTCCTGTATCGTGGCGACCGCATCCTTGGCGCCGATCTCAAACGCGCATTTAGTGATGTTAAAAACTTCGCCCAGCGCGAACGTTAGGAAGCTATTTCTGCAGCAGCATCGTCATCCATTCATCACCGGGGAACTCGGCGATAAGCTTCAGGCCGTGTGGAGTATAGGCCGCGACCACGCGTTCAGCCTGCTCCTTTAAGGTGCCCGACAGGATGAGATAACCGCCTTCGGCCAAAGCTTTCGATTGTTCGGCAGCCATTTCTATCAGGGGTGCCGCCAAAATATTGGCGATGATGAAATCGTACGGTGCGTCTTTCCATACAGGGCTTTGCGCCTCATAACCTTCGCTTTGATAGGCATGAACATTCGCAATGTTGTTCGAAAACAGGTGGCGGTTCGTCACAATGACGCATTCGGGATCGTTGTCCGCAGCAAAAACAGGAACATCCGGCCAGAGTTTTGCAGCGGCGGCGGCAAGGATGCCCGATCCACAGCCCATATCGAGAATGTTGCGCGGTATGAACCCCGATGCTTTGACATGCTCGATGGCAAGAATACAGCGCGACGTTGTGCCATGTTCGCCGGAGCCAAAGGCCGTTGCAGCCTCTATTAGAAGGGGTATTTGGCCATCCGGTTTCAGCCCGTCATAATGGGAGCCGTAGATGAAGAATGAACCGACGGTGAAAGGCGGCAACGCACGGTAGCTTTCGGCCAGCCAGTCGCGGTCCTGCAATTCCTCTATCCTGTATGACAGTAAAGAAGCATCCAGTTCCAGCTCCTCGCAGGCCCATTCGAACTGGCCGTTTAGGTGTCCTTCGTCCGGATGTGTATCGAAGGTCCACAGAAACTGCCATACGCCCTTGTCTTTTTTAGACGAAAAGGAAAGCGCGCTGTCCTCGAACAACACGGAAAAAAGGCCGGCCTGTTCATCGTCCAGGCCGGCTTTCACATTCAATGTTACAGTATGATACGTGGAAGAGATGGCTATTTATCCTCGTCTTCTTCGGCGATATCCTCATCGATGTCATCATCGTCGATATCGTCGTCGTCATCCAGATCGTCTATGTCCAGATCGTCACCGTCGAGACCGATGTCATCATCGTTATCGTCGTCGTCATCTTCCTCGATTTCATCGAGGCTGACGGTTTCCTCATCGCTCTCGATTTCCTCTGTGTTATCCTCGTCTTCCGTTTCTTCCGAAGCGGTGTCCTCATCTACCTGGCTGCCGGCGATTTCGCTCGGCAGTCTGCCACGTCGCGATTTAACTTTTATCTCGCCCGTAAATTCTACACTGCAGGAAGGGCAGATGATGGGTTTCTTGTTCAAATCGTAAAAACGGGCGCCGCAGCTCATGCAGATCCGTTTCAATCCTTTAAGGTCGGCCAAAATTCCCTCCGTGGGGCTTTGTTTTTGTTGTCAAAAGCAGGGTTTCTGACTGCCTGATTTTGAACGCTCTGTCAAAGCAAAAGTTCAAATTACTGTCACTCTACCGGTCCTGAGAATACAGGGGCTTGAAAGCCGTTGCCCGCCCCCCCATTTGTCTATTAAACTATTAACCGGATTATCATTTTTGTGCGGTACAGTAGGGACCAAGAGAGGAATTTCCATGCAAAAATCCGTCGTAATTTGCGGCTATAAACGTACCCCCTTCCACTTTGCCGGAAAGGGTGCGCTGGCAGAGGTTCGGCCCGACGATATGGCCGCCGAAGTTATCAAGGCACTGATCGCGGACACCGGTGTTAAGGCCGAAGACATCGAAGATATTCTGATGGGTTGTGCCTTCCCAGAGGCCGAGCAGGGCTTCAACCTCGCCAAAATCGTAGGGCAATTGGCCGGACTTCCCAATTCGGTTGCCGGTGCCACCGTAAACCGTTTTTGCGGATCTTCTATGACGACGGTCCAGATGGCCGCCGGTTATATCCAACTGGGGGCTGGCGATGTGTTCATCTGCGCCGGTGTCGAATCCATGACGCGCATTCCGATGGGCGGTTTCAATCCGATGCCCAACCCAAAGCTCGCGGAAAGCTATCCCGCTGCTTACATCAATATGGGCGAGACGGCGGAGAATCTTGCGAAAAAATATTCGATTTCACGCGTAGAGCAGGAGAAGTTCGCCGTGTCTTCGCATCAGAAGGCGGCCAAGGCGCGTGAAGCAGGTAATTTCAAGGATGAAATTGTCCCGATCAACGGCGTTACCGAAGACGGCACCATACGGCCCGAAACAACCGCCGAAGGCCTTGCTGGCCTGAAACTGGCTTTTGACGAAAACGGCACGGTCACGGCCGGTACGGCGTCACCGCTTACCGATGGTGCTGCTGCGGTTCTCGTTTGCTCCGAGGAATATGCGGACAAACATAAATTGCCCAAACTCGCCCGCATCAAATCGGTGGGTGTCGCGGGATGCGGCGCCGAGATTATGGGGATTGGCCCTGTGCCCTCTTCCCAAAAAGCTTTGGCGCGCGCAGGCTTGAAAATTTCGGACATCGACATTGTCGAGCTGAACGAAGCGTTCGCGGCGCAGGGCATGTCCGTGATCAAGGAACTCGGCATCAACGAAAGCACGCTGAACCTCGATGGTGGCGCTATTGCCATGGGCCACCCGCTGGGCGCTTCCGGTGCGCGTATCGTCGGCAAGCTTGCCTCTCTCCTGAAGCGCGAGAAAAAGAAATACGGTCTTGCCACGATGTGTATTGGCGGCGGTCAGGGAACGGCGATCGTTCTGGAAGCAGTCTAGATAAGACCCCGCGAAAGCGGGGTTTTTTATGCCCTGCAACATTCGCCTAAAATTTTAGGCAAAACTTAATAAATCTTTACCGCGCTTCGATATCCTGAAAATGGGTATGATTTACGGTTAGGAAGAGGCGTGCAACTCCTCGATTCTGAGCAACTGGAATTCGCGTTTCAGCTTCACGGCATTACGCTGGAAGCGCAGGCGCGGCAATTCTACATGAATATTTGGCAGACGATACAGGATGCCGAAAAAGCCAGCGATGGTGCAGAGCTTCAGGCAAAGGACCGTATTCTCCGCCATCTTTGCCAAGGATATTTTTCTCTCGTACGTGATTGGCGTATCGAAGAACAAGACCGAACGGAAAACATGGCGTCATGTTCTATTTCGCGTGACAACATGCGCGAGGCGCAGGACGCGTTGCCACTGTTCGAAAAGCAATTCTACCGGTATGCGCTCTGCTACATGGAACTGAACCGCGCACTGATACGCACGCGCGCCAAAATCGCCCACTTTGCCAAGGATCAGACGCTCGACATGGAAGACAAATCCATGGCGGTCAATCATGGCACGGGTGTGTTGTTAAGCCGTGCGCATGCGGAAATGGCCGATCTGCAAAAAAAACGCAAAAAACTCGAACATATGAAGGTTTTGCTGCAAGACAGCGATCCTCTTATGGAAGAACTTGGGGCTGCGCTGCCGGGAGTTTTGGGTTCTGAGGGCGATCATCAACTGACATTGTTCAAAGGCGCCTTGCGCCGCAGCGAATTTTCCCGCGCGGAAAAAATTGTAAAAGATTGGCGCAGCGACAGGCTTCGCGCCACGGGAGCGTTTCTTGTTTCGCTTTTTTCCCAAAAGGCGGCAGACCTGGGTTTGCAGGGTATTCTGGTCCTGCATTCGGGAGAACTCACATTGCCTTCGACTATTTTACGTTCGGACGAAAAAAAGGTTGAGGCATTTCTGGAAAAGTTCAACGTCCCTTATATGCTTTTCCAATATAGGGTATTGCTCAATCTGGGTTATATGCTCGGCAAAATAGGTTCGATAGAAGCATTGATCATCCAGCATGCGAAAATGGCATCGCTTGCGGTACGACCGCAATCAGACGCCGATCTGGCTTACAAGCAACAGCAGACGGTTTTAATGCCCGTCCGTACGTTGATGGAAACCCGTTTCCGCACGCTTGGGCCGATATTCAATGAAATGGAAACCACGCTTGCCACACTGGAGCGGTTCTTTTCGCAGACGCGAGATTACATGGCTTCCCGCACTATCTGATTCCCGTAAATTTTACGATTCCCGACTGCCTTTTTAACCATTTCGCGCTATGATTATTCCTGAAATGTGATTGCCAGCCAGAGGTTAAAATATATGACAATTCAAAAAGTTGCCGTCATCGGGTCGGGTGTGATGGGGAGCGGTATAGCCGCGCAGGTGGCCAACGCCGGAATTCCCGTGGTTTTGCTCGACATAGTGCCCAAAAATCTGGAAGAGGGCGGCGACCGGAGCAAGATTGCCAAAGGCGCGATTGAGAAACTTCTGAAGACCGATCCCGCGCCGTTGATGTCGACAAAGAATGCAAAGCTGATCACGCCGGGCAATCTTGAAGACGACCTCAAGTTGCTCGAAGATTGCGACTGGATTGTCGAGGTCGTTCTGGAAGACCTAAAAATCAAGCACGCGACATATGAGAAAATCGCACCGCACATGAAAAAGGGTGCGATCCTTTCCTCGAACACATCGACCATCCCTCTGGAAATGCTGGTCCAGCCGCTTTCGCAAGATGCAAAGAAAAACTTCCTAATCACCCACTTTTTCAACCCTCCGCGTTATCTGCGTCTTCTTGAAATCGTTGTCGGCAAGGACACGGATGCTGGCGTCGTTAAAACCGTAACGGAATTCTGCGATATCAAGCTCGGCAAAGGCGTTGTGAAATGTAAGGACACGCCGGGCTTTATCGTTAACCGCATTCTGACCTATTTCATGCAAAGCGCGTTGAACGTCGCCGTGGCGGACAAGGTTTCCATCGAAGTTGCCGACGCCGTTTTGTCAAAGCCTGTCGGTATTCCGAAAACGGGTGTGTTCGGATTGATAGACCTTGTTGGCGTGGATCTTATGCCGCACCTTGCAAATTCTTTGTTATCGACGTTGCCGAAGGAAGATTCCTACCGCAAGATTTATAAAGATTATCCGTTTATCGAAGGCATGATAAAAGCGGGCTACACCGGCCGCAAAGGCAAGGGTGGTTTTTATCGATTGAAACCCGATGGTTCAAAAGAAAAACAAGCGCTGGACCTGCAGATACCTTCATTCGGCGAAGACGGTTACAAGAAAGCATCCAAGCCTAAACTGGCT
The DNA here is from genome assembly GCA_030824805.1 of Micavibrio sp. Lineage (GTDB taxonomy): Bacteria > Pseudomonadota > Alphaproteobacteria > Micavibrionales > Micavibrionaceae > Micavibrio_A. The sequence goes on from JAPJRC010000005.1 coordinate 21,705, forward strand.
TCGATGGAAGCTGGTAAAAAAGGAATCAAAGGCGTCGTGACGGCCGACGATGAGGGCGGCCAGTATGCGTGGAAAGTGCTGCGCGATACGCTCGTCTATGCCGCATCGCTGGTTCCGGAGATTGCCGACAGCGTTGCCGAAGTGGACGAAGCCATGCGCCTTGGCACCAATTGGAAAAAAGGTCCCTTTGAGATGATCGATGATCTCGGCCCAAAATGGTTTGCCGAAAAATTGAAGACCGAAGGGATTGAAGTGCCGAAATTGCTGCAGCAGGTCGGCGAAGGATCTTTCTACAAAGTGGAAAGTGGAAAACTCACTTACTTCGGTACAGACGGAAAATACCATGCGGTTCCGCGTGCAGAAGGCGTGTTATTGCTCTCAGACATCAAGTTGAATTCCAAACCGTTGGTGAAGACAGGTTCTGCATCTGTCTGGGATATTGGCGATGGCGTGCTATGTGTGGAATTCACGGGCAAAATGAACGCGCTGGACGAACAGGTGTTCGATGCGTACCAGCAGGCGATCAAGCTCATCACCAAGGGCGATCAATACAAAGCCATGGTGATTTACAATGAAGGTTCAAACTTCTCGGCCGGTGCCAACCTCGGGCTTGCCTTGTTTGCGATCAACCTTGCCTTGTGGCCACAAATCGAAGAGCTGGTTTCCGGTGGTCAGAAGATCTACAAAGCGCTCAAATACGCGCCGTTCCCTGTTGTCGCCGCACCTTCGGGTATGGCGCTTGGTGGCGGTTGCGAAATTTTGCTGCACGCAGACCATGTTCAGGCACACGCCGAAACCTATTGTGGTCTTGTAGAGGTCGGGGTTGGGTTGATTCCAGGCTGGGGTGGCTGCAAAGAAATGTTGCTGCGTTATCAGGAAGAAGAGCGCGAGCAGTATGATAAAAACACAAAGGGCCGCAAAATGTGGTTCTCTCCGAAGAATACGCCGATGGGTGCCGTCCGCAAGGCGTTTGAAACCATCGCGCTTGCGCGTGTTGCCAAATCTGCGCAAGAAGCCAAGGAGATCAGATATCTCAAAAAAACCGATGGAATTACGATGAATCGTGATCGCCTTCTATTCGATGCCAAGGCAAAGGCCATAGAGCTTGCGAAGGATTACAAGGCGCCAGAACCTGTCACCGATATCCGTTTGCCGGGTCCGTCCGGAAAGCTCGCGCTCGATATGGCTGTGGCAGACATGCGCAAGAACGGCAAGGCGACGCCCTACGATGTAACGGTGTCGGGCGCTGTGGCCCGTGTTCTTTCAGGCGGCGACAAGGCCGATTGGACAAAGCCGGTTACCGAAGACGATTTGTATAAACTGGAGCGCGAGGAATTCGTGCATCTGGTGCGCAATCCCGGAACCATGGACCGGGTCGGGCATATGCTCGAAAAGGGCAAACCCCTTCGTAACTAACAAAAAGGCCATCCTATACGGATGACCTTTTACTCTATGACAATAAAAAAGCCGCCCGATAAGGCGGCTTTTAAATTGAGTCAAACCAAGTAAATTACTTGGATTGTGCGCTCGAGAACGTGGCATCGCCGTTAACGACGCTTTCGTCTTGGGCGCGGCCCGTGCTGCAAGCAGCCAGAGCAAGAACAACGGCCAGAACGGACACGATTTTTGCAAATTTGGTCATCTCAATAATCTCCCAACAAAAGAGTTAAACCGTTTGCGAATATGAAGGAATTGCCAATAAAGTCAAGGCAATGGCCTATGATTGTACGTTAGAGCAATGCAGAGTATAGGCATGTATAGCTCTGTTGGTAAACCTCTGCAGGCCGCAGAAATCTGCCGTTTTTTGCCCGTTTCATAAATGTGGATGACGCACGCACGACGCGGGGGTGCTCTAATGTTTTCCGCAATCTGTTGCCCTAATGCAACAGTTGCAGGCTCTACTCCGGTGTTAGCCAGCTTGTCGGCGTCTTCAGGAGCCCCATACGCGCCTTCAGGAGGGGCAGAATGGCCGACATGCGTTCCGGCACCTGGTAGGGTGCGTTGAAGAGGATGAGCCCGCTGCCATTGAAACTGTCGGGCTGGCTGGCGGGGTACAAGAGCGTTTCCACACACCAGGTGCGGGGTATTCCAAGGTCGGTTGCGGCACGTTTCAGGCGGGCAATAGCCGGATTGGCCTTTATGGGGTACCAGAGCAGATAGACGCCATTGGCAAAGCGTTTCTGCCACTCGGTCATTTGTCTGGTCAATGTTTCGAATTCATCCGTTTTCTCGAAGGGCGGGTCTATCAGAACAAGGCCACGTTTTTCCTTTGGCGGAATGTTTGCCCGTATACATTCATAAGCGTCGAGATGTGTTACGCGCGCATTCTTATATTTGTGCAGGTTACCGTGCAGTGTTTCTACATCTTCGGGATGAAGTTCGTTTGCGATTAGTCTGTCCTGTTCGCGGAGCATTCTTGCAGCGAACAAAGGCGAGCCGGGATATAGCTTTTGCTGCATATATTCCTGTACCAGGGTCTGATAGAGCAAAAAGTCCTTATCGTTTTCGTTTTTGAATTTTCCGATACCGGATTCCCATTCGCGGGTTTTCATAGCCTGTATGGAGTTCAGATCATATAGGCCGATGCCGCCATGTGCATCGATAACGCAAAACGGCGCATCCTTTTTTTTGAGATGATCGATTACAAGGCATAGCGCCAGATGTTTCATGACATCGGCGAAATTGCCCGCATGATAGATATGGCGGTAATTCATACTCTCGTTTTAGAGGATTAGCGCTTCTCGCTCAAGTATCGGCGTTCCAGATGCTGCAACAAAGGCTGCGCCGATAGTTCCGCACCCGTAACATTTTGTATCAGCTCCAGGGCACCAACACTGCGGCCCTTGGCATGAATATTGTTCTTGAGCCATGTGTTGATAGGCTTCAGATCCCCATGCTGCACCATGTCGGACAAATTCGGCATGTCGGAATAGAGCTTTTCATGCAATGTTGCCGCGATAATATGCGAAAGCGTGTTGGTAGGAATAAAACCGAAACGACCTGTAAACCAGTCAGGGTTTTGCAGCGGACCTTCGGTTTCAGCGACAGGACCAATGCCGAGATATCTGTGGCTTTCTTCGTTCCAACGTTCCGGCAGGTCTTTTACATCCAGAGACCCGTTGATGAGGTCGCGTTCAATGCGGTAGCGCATGACGTCATGGAAAACCTTTGTCAATTCGTCGGCTTCATTGCGTCGCGCGGAAGGGGTGATGACTTTCTTAAGGCGATAAAGATTTTCCGGCTCAAAGGATTTGTTTCTGAACTGGCGGAACACACCCTCGGCTCTTGTCGAGATAAAGTCAAAGAATTGCGGTGTGCGTCCTATGATCGTTTCATACAGGGTAGACAGTGAATTCATCATCAGAGAGCCAAGGTCTTGTCCCACAGGCTGTGTGGCCCAATCCTGCGGCAAATTTTGGAGGTAAAGGCCGCGTGCGCCCTGATAGAGCGTGTCTTCCATGGAGTCGAGGAAGTTGTTGGAATCGCCGCAGCGGACAAGAATACGCGTGTCTTCGGCGGAACCGCCTGCCATAGGAGAAAGATGTGTGACCTGCAAAGTACCGCGCGTGAAATCGAAACCCATAATTTCAAGAATGGTCTTATTCAGCCACATCTGGTCGCCGCGGCCGAAGTCGCCGTCGAGCGGTAATGGCGCTGGCAGGCTCTTTTGCTTATCGAGCGCCTGGTCACGGATTTTGCCGAGTGGCTCCAGCAGGGAATCGTAAAGCGCGTCCATTTGGGTTAGCGATATATCGCTGGCATAACCCAACAAAAGCGCTTTGTACGGCGTTTTTACCTCGAATTTCTTTTGTTTCAGTTCACCGATACGGCGATACAGATCGACCACTTGGGTCATGTAAGGCTGGATGTCATTCCAGCTTTGCCCTTGCATGGCGGCAGAATGGCGTTTGCGGCCCTCGCTGGCGATTTGTACGGAGGCAATGTAAAGATCGGGAGGCAAAGCGGACAAATGCGAATGTATGCGGCGCATTTCTGCAAGGTTGGCCAGATCCCACGCGTTCCAGTTACTGGTGCCATTGGTGGCGGCTGATTCCACTTGGTCCAGCAGCTTGGTAACGGCCGGGGTGGTGGTTTCCACGTAAATACGTTTTGTTACGGCCGAGATGTCATGCAGGCGTCTGTTCAACGCCCCTGCTGGCATGGCCGTCATCATGTCCACCGCAAGCATGCCACGTATTGAGAAAAGCGTGTTCAGACTGGAGAAGTAATATTTGAGATCATTATACCCTGCCGCAGGTTCGCCTACGGTTTTCAAGTGCGGCTGTTCAGACATGCTAGACCCCTAATATGACTAAGATAAAATTGTCCAATGATTAAGGTCGCTTATTTGGGTTAAGGATGGTTTAATAGAGCCATGTTTTGGAAAAAGAAAAACAAAGCCAAGAATGGCGACAAGGGTGGAAAAGGGCCGGAAAACGCCGGAAAGCCAACACGCGAACAAATTATGGCGCAGGCCAAGGCCAATGCTGCCGCCGCTCGTGCAGAGATAGGCGACGAGACGCTTGAAAAGATCAAGGAAGCGCTTTTGAAAAAACAGCAATCCGCCATAGAGCAGGCCAAGGCCAAGATCAAGGCTGCCGATCAGGACAAAGTCCGTGACCACATCCAGTTCATGATCCGCGAAGGCAAGCCGGACAAGAAATAACTACCCGCCGATGTTCATAATGGCGCGAATGATCATGCTGATAACGCCCAGCGTGCAGAATCCCGCCAGCCAAAGGCCGATCATCCAAAGCCACTGTTTCTGTTTTTCAGTAACCATGCTTCTCGTCCGTTTTACCGCGGAAAATATAGTAACACCAGCCAGTGTAGGCCAGAATGACAGGCAGCATGATGACAACACCGAGCAACATAAGCGACAGGGATTCCGGCGCTGCAGCAGCCTGCCAGAGTGTAACATCGTAGGGGACAATGTTTGGCCACAGGCTGACGGCAAGGCCGATATAGCCCATCAAGAATATGCCTAGCGTGAGCAGGAAAGGGATCATGTCACGCTTGCTGGAATCGTGCTTCCACGAAAGTCCACGCCAGAGAAAAACGAACAGCACGCCTGTGAGTGCGGGAATGGGTACAAGAAAAAACATGCTGTTTCCGCCAAACCAGCGTTCTTCTATTTTTACGCCCAGAAACGGCACCCAAATGCTAACAAGCGCCATAAAGCCGAGGACATAAATGAACACATATCGTGCGCATTTGCGCGCCCAGACCTGCAATTCGCCTTCACCTTTCATATACATCCAGGTTGCACCCAAAAGCGCGTAGCCGGCTAGAACTCCAAAGCCGGTCATAATGGAGAATCCGCTCAGCCAGTCGAACGGGCCGCCCGCGAAGGCACGATTTTCAACTTCTATGCCTTGCACGATGCCACCAAGAATAACGCCCTGCAGGAAAGCCGCACCGAGCGAGCCGAAATGGAACGCATAGTCCCACAATTTTTTCGAAGTATCTGCCTTGAAGCGGAATTCGAACGCCACGCCGCGGAAAATCAGGCATATCAGCATCAGGATTACAGGGACATAAAGTGCGGGCATGACAATGGAATAGGCCATAGGGAAGGCCGCAAACAATCCGCCGCCGCCAAGCACAAGCCATGTCTCGTTACCGTCCCAGAAGGGCGCGATGGAATTCATCATCCGGTCGCGGCATTTATCGTCTGGCGCGAAAGGGAAGAGGATACCCACGCCAAGATCAAAACCGTCCAGCAAAACATAGAGCAGAACGCCGGTGGCAATAATAGCGCCCCATATCAGGGGAAGATCTATGTATTCAGCAAAGGAAAACATTATTGGGATCCTTTCTCGTCGCCAGCAATGGCGGGGTTTTCAACACCGTGCGATCCGTAGGTCTCGCGTTTGTCGTTCTTGTCGGCCAGTTTCTCAGGGCCTTTTGCAATAAGTTTCATGATGTAATACGAGCCCATGCCGAATATGAAGATGTAGGCGATGATGAATATCAACAAAGACAGGGCGATATATTCAGGGAGTACCGGCGATACACTGTGCCGGGTGCGCAAAACCCCGTAAACGGTCCAGGGTTGGCGCCCCACTTCGGTGACAAACCATCCTGCCAGCACCGCTATAAAGCCGGATGGTATCATCGCGGCCGTCCAGCCATGGAACCAGCGTGCCGTGTAAAGTTTTTTCATGGCGAACAGAACGACGCCTGCAAAACCTGTCAGCATCATCAATATGCCGATTCCAACCATTATGCGGAAAGACCAGAAGACAATCGCCACGGGGGGCCGGTCTTCCTTGGCCCATTCTTTCAAACCTTTTAATTCGCCCTCTTTCTTGTGGGTGAGGATGAGGCTCGCACCGTTCGGAATTTCTACCTTGTATTTTGTGGTTTCGGTCTCTTGATCCGGCCAGCCGAACAGCAATAGCGGTACATTACCAGATGTTTCCCAGTGCCCTTCCATAGCGGCAACTTTCGCAGGTTGGTGTTCCAGAGTGTTCAGGCCATGCAGGTCCCCGATAAAAATCTGCAGCGGCGCAAAGACTGCAGCAAAAAACACTGCCATAGTGATCATTACCTTGGCATGCTCAACATGTTTTCTCAGGAAAAGATAGAGACCGCCAATCCCGCCTACGACAAAGCATGTTGTCAGATACGCCGCTGTCAGCATGTGTGTGAGGCGGTAGGGGAAAGAAGGGTTGAAGACGATTTCAAGCCAGTCAACAGGGTGCATGATGCCCAGTTCGTCTATGCGGTGTCCTTGCGGGGTTTGCATCCAACTGTTGGCGGAGAGAATCCAGAAAGCCGAAATGCATGTACCTATCGCAACGCAAAGCGTGGAGAAAAAATGCATGCGGTCCGATACACGGTTCCAGCCGAACAGCATGATGCCGAGAAACGAAGATTCCAGAAAAAATGCGGTCAGGACCTCATAGGCAAGCAACGGCCCCATGACGTTACCCGTTCTATCGGAAAAGACAGACCAATTGGTACCAAACTGGTATGACATGACAACGCCGGATACCACACCCATGCCAAAGCATACGGCAAAGATTTTGACCCAGAATTTATAAACTTCCTTGTATACCGGCCTGCGTGTTTTCAGCCAAAGCCCCTCGACAACGGCCAGCCAGCTGGCAAGACCGATCGTAAAGGCCGGAAAAATGATGTGGAATGATACCGTGAAGGCAAATTGGATGCGGGCGAGAAGTATCGGGTCGAGGTCTGGCATTTGACGATCTCCTGTTCTTGAAAAATGCATCGTCAGCAACAACTGATATGCCCATCAAAAACCAAATTCAACATGAATTTTTTATGGCAATAGGAGTGATTTGGTCCTGTAAAATCAGTACTAAATCACTCCTGTCGCGTAGTCCGCGGAATCATTGGCATTGGCCACCTGACACAAAAATAACGTTAAAATTTTTTTAGAAGAACCAATGACGCGGATGCAGCAATCGGGACCGTTTTAGGTTATGGCAATTAAATTTTTAATAGCCGTTAACCTGTTTTGACTTACACTGGAAAAAGAACATCTTATTCCGATCAAACCAGCCGCGGAGACCCTTACATGCCTGTTTATCAAGCCCCTCTCGAAAATATGAAATTCGTGCTGCACGATGTGCTCGGCGCCGAAAGCCTTTCATCTTTACCGGGGTATGAGGATGCAACGCCCGATCTTATCGATTCGGTGCTCGAGGAAGCCGCAAAAATGTGTGAAGAGGTTCTCTTCCCGATCAACCAGAGCGGCGACAAGGAAGGTTGCACCTGGGAAAACGGGAAGGTGCGCACCCCTACCGGTTTTAAAGAAGCATATGATGCTTTCTCGCAGGCGGGATGGTGTGGCGCTGTCAGTGATCCTAAATATGGCGGCATGGGCCTTCCCGTGACGGTAGGCTTTGCGATTCAGGAAATGATTTGTTCGGCGAACATGTCATTCGGGATGTATCCGGGCCTTTCCGAAGGCGCCTACAATGCGCTCTACCTGCACGGCACCGATGAGCAAAAAGACACGTATCTGCCGAAACTCGTTACAGGCGAATGGTCCGGCACGATGTGTCTGACCGAGCCACATTGCGGCACCGATCTTGGTTTGATAAGAACGAAGGCAATCCCTAACGGCGATGGTTCGTACAACATTACGGGCACGAAGATTTTCATCTCAGCCGGAGAGCATGACCTGACCGGTAACATTATTCACCTCGTTCTGGCAAAGCTTCCCGATGCGCCGGAAGGCGTGAAGGGTATTTCCCTCTTTGTCGTGCCGAAATACCTGCCCGACACTATGGGTGTTAACGCCGTTACATGCGGCTCCATCGAACACAAAATGGGTATTAAAGGCTCTGCCACTTGCGTCATAAATTTCGAAGATTCCAAAGGCTGGTTGGTCGGGGAAGCGCACAAAGGCCTCCGTGCGATGTTCACCATGATGAACACCGCTCGCCTTGGTGTCGGCATGCAGGGGCTGGGTCTTGCGGAAGTTTCGTATCAAAACGGGCTGGCATATGCCAAGGATCGTTTGCAGATGCGCGCTCTGGACGGCGCTAAGTATCCGGAGAAACCGGCCGACCCGATCATAGTGCATCCGGATGTGCGCCGCATGCTTCTGATTTCAAAGGCTGTCACCGAAGGTTGCCGCGCCATGTCTTTCTGGGTCGGTATGGCGCTTGATAAAAGCGAAAAGCACCCTGATCCGCATGTGCGCGAAGAAGCCGAAGATCTTGTCGCTCTTATGACGCCGATCATCAAGGCATACCAGACCGACATGGGTTTTGAAATCGCCAACCACGCTATCCAGATACATGGCGGGCATGGATACATATGGGAGTATGGCGTAGAACAATATGCCCGCGACGCCCGTATTGCACAAATATATGAAGGCACCAACGGGGTGCAGGCGTTAGACCTTGTGGGACGTAAAATGGGGGTCGGTTTCGGCCGTCTGCTGCGCCGCTTCTTTCACCCGGTAAGTGATTTTATAGAACAAAATCAAATGGATGAATCAATCCAAGAATTTGTCTTCCCGCTGGCAAAAGCTTTTGCTAAATTACAGCAATCGACGGCCATGATTGCCCAGAAGGGTCTAAAAGACCCTAATGAAGCGGGAGCCGCATCCTCTGACTACCTACGCCAGTTCGCGCTTGTAGCCTTAGGATATATGTGGGCCCGTATGGCTAAAGTTGCCGCCGAAAAATTGAAGACGGACACCGACTCCGGAAAGAAAGAGTTTTACGAGTCAAAGATACTGACCGCACGGTTCTTCTTTGAACGCATGCTCCCCGAAGCCGACGCCCGCCAGAAAATGGTGCTGTCAGGTGCGAAAAGCCTGATGGAAATGCAAGAAACGGCGTTTTAAGAAAAAGAAAAACAATGGGCCAGAGTTATCCGATTAACGGCGGGACGACCTCCTGTCGCCGAAAGTCAACTTTAGAAGAGTACAAACAGCGCAAAGGCATTACGGATGATCTTCATCCGGCAGAGAAAATAGAAAAGCTTCATTTGCTTTTCAAAGCACTGGCGGCCAGCACGCATGCAATTTCAGACAATCTTCAACCTGGCGAACTGCAACGCCGTCTTGCAGACCCTAAAGTCAGCATTAGTGAAGAAAACATGGAAGAGCTTCTGGATGAGAATATTCATGCCGTAGAATTGCTCCGTGATTGTGTACGCGAAATAGCACATTGTCGTCCACTGCATGTAAAAGGCACCGTGACGGTATTCACTGCCTGCAACAAAACCTATCATGACGAAGCCAAGCGCCTCGAGACCGGGATAAAAGAACTGGGCGATTTGCTGCATTCGAAAAAAAGCCAATTTCCACGCCCCGCCGTGGCTTGCTTGGCCATGCAACTGGCCTCATTCCTGCTTGTCTTTGAAGAGCTGTTAGCGGCATAATCGCTCGCATGAGAACACTGGACAGCATCGCCGCATTGCGCGCTTTCGTGGCGGATCAACGCAAGGCAGGCCGGACAATTGCGTTTGTGCCCACGATGGGGGCGCTTCATGACGGGCATATCGAACTTGTGCGCCAGGGGCTTGCCAAAGCCGACATATGTATTCCCTATATTTTTGTGAACCCAAAGCAGTTCGCGCCGACCGAAGATTTTGGCTCTTACCCGCGCACTGTTGAGGCCGATCTTGAAAGACTGCGTGCAGCCAATGCCAGCGCGGTTTATCTGCCCCAACCGGAAGAAATATATCCGGCGAGTTTTGCAACGACTATCACTGTAAACGGTGTATCCGCGCCGCTGGAAGGGGAGTTCCGTCCGCATTTCTTTTCAGGTGTTGCAACGGTTGTCGCCAAAATGCTGTTGCAATGTATGCCCGACATCGCATTGTTCGGTGAAAAGGATTACCAGCAATTGCAGGTAATCAAACATATGACGGCAGATCTGAATATACCTGTACAGATTATAGGTGTGCCTACGGTGCGTGATCAGAACGGCTTGGCGTTGTCTTCCCGTAACGCCTATTTGAATGAGGATCAGTACAAGATTGCAATCCAGCTCAATAAAATTATGAAGGATATGGGTGCGGCTATAGCAGCCGGCCAAAGTGTAAACGCTGCCGAAGACAATGCGCGCGAGGCGCTGCTACGCGCTGGCTTTGAAAAGGTCGATTATGTCACGGCCCGCAATGCCGATACGCTTGAACAGCCCGACAATGGCGATAGAAATCTGCGTCTTCTTGCGGCCGCATGGCTGGGACGTGCAAGATTGATCGACAATATGGGGCTTTACCCGTAAACTTTACAAACAGGAGATTGATATGGCCCTCGAAGATATTGCAGAAAAACTCAAAACCCGCATGGTGGGATTTAACCATACCGCAAAATTTGATTTCGACGATGAAGGTATTCTGTTCGTTGATGCCACACAGAATCCGGTGGTTGTTTCCAACAATGACGACGAAGCCGAAGTAACTCTTAGAACTTCAATTGAGACATTCGAGAAAATCCTGTCCGGCAACCAGGACCCGAACATTGCTTTTATGATGGGTAAACTTAAAGTCAGCGGCTCCATGGGGCTCGCGCTTAAACTCAACGGAATGCTCGAAGAATGAAGATAAAAAAATCCCCGCCTAAGCGGGGATTTTCTTTTGGGCAATGCCCCGTGACTAGAATTTGAATTTTACGGCTGCGGCACCAACAAAAACATCGCCACTGGAATCGCCAGTTGTTGTGGCAGTCGTTGCAACACCCAGAGCTGCGGTCGGATTGTCTGAAAGATCGATTCTTTCTTTACCAACGATGGTGATATATGCGCCCGAGAAATCGAGATCTATATTTTGAGTCAGCGAGTACGTAGCGCCTGCAGCAAACCAGAGGCGATCTCCATCAGGAATACGTGTTGAGCGGAATTCCGTGACCGTGGGAGTTTGGTCATACTGCACACCCGTTTTCAATAGCCATTGATCGTTGAGACGGTAACGCGCACCAACGGCAAAGCCCCATGTATTTTCATAGCCTTGTTCGCTAATGGAAAGCCCTGCAGGTGAATTGATCGGGATATCATTAAAGTTTGACCATTCATACCAGTTTACGCTTCCAAGCAAGGTTAGTTCATCTGTTACTTTTTGCGAAATACCCGTTTGAATCATATTCGGCAGGTCGAGTTCCGCGGAGCCAGGAACGCTAATTGTCGTGCCGCCACCGGGAACACCGAGCGGCAGAGTAGTGTCGATATCTCCTTTTAGCGTATGGCTGGTGCCTTCGCGGAAATTAACCCCAATCTTGGTGGTATCCGTGGGTTTCAACAAAACGCCTAGATTAAGCGAGGTGGACCAGTCATCGCCAGTGAGACGCGTTCTACCGTCCGTTGCAGTGGAAGGTCCGCCAAGACCCGGAAAAGGGATAGCGTTTTGCAAATTGGCATCAACATACTGAATGCTTAAGCCGCCTCCAATAGATAGCCAATTTGTAGCTTTCCAAGCAAGCGCTGGCTCAATGTCAATCGTCCTTAATTCGTTTTTCGTAGAATTGTAACGTCCGACGAAACCTTCGTCATATTCGTTGGCAAGGCCAAAAGGTGCGCTAACGCCAATACCGGCCCATACGCGATTGTCCCATAGGGGTGTTGCAAAATAAGCTTGCGGTACAATCTCGGCATCGAACGGATTGCCGCCATCGTTGCCTACGATTGGAACGGCAGCACCGCCTGTGCCGGGCGTTGCAATTGTCGAGCCGTCATTGTCGAAATCGGCGGATGGGAAAAGAACGTTTGCGCCAAAATATGCCTGCATACCGTCAAGTTCGGTCATGCCCGCAGGATTGTAGAAAATCGTCGAAGCATCTGGCGTGTCGGCTGATGCGCCAGCAAATGCCGTACCGAGTCCGGACACGGATTGTTCCTGAATGTAAAAACCAGCAGCATTGGCACCTGTCGAGACGGCAGCGGCGCACACGGCTGTAAGAAGTGAAACGCGAATAAGTTTATGTGTCATTTATCTCTCCTGACTGAAATGAGGAAGTGTGAAACCCGCCTCGAAGATAGGTCTGAAAAGTTTATAAAATTCTAACGGGAAGGGCTAGGGCTTAAGAGTCTTGCGGCGCACAAAAATTATTAGACATTATGACTATTGGTGGTTTTGGCTGAGCCAGGAATTGATGGTTTGCGCCATCATTTCCGCATTGTCCTGCATTTTAAAGATGTGCAGCAGTCGGTTGTCAGGGGCTATAAAATAGATAAACGAGGAATGATCCATCGTGTAATCCGACATACTCTCGTCCTGACGTTTGGATGCGTAGATCTTATATTCTTTCAGCGTCTGTTTTATGGCCTCCGGCGATCCGGTCAGACCGATCAAAGAGGGATGAAACAAAGAGACATAATTTTTCATTTTCTCTGCCGTGTCGCGTTCGGGATCGACGGTGATAAATATCGGCAAAATCTGCTCTGATTTGTCACCCAGCATGTTCAATGTCGTTGTAATTTTCGAAAGTTCTGTTGGGCATATCGCAGGGCAATACGTGAACCCGAAATAAATTAAGCGGTATTTTCCAGCAAAATCTTTCTCGGTAACGCTTTTCCCGTTATGATCGATCAACGAAAAAGGGCCGCCGAACGCATCTTCTGTAACCGCGATCAGCCCCGTTTCACGCTCCGGCTTTGTTTTCTGCAAAAGAAGGGCGAGGGCCGCAACGGAAAATCCGGCAACAACGGCAAGCAGGAGAATGATAAGGCGCTGTTTGTTCATGGGGCGTTTATATATGGGCTTGAAATTAAAGTCTATCCGCGAAAAGAAACCCGAGGCGATCGTTCTTGTGGGATTACCCGGCAGCGGTAAAAGCACATGGGCGTGGGATTTCAAAGGCGGATATCCCGTTCTCTCCACCGATGCGCATATAGAGCGTATGTCATACGATGCTGGGCTTTCTTATGCGGAAGGCTTTGATAAATTTTATCGCATGGCTGTCGCAGCTTTTAAGCAGGACATTGACCGTTTTCGTGATGAAAAAAAGCCGTTTATCTGGGATCAGGTTAACCTGACACGCGCGGAGCGTGATGTGATCTACAGGTTGCTTTCTCCCACACACAGCGTGACCTATGTCTGTTTTTTTGTACCTCTGGAAGAATGTTTGCGCAGGGTGTCTGAACGCGCACGCGATGGAGGAGATGCCGTGGACGAGGCGCGTATAAGAAAGCTTGCATCGATTGCGGAATTTCCTTCCACCCGATCCGGCGAACGGTATGACCGTATTGTGCGTTTGAAACATCCCGGCTGGAAATCCAAAGCTACCCATAAATAAAAACACCGGCACTAAGGCCGGTGTTTTCGAATGGCTTGTTTCCTAAAGAACTTCTAGCATTTCTGCGACCAGAGGATGCCGCACGATATCGCACTGGGCAAGGCGAACCACAGCAATATTTGGCAAAGCCTCGAATTTGCGGGCAACCTCGTCAAGGCCTGAAACGCCGGGGAGAAGGTCCGATTGCCCCGGGTCACCTGTTACCACCATCGTGGAGTTCCAGCCAAGACGCGAGAGCAGCATTTTCAATTGCCCGTAGGTGCAGTTCTGGGCTTCATCGATGACTATGTAAGCGTTATTCAGCGTGCGGCCGCGCATAAAGCCGACAGGTGCGATTTCGATCGTGCCTTCGTCCATGTACTGGCGCACTTTTTTCCCGCCAAGGCGATCGCCCAGAGCATCATAAAGAGGGCGTAGATACGGTGCCATTTTCTCGTGCATATCCCCGGGGAGATAGCCCAGCGATTCACCAGCTTCCATAGCGGGGCGTGAGAGAATGATTTTTTCTACCTTGCCTTTTTCCAATGCTTCGACAGCGGCACAAATAGCCAGATAGGTTTTGCCTGTGCCGGCAGGACCGATTGCAAGTGTGAGATTGTGGCTTGCGATAGCTTCCATAAGTTCGCGCTGGCCTTCTGTACGCGGGCGCACCGTCTTCACATAGCTTTTATCACGGGCCTGATCGATTTCACCGTCAAGGGGATGCCAGCCAGTGTCATCCATAAATGTCGGATGTACGACATTCCCGTTCTTGTGCATGCGGCCCTTTTCACTGAAATTCTTTTTTTGTTTTTTCGACATTGGCGAATCCTTCCTGTTGTGTGTGGGGCGTTGGGGGTGAAGGCTTTGGGCTAGAAACAAAAATGCCGCGGGATGCTTATCCTGCGGCGATAATCAATTCTATTTTTGAGAACAATCGAGCCCTCCGATACGCGCTCATTTAGAACGCCTCTGATGGCAGCGGGGTTTGTGTTTGTGTCTGGATTCAAGGAGATCCCTTGGTAAGAAGCGAATCAAACGTAACCTGTAATGAATCTATCAGAGAAGATTTGCCTCTCCAACAGGAATTGTTGCGCGTGCACAGAATTTGATGCCGCTTGCTTGACGGCCTGCAGCGGAACCCTAGCTCAACTCTCGCGTTTACAAATCTTTACAGGAGCATTTTGACCATGACACATGTTATATCGAAAAGAACATTTCTGGGCTATCTGGGCGCATTGCCTTTCGGTATCGCCGCCTTGAACTCCATAGCAAAAACAGGATTTATTTCTCCAGCAATGGCCGCCGCAGACCAACCTGCGACAATAGGTCCTTTTACGCTCCCAGAACTTCCTTATGCGAAAGATGCGCTGGAAAAAGTTATCGATGCGCAAACCATGTCCTTACACCATGGAAAACATCATCAGGCCTATATTGACAACCTCAACAAGGAAGTCGAAAAGGACGAAAAGCTGCAAGGCAAAACCATTGAAGAGATTATAGGTAGCGTTTCCAAACACAACAAAGCCGTGCGCAACAATGGTGGTGGTCATTGGAACCACACATTCTTCTGGAATATTATGACGCCGGAAAAAACCGAACCGTCGGAAGAACTGGCAGAAGCAGTCAAAAAAAGCTTTGGTTCGA
>JAPJRC010000005.1:37063-69497 GCA_030824805.1 Micavibrio sp.
TTGAAGAAGGGGGCACAAAACAATTTGGCTCAGGTTGGGTCTGGCTCATTCTCAATAAAAAAGGACTGCTTGAAATTACTTCAACCCCCAACCAGGACAATCCGCTTATGGATGACGCCAAAGTCAAGGGCACACCACTTCTTGGAAACGATGTGTGGGAACACGCCTACTATCTTCGTTATTTCAACAAACGCGCAGATTACCTCAAAGCATGGTGGGGCGTGGTTAATTGGAAACGCGTATCTGAACTTTATACCCAAAACCGCGCTTAACGGCCAATATTGACATAACCAATCATCTCTGATACCTGTTTGTAAAATAAAAAAATAAATTAGAGAGATTGGGTGTGTCCTTATGACAGATTCTGAAAAGACCCTTGGGCAGGTCTTTAGAAGTCCTATGCGTTTGCAACCTTTTTGGGAGCGTCAAAGCAGTTACGCTCCCGAAGCGTTGGCTGGCCAGTTTGCAGCGAAAGCAGTACATCCCGAGAAACCGGAGCAGCTTGTCCGTGCGTTGTCACGGCTTATTTGCGACGGGCAAAACGCCGGTACGGCTTATGATATACTTGGCTCCATGCGCAAACACGCAGGCCCGATGGCTATTCGCGAGGTGCGTGTAGAGTTCGAGTACGACTATCTCTCCGCTCGCCGCGCCGCAAGCATTCCGTTTTATGTGCTGGCACCCGCTTCAACGATCGAGTCCGTTGTTCCCGAACATACGGCAGGCTTTCACAATCCACCACTTAAGCAAAGCGATGTTGGCCCGTTGCAGCAGACGATAGAAAGAATGTCGTTGCCAGAGAAGCGCCCCGCTTACAATCCTGTGCGTTCTGAATTTTGGATAGGCGATCTTTGCGAAAAGGCTATCGGGTTGTATAATGGTTCTTTGCCGAAAAACTTGGCCGCGGGCCTTTTCGAGCGCGAAAGCGGCGCTTTTGTTTCCACCGACAAAAACCTGATCACACTGATGTGGCTCGTGGCCGAAGAGATCTATCCTACGCCCAAAGCCCCGAGTGAGGAAAACACTGTGGCAGTGAAGGCCCCTGTTGTAAAATTGGCGGCGCATCTTTAAACGCGCTGTTAAATTGACGGCCTGTGGCTTTCCTGCAATAACCAGCCAATGCCTCTGTCAGTTATTGCCCTTCTGACGTTTTCTGTCTTTACAACATCCATGTTGTCCGGTGTGTTCGGCATGTTGGGCGGCATGATTTTAATGGTCGTTTTTTTGTCCATCATGCCTGTCGCCGCTGCCATGTCTTTGCATGCGGCAATACAGCTTACATCGAACAGCTGGCGGTGCTTTCTCTGGCGTAAACACATCGTGTGGTCGGCACTGCCCTGGTATCTTTGTGGCATAGCCGCAGGTTGTATGCTGATGCTATTGCTGCATTACGTACCCGACAAGAACATGGCGCTTATTTTCATGGGCAGCCTGCCAATAATTTCTATGCTGGCCAGCCGGTACGTGCATCTGTCAATCATGAATAAGGGGCATACGGTTGTTGCAGCAACCTTGCTTACATTTGTGCACTTGACAGCGGGTGTCGTGGGTCCACTGCTTGATCTGCTCTATATCAACGCACCGCTCACACGCCAGCAAATCATAAGCACAAAGGCATTTACACAATCTGTTATGCATGTTGTACGCCTTGGTTATTTCGGGCTCTTCCTTACCTGGGTATCGGGAAAGGGAGGATGGCCGGAGGGTATTGATACCGTTTGGACAATAATTCTTGTTATTGCTTCGATTGCAGGAACAAGTGCCGCAGCGATTGTTGTCCAGCGCATGAGCGATACGCATTTCAAATCCATCAGCCGCGTGCTTATAGCGCTTGTTAGTGCGTACTGTCTTTATGAGGGTATTAGCGGCTACGTGGAATAAAAGGAACCTGTCGCCGCTTGTCCCCGTTTCCTAAGCGTCATAACAAAAAGGAGACACTCAAATGATTACGCATAAATTTTTTCTGCCAGCGCTTGTGCTGGCACTTATGAGCGGTGCGGCCGTTCCGGCCTATGCTGCTACTGACGGGGCAAAAACAACAAAAACCTCTCAGGTTATTGCCGATATGAAGCCTGTATCTACGGCCGACTTTGTAAAAAAAGCCAGCGCAGGAGACATGTATGAAATCCAGGCCAGCAAGATAATTCTCAACACGGATGGCACAAGCGACCCTGCGCGCGAATTCGCCCAGCAGACCATCGCAGCACACACGGATATTTCCAATGACCTGAAAGAAACGTTGGGTGAATCCAAAGCCGATGTGGCACCCGCCAAAGCGCTTGATTCCATGCAGACGGCTGACATAAAGGAACTCAACAGCGTGAAGGATGATCCGGCAAAACTCAGCATGGAATATCTCGAGAAAATGTCGATGTTCCACGACAAGGCCGTCATGCTGTATGAGAACTACTCTGTTAACGGCACTGATCCCGAATTGAAACAATTCGCAATGTCTACGTTGCCGGTTGTTAAAGCGCATAACGAACATCTTAAAGGTCTTGAGATTTCGAAATAACAAAAAGGCCGGAGCGATCCGGCCTTTTTCCTATGCGGCTTTCGCCGTGGTTTCCGCGTTTTTCACGTTCTTTTGAATGAGCCACCATGCAAGACGTGAAACACTTTTACCGGCAAAGCCCTTCGGATCAAAGCCGCAAGCCTTGAACACCATGGCGACAGCGCGGTCCACCTGTGGTTCCTGATAATAGGAATAGGCGCGCTTCATGTATTCGCGGCTCCACACTTTGCGATCATACTGTTCATTATCGTTCGCATTGGCAGCAAAGAATGCGTAAGAGAGTTCGTCGTCTTCGCTCTCTGCGATACGGCCAAGCGCAATTTTCAGACGTTTCATACGACTCATGCCTTCTTTTTTCACGTAACGATTTAGTGTGTCATAGAAGAGTTTGTAATGGCGGAATTCGTCGCCTGCGATTTTAGCGCAGATCTCTTTTAGCACAGGTTCATCCGTGCTCATGCCTATGGCGCTGTAATAGGAAGATGTGCCGGTCTCTACCATGCAGCGCGCGACCATTTCGCCGGTGCGTGAACCCCGCACAGATGTATCGTTGTTGATGTGTTCGATTTTGTAGCCTTCGCGGAATTTCGCCATAGCCTCTTCAAGCTTCCAGCTCGGATCTACCAACTCGGCCCATTTGCCGAGCGATTTGCCGTGCTGGACTTCTTCGGTCGCCCAGCAGCGTGACATTTCCTGGAATTGCGGATCGTCCGCAAACACCCGCTCTAGATACGCGGAATAGGCAACGGCGTTGTATTCCACCAGCGCTGCCGCCTTAACCACTTTTAGCAGGTCTGGTGTCACCTTGGACATATCCAGTTTGTCCCAGTGAATTTCGTTCATATCCCAGTGCGGCAGGCTCATAGGCATCTCCTAAGCGGTAAGGCCAAAAACGGCGGAAATACAAGGCTTATCACGCTCTTTCAGGTGTTGCAAGGAAGCCACTTTCCACAGGTAAAACAGGCACTTGTAAAATAGGTATTGCATTGGAGAAAAATAATGCTAGATACTGATTTTAACGCACGTGTCTATGGCCCTTCCCACAAAGAAGTTATGGTTATGCTACGACGGAAAACTAGCTGTTAACAGGGACCGAAAGTCCCCTTTAATTTAGGGTTTTAACGTTGATGTACCACAACATTCCTGATGGGGCGATGGCCTCATCGTACGTATCCTCATCCCCGAAAATCGACAATCTCGATGCTTACGTGAAGCAAACGCGTCCGCAGTTTCCTGTGTCCGTTCTGCGTCTCGAAAAGCCGCAGGCGAAAGCTGCCGAGTTTGTCAGCCTGTTCCCCGGCCGCGTCATGTACGCCGTAAAATGCAACCCGGACGAAAAAATGCTGCGCGCGCTTATTGCCGGCGGCCTGGAAACGTTCGACTGTGCTTCGATTGGCGAAATACGCATGATCCGCGATATCAAGCCGGATGCGGTGATCTACTTCATGCACCCGATCAAGGCGCGCGAAGCGATCCGCGAGGCATACTTCACGCACAATGTCCGCAACTTCGTTTTGGACAGCGCGGATGAGCTGAAGAAAATTCTGGCCGAAACCAAGAACGCGAAAGACCTGACGCTGTTCGTCCGCATGGGCGTGCCCAAGCAAAAGGTTGCCACGGACTTCTCCGTGAAATTCGGTGCGAACCCGATGCTGGCCGGTGAGCTGCTGCGCCTCGTGCGCCCGCATGCCGCCAAGCTCGGCCTTGCGTTCCACGTTGGCACGCAATGCACGGACACCAAGGCCTATAGCCACGCTGTTCAGGTTGCCACGGATGTCATTAAAGCGTCCGGCGTAACGGTCGATGCCATGGACATTGGCGGCGGTTTCCCCGCCGACCTCGATCCGGCAAACCCGCCGCCTCCGGTCTCGCAATATATCGACGCGGTCAAAGCTGGCTTGAAAAAGGCGAACATGGAACAGCTTGAACTGCTCTGCGAGCCGGGCCGTGCGCTCGTTGCCGCCGGCGGTCAGCTGGTTGTCCGCGTGGAAGGCCGTAAAGGCGATCTGCTGTATATCAACGATGGTACCTATGGCGGTATCTTCGAAGGTGGCGGCTCTATCGGTCTGCCGTATCCGTCGCGCATGATCCGCGCCAAAGGCGCAAAAGCCTCCACGACGCTAGAAGGCTTCCGTCTGGCTGGCCCGACATGCGATTCCGTCGATATGATGAAAGGGCCGTTTATGCTGCCCGAAGACATCAACGAGGGCGATTACATCGTGCTCGATCAGCTTGGTGCCTACGGTGAAGTATCGCGTACGCCGTTCAACGGCTTCGATCAGGTGGTTCGTATCGAACTGGCCGAGAAGAAAGCCAAAGCGAAAATCCGCAAAGCCGCTTAAGCGCAACCGAATTGAAAAACCCCGCGATCTGCGGGGCTTTTCTTATGCGCTCTGCTGTTTCATATCCTCGCGCAGGCTTTCTTCGCTTTCCTGCCATTTGCGTATATAGTCCGGCATTTCCGGGCTCTCCTGCGTGAGGCCAATGGCCGCCATAATCTCGCCAGTAGGGATTGTACCGCGCGTTTTCTTAGAGAAGAAGCTGCCTTTGACGAGGCCGACGGCTGCCACGGCGCCGTCTTTCTTTCCACCGACAATGATAAAGCGGTGCTCCATGAACACCCATTTTTCGTCCCAGCAGATGATGCGCGTTTTGAGATCGTATTTCTGAAAGGGCAGCAGGGGCAGGCGGTAACGCATCGTCAAAGAAGACAGAACGGGGATATAGCCGTTCTTGATCACATACCCTGCCAGTTGCAGGCGCAATACAAAGTCCATACGCCCGATATCCATGATGGTGGGATAACGGCCGTTGTTCATATGGCCGTTAAGGTCCAAATCATTTGGCAGGACGCAAAAGCGCAGCGTGCTTTCGTCCAGCGGGTTTGCGATCTTCGGTTTGAAGAACGATGCCACCAGCATGTAAAAAAGGCGAATATATAGATTCATGGCATCAGCCTAACAAAAAACCCGCCCTTTTAGGAGCGGGTTTCTTTTGGATGCAGATGCGGTAACTAGCGGTTGGCAACCATCCCAGCGACAAGCTTGGTGTTTGCCTGTTTGATGACGCCGGTCGAAATCGATTGGTATTTCGCAGGATTTGCCGTGAAATCATAGGATTTCACGACCGAACCGCCGCCGCCCATCGCATAGCTGAGGACGTTGGCGGCATAGCCAAGCGCTTGTCCGGTTGCGCTGCTCGTATCTGTAACGCTGGCAAACTGATCAGTAGAATAAACCGCCTGTCCCAGCTTGATCGATCCTACGTCCATGCTCGTCATACCGGGATTACCGCCATAAAAGGTGAGGCCGTTACCCGCATCAACGGAAATGCCTTGCCCGACCTCGACGGTGGCGACGGAATAGCCGGCGCCTTCGCCCTGTACGAAATTGACAACGTAATCCACATCAATGACAGCCACACCGGCTTTTTGCGCTGCGTAAGGCATGGATGTGTCCGGCGCAGAAAATGTGCCGAACGACAGACCGTTTGATTTGATTGGCATGCCTTTGGGCGCGAGATACGTGACATCGGCCGAGCCGATATCTGTTTTATACGGTGAAGCTGCCGTGGACATTTTCTTATACTCAGCCGTTGCTGTCAGCTTTGAACGATCAAGAACATTGTAGCCGTTGGCTTTGAGTGTCGAAACAAAATGGGCATAGGCATCGTCGGTAATTTTTTGCATGGTGGATTCCGGCACGCCATGCAGGGTGCTCTTTGCCTTGGCGCTGCCGCGCGATCCGCCAAGCATGCCGCCGCCGGTTTTATGACCGACCTTGTTATAGGTGATAAATCCAACGCGGAACGCACCGACAACCACATCTTTTTTGCCTTTGAAAGCAGAAGCGTCTGTAACGTCGATATCAGCTTTTTCCGCGCCGAAAAAACCAGTATTTTTTGCTGGTGCCATGCCGCCCTGCGAAGCGGAAACGCCACAGCCTGCAAGAGCAAGTATTGCGGCCATATAGACGAGTTTTTGTAACATTAAAAAATCCCTTATGAATTATTGAACAAATGTTCGAACATAAAACCATAAATTGTGCCGTTTGCAATTATCCAAACGGAAAAAACCCGCTTTTTAAGCGGGTTTTTAAATTGCTTCGTTAGGGGTCTGCTATTCGGCGGCGAGATTGTCGTCGTTATCGCCGGCCGTGCCGCCGATTTTCTTGCCGTATGTGCCTGTAAAGACGCCTTCGGAGAACACTTCTTCCCAAGTGCCGCCTGTGGATGCACGGGAATATTCCGTGGCGCGGTTTTCAAAGAAGTTGGTGTGTTCTGCACCGTTCAGCATTTCATCCATCCACGGCAGCGGGTTCTTCTCAATGCCGAAGATCGGTTCGAGGTTCAACTGCTGGAGGCGGCGATCGCCGATGTAGCGGATATAGTTTTTCACTTCCTGCGGCGCCAGACCCTGAATTTCACCAGCACCAAATGCCAGATCAATGAACGCATCTTCGAATCCTACGATGGTACGGCAGCAATCCGTTATTTCGGCTTTCAGCTCTTCGTCCCAAATATCGCGGTTTTCGTCGATAAACGAGTTGAAGAGGCGGATCATGGACAGGCAGTGCAGGGTTTCATCGCGGACAGACCATGTGACGATCTGGCCCATACCCTTCATTTTGTTGAAGCGCGGGAAGTTCATCAGGATGGCGAAGGATGCGAACAATTGCAGGCCTTCGGTGAAGGCGCCGAACATGGCCATCGTTTTGGCGATGTCGCGGCGGCTGCTCATCGACGCGTTCTGCATATAGTCGAATTTGTCCTTCATTTCCTTGTATTTCAGGAACGCGGAGTATTCGATTTCCGGCATGCCGATCGTATCCAGCAGGTGGGAATAGGCGGCGATGTGCACGGTCTCGATATTAGAGAAAGCGGAAAGCATCATCTGCACTTCAACGGGGCCGAAGACCTGGCTGTAATGCTTCATGTAACAGTTGTTCACTTCCACGTCGGACTGTGTGAAGAAGCGGAAGATCTGCGTCATCAGATTGCGTTCGGAATCCGTCAGGTTCTTTTTCCAGTCGCGCACGTCTTCGGCGAGCGGCACTTCTTCAGGTATCCAGTGGATGCGCTGTTGCGTCAGCCATGCCTCGTAGCACCAAGGGTAAAGGAAGGGTTTGTAAACATGACGCTCTTGCAAAAGCGGTGAATTGCCTTTTTCGAGGTCGCTGATTGTTTCGGCTTGGGCCATGGTAATACTCCTGAAGCTTTTCCTGATTTGGACTCTGACTCTAGTGTGCAGCCCTATGAATCCGAGTCATTTCAGCAATTCGTCCACAGATTAAGGCGGGTAAAAAAGCAAGATGCCGACTTATCGCAAGAATATTATGTAATTATTTTGATATGAGTGTTCGATCCTTTTCTCTCCGTGCAGCTTCGTGTAATAAGGGGCATAACCAAAACGCAAGGGGTCACTATGAGCTTTCTATCAAAGCTGTTGCCAAAAGAAGACAAGTTTTATGAATTGATGCGCGCACTTTCCGCGCAAGCGCATGACAGCGCTGTGTTGCTTAACGCTTTTACCGCCATGCCGGCGGGACCGGAGCGTGATGTCGTCAGCAAAAAGATTGTGGCCGTAAAAGCAGAATCAAAGCGCCTGATGCAAAACGTGACAAAAGAAGTCTCCATGAGTTTTGTTACACCCTTCGACCGTGAAGACATCCAGGAATTCTGCGGCCAGATTTATAAAATTCCGAAAACGATCGACAAAATCCGCGAACGTCTTGAATTGCACAATATGGGCACGATGGACGGAGATTTCGCGCGTCAGGTAAGCCTGATAGTACAAGAAGCATCTGCCATGCAGGAGATTGTCGAGGCGCTGACGCGCAAAGGTGCCGCCAAGACGGTTGTGGACAAGGTGGAAGAATTGCATGTTCTGGAAGCCAACGGCGACGAAGTTCTGAGCAGCCTGCTGCACAAACTATTTACCGGATCACAGGATGCACGGGAGCTGATTTTGCGGAAGGATATTTACGACATGCTCGAAAAGGTTCTGGACCGCTATCGCGATGCATCGGCCGTGGCGTTGCAGATCGTATTGAAACACAGCTAGGGCCGCTCTCATGGATCCTTTAGTCCTGCTGGTCATCGTTGTCGCTTTGACGTTGATCTTTGATTACATCAACGGCTTTCATGATGCCGCCAATGCTATTGCTACGGTGGTTTCAACGCGCGTGATGCGTCCGACTACAGCCGTTATTTATGGTGCGGTGCTTAACTTCATCGGTGCCCTTATGGGTACGGAAGTTGCGGCTACAATAGGCAAGGGCCTTGTCGATGCAGAAGTCATCACAATGGTGACTGTCCTGTGTACCATCATTGCCGCCATATGCTGGAACCTTCTAACATGGTGGAAGGGGCTTCCAACAAGTTCTTCCCACGCTTTGATTGGTTCCCTTCTCGGAGCAACATTCTTTTCCAGTTCTTCCGGCTTCGACGCCATTCATTTGGACAAAGTCTGGGAGAAAGTCGTCATGCCGATGGTGACATCGCCCATTCTCGGTATTTTGATCGGCTTTGGCTTCATGACGGGCTTGATCTGGCTGGTTTATCGCTGGAAGTTGCCGAAAATCAACAAACGTTTTGGAAGATTGCAGATCCTCTCCGCCGGCTTTATGGCGCTCAGCCACGGCCACAACGATGCGCAGAAATCGATGGGTATTATTGCTCTTGCGCTGGTGCTGACGTATCCGGGAGAGGAATTCACAGTGCCGCTATGGGTTATTCTAACCTGCGCCATCGCTATGGGTCTCGGAACACTTTCCGGTGGCTGGCGTATCATACGCACGCTCGGTTCGAAGATGATCAAGCTGCAACCCATTCACGGTTTTGCAGCGGAAACCACAGCCTCCATCATTATCACCGGCGCATCGCAATTCGGTATTCCAGTTTCAACAACACAGGTTATCTCGTCTTCTATTCTTGGCGTTGGTGCAACAAAACGCCTGTCTGCCGTTCGCTGGGGTATTGTAGGAAACATTCTCTGGGCGTGGGCTTTGACACTGCCTCTTACTTTCCTGTTTAGCGGTCTGCTTATGCTTTGCATGCGTGGTTTAGGGTAGAAACAGGAAGTCCCGCTGCTGAAAAGCAAGCGGGACTTCCGATTTCGACAAACTTCCTACGCCGGTATTAACCGTCTCCAGGTTCAAGGGATATATTCTCAGCCTGCACAATAAAGGCAAGCACTCCCGCTGTCACAGTATCCAACACAGTGCCTCCGCTCGTTGTTCCGTAAAAATTTAGGAAAAATACATCCGAATGACGAAGCCCCGTCTGCGGGGGAGCAGATCGGGGCTCGAAGACTCTTTCCTCCGGCTCTGCCGGAAGGAACGTCGCTATACCAACGGCGGTGTTACCAATTGGTTCCCTATGCTTTGAAATGTCCTTGGGAAAGGGCGTAAGCCTCGCCGGGTCCCGGCACGCGCGCGGACAGGCATACCTGGGTTGAAAGGTCTGCCGGAGCCCCGAGAGCAGTGTTTATATGCTTGTAACCGTTTGTTCTTAAAGCGTTTAAAAGATGTCCTATCTCGATTGCTGTGCCCACGGATTTGCGGCTGGCAGGGGGGGCATTAGGAACAATCTTGCCTTGCGTAACGATCAGATGCATATAGCCCCTCTGACGGGCGGCGAGGCATAAGGCGCGAAGGTAGAAACGGTTATATTCCCCTTCCGCGAGGCCCTTTGCGATTTGTTCACGGTTCACAGCCCGTGTGACCGTTTTGCCCATGGCGGATTTCAGATATTCCGTTGCGACAAGACAATTACGGCGGATCAACTCGCGCTCGAGCCACACATCGGTGTGATATTGCAGGGCGTCTTTCAAAAGACTAACCCAGCGCGTGCGACCACCTTCGTTGAGGCGCAGGCTGATATAATGCCCACCTTGTTCGAATTCCTGCATCATGAAACGGCGCGTCGTTTCCGTCAGTTGCGTATAGTTCAAGCCCATGGGTCCTCCATGTATTCAAAGCCGGTATCTGCGGCAGGCCGTTATCTGGATAAGGTTATCCTATCAAAGCCACACCGCTTGGGACAACAAAGCAATATCCGTGCCAAAGAAAAACCCCGCACAAGGCGGGGTTTATAGCGTACTCATTCGTAAATTTTTATTGGCAGGCGAGGCATTCCTCGTATTTTGCCGGTCCCTGATCCGCCAGCTCCGGCTCGCGGCCTTTGCTTTCTCTCGTGCGGAGCCAGGATGCGTTGCTTTCGGCGCGCTGGATCGATTTGGAGCGGCAATAGTACAGCGACTTGACGCCTTTCTTCCACGCTTCCCAGTGGATGCGGTGCAGGTCCGCCTTGTGCACGTTGGCAGGCAGGAAGACGTTGAGCGATTGTGCCTGGCAGACGAACGGCGTTCTGTCTGCTGCGTGCTCGATCAGCCAGCGCTGGTCGATTTCGAACGCTGTCTTGAACACATCTTTTTCTTCCTGAGAGAGGAAGTCCAGATGCTGCACGGAGCCTTCGTTCGTGAAGATCGAGGACCAGACATCGTCAGTGTTCTGGCCATGCGCATCCAGGATCTTCGAGAAGTAGGGATTCTTGACGGCGAAGGAGCCGGACAATGTTTTGTGCGTGTAGGCGTTTGCGGCGATCGGTTCGATACCCGGCGAAGCGCCACCACAGATGATGGAGATCGACGCTGTCGGTGCGATAGCGATCTTGTTCGAGAAACGCTCCATGATTCCGTAATCGGCCGCATCAGGGCAGGGGCCGCGCTCATGCGCTAGCTTGATGGAAGCATCATCAACGCCACGTTTGATGTGCTGGAACATGCGGCGGTTCCATACCTTGGCCATCACGCCTTCCATCGGGATCATTTTCGATTGCAGGAAGGAGTGGAAGCCCATAACACCGAGGCCCACCGAACGCTCGCGCATAGCGGCGTACTTGGCACGCTTCATGGAATCCGGCGCCTTCTCGATAAAGTCGGTTAGGACGTTGTCGAGGAAACGCATGCAGTCTTCGATCATCGTTGGATGGTCTTGCCATTCCTCGAAGTTCTCGAGGTTGAGCGAGGACAGGCAGCACACAGCCGTTCTGTCATTGCCCAGATGGTCGCGACCCGTCGGCAATGTGATTTCGGAGCACAGGTTCGACATTTTCACGTTCAGGCCGGCCATTTTATGGTGGTCAGGAATGCGGTCGTTTACGTGGTCAATATAAACAATGTACGGCTCGCCGGTTTCGATACGTGCGGTGAGCAGGCGGATCCAGAGATCGCGGGCCTTTACTTTGGCCACAACCGAATTGTCTTTCGGCGAACGCAGCGCGTATTCTTCGTCGTTTTCAACGGCGATCATGAACTTGTTGTCGACCAGAACGCCGTGGTGCAGGTTCAGCGCCTTGCGGTTCGGATCGCCCCCGGTCGGGCGGCGGATTTCGATGAATTCCTCGATCTCCGGGTGCCAGATCGGCAGGTAGATGGCGGCAGAGCCACGGCGCAGGGAGCCTTGGCTGATTGCAAGCGTCAGGGAATCCATCACGCGAATGAAGGGAATAATACCGGAGGTCTTGCCGTTGCGGCCGACTTTTTCCCCGATAGAGCGGATATTGCCCCAGTAGGAGCCGATACCGCCGCCGAGGGAGGCGAGCCATACATTTTCATTCCACAGGGAGACGATGTCTTCCAGGGAGTCCTGCGTTTCATTCAGAAAGCAGGAAATCGGCAGGCCGCGCGATGTGCCGCCATTGCTCAGCACGGGTGTCGCCGGCATGAACCAGAGTTTGGAAATGTAATCGTAAAGACGCTGTGCATGAGCGGAATCGTCTGCGTAATACATGGCGACGCGCGCGAACAAATCCTGCGGACCCTCTTCGGGCAGCAAATAGCGGTCATAAAGGGTTTCGATACCGAATTTTGTCAGGTTTGCATCGCGCGATCTATCGATCTGCACGCGGTTGCCACCTTGAATTTGTGCATAGTCAAACATTCCCTGCTCCCCAAATCGGTTAGTTATTCACAAACTGTGGATTTCTTATGTGGATAGCCTGTGGGTAAAAACCACAAGCCCTAGTGCTTAGTCTTTAACGATCATACTACATCTCGGGGGGCTGTCTATATAAAAACACTGCGATCCACATCCCGCAACGCATGGCACATACCATCGAAAACCATCGGCAACCCGTTGGATTTGGCGGACATTTTTCTGCCACATTCCAAATCGTTAATATAAAAGACGGAAAATTTCAAAATTACCGCTAATGAAAATAGTGTGCTTTTGGGGTCTATAAAGGGGCCTAAACGGATCATTTTCGCTAATCTGACGGGTTTTCATGAATACGAAAAAGATTCGGCCGACTCATATCTTTAAAGGGAGATATGCGGTTGAATTTTCTGTTATTAACCGTGTCCGACATGGACAAAGTCGCGGGGTTCGCCCATAAAGAAACCTTCATAATCAGGAGTAAAAAAATCCATGGGTTCAATCGTTCGTAATCGCCAGACCAAGATCGTCGCCACACTCGGACCGGCCTCCGGTAACCCCGAGATGATGCGCAAGCTTTTCGAGGCTGGTGTCGATGTGTTCCGTATGAACTTCAGCCACGGCACGCACGAAGCGCATGCGAAGAATTTGCAAACGGCGCGCGAACTTGAAAAAGAACTTGGTCGCCCCATCGCGATGCTGGCAGACCTTCAAGGGCCCAAAAACCGTATCGGTAAATTCAAGGATGACCGGATAGAAATTAAAGAGGGTCATGTCATTCGCTTCGACCTTGATTCGACACCGGGCGACGAAAGCCGTGTTTGTTTGCCGCACCCAGAGGTCATTCTGGCGATGCGCCCCGGTTCTGAAATCCTGCTAGACGACGGTAAGGTCCGCGCCATTATTAAAGAACAAGGCAAGGAATATCTGATAGCCGAGATCGTCGCAGGCTCGAAGCTCTCAAACAACAAGGGCTTTAACATTCCCGGCGTTATCATTCCCATGCCGGCGCTGACGGACAAGGACCGCGTCGATTTGGATGCCGCACTGGAAATGGGCGCGGATTGGGTAGCGCAGTCTTTTGTTCAGACAGCCGCCGATGTTGCAGAAGCGCGCAAAATTATCAATGGCCGCGCCGCGTTGATGGCAAAAATCGAAAAGCCGTCCGCTTTGGAATTTTTTACGCAAATTCTTGACCATGTGGATGGCATCATGTTGGCGCGTGGCGATCTCGGCGTTGAAATTCCGCCCGAAGAAGTGCCGAGCGTACAGAAAAAGATTGTCCGTGAGACGCGCGACGCAGGCAAGCCGATCATTGTCGCTACACAGATGCTGGAATCCATGATCGACGCGCCGCGCCCTACACGTGCGGAAGCCTCTGACGTTGCCACGGCCGTGTATGACGGAACAGACGCTGTCATGCTTTCCGCTGAGACGGCGGCAGGAAAATACCCTGTAGAATCCGTACAGATTATGGACCGTATCTGCCGTTCAACAGAAGGCGATGACACATATCACTCGATCATGCGTTCAAACCATCCGCAGACAGAGATGGATTCATCGGATGCTATTACTGTTGCGGCTGCCAATGTGTCACGCGACATACGGGCTGCCTGTATTGCCAACTATACGACTTCTGGCGGCACCACATTGCGCACGGCCCGCCAGCGCCCCGAAGTTCCAATTCTCTGCCTGACACAAAATATTGCTACGGCCCGCAAGCTTACATTGTCGTACGGTGTGAATCCTGTCCACATTACCAACGTCAACAGCTTTGCCGAAACTGTAGAAGCGGCGACCAAACTCGCGGCAGAAAAAGGCTTGGCGAAATCCGGAGAGCGTATTGTCCTAACGGCCGGTGTGCCTTTCGGTACGCCCGGCTCCACCAACGTATTGCGTATTGCCTGGGTGGAATAATGAGGCGTCTTTTTGGTTTCGCGGCTATAGCTTTGCTTACTGCGTGTAGCGGTACCGAAGACATCGCCAAAAGGCCCGATGTTTCCTATCATGATATCCAGCCTGCGGCAGGGATGACTTATCCGGAATTCCGCCGTCACGAAACATGGGGGCAGGGTGATATGAGTGCGGCGCAAAAGCGCTTTATCACGCTCGATCGCAACAATGACGGCCGTTTGTCAGACCATGAGCTGGGCGGGAATTAAGCTTTAACCGGTTCTCTTGTATCGCCGTCGCGTCTTCCACCCATCTGATCGAATGCAGGCAGCATTGTCTGCGAAGGGATAATATAATACATCCCAAGCTCGCTCAGAAGGTCTGCCATCTTAAGCATAAGTTCCTGTTGTATCTTCAAATACTCGTTTACATCCGAGACATTGATATAGAAAAATAGCTCGAACAGATGGCCGGCATCGCCCGGCCCGTGATAGCGCACAGGGAAACCTTCTTCGGTGACATACTCACTGGCAAACAAGGTTTCTTCCAGCTTTTTTGCAAAAAGACGCAGTTTTTCCGACGGCGCGTCATACCGTATCTGGAAGCGCCTGTTGACGAGGAAACGGTTGCGGCGCGCAAGATTCTCAATTTTCTGATTGGACAGATCGCCGTTCGGAATGGTCACCAGCGTCCTGTCGTTTGTGCGGATACGCGTGGAACGCATACCGATATCTTCGACTGTACCTGAGACGTCTCCGATCTTGCAGAAATCACCAATATGCACAGGCTGGTCAATAACAATCGCCAGAGACCCGATAAAGTTTTCAAGTGTTTTCTGCGCACCGAGAGCCAGCGCGATACCGCCGATACCGAGGGCTGCCAAACCGGCGGTCACATCCACACCGATATTGTCGAGAATAATGAACAGCAATACGATCCCGAACAGGATCTTGATCATGCGGCGGAAGAAAAATAGGATTGAAGAGAAACCGAAGAAGCGGCCGTTGGCGGTCATGCGTTTTTGCGCCGCTTCGGCAAAGATATCAATCAGACGCCATAGAAGCAGTGCAATAGCAGACCACGCCACTATGACGTTAAGCTGTGCTGTTTGCTGGCGTACTATGATCGATAGATCGCTCCAGAGGCTGGCATAAGCAAAAAGCCAAACCGCCGCGTACAAGCTTACAGGAGCGCGAATTGTATCCAGAAGATTCCGGCCTGAAACTGAGCATTTCTTGGTCCAGAGCTTTTTCAGGAATCCCACCACTGCCAGCATCACGAACCAGCAGGATAAATACGAAAGAGCGAGAAGAGCGATGACCGCAATCCAATGACCTGCGGGCGCACCAAACCATTTCGTTTCAATCAGAAAGTCAGGCAATACCTTATTAACAAGAGGTTCGAACTCTTCCTGTGTGTTAATAAGGCTGCGCATTTGTTCGAGCGTAGCAGACGAAATCAACCATATTTTTTGCCCATCTGTTCCGGGCCATTCCATACGTTGAAGCGTAATGTCGATATTGCCTTTGGGCCCACGTATATTACCGACGCGGTCTTGGGTTTCCTCCAGCCCGTCTTCTTCCTTACGCCCTTCAGGATCGTTGCTGATCATACTCCCGGGGAAAAACCACCCGCTGCGATCCAGGGCTGACTGAAGATTTTGTGCAAGTTCCGGCCCGCGCCCTTTGCGCGATCCTTCCGCTATCTTTGAAAGGTCCAGATACTGGGCGGCTTTTTCAAAATCCTGCTTGGAAATGGCTTCTATAAAACCTGTCACAGTCCCGCGCGGTGTGCTACGGCCGAGATCATCTGCAGGCGGAGCCTCGGCGGCCGGTGCGGCTTCTTTCGTATCCCCAGCTGCCTTGCTTAGCGCCGCAGTGGCGCATGCAGGGCCCAGCGGTACCAGGCAGCCTAGAATCAGGCCTACCAGAAGGAATAAACGGAGCGGGTTTTGTATCAAATTCATGATGTGCTTAGACCATTGGTTTTTGAAGGAAATATGGCGCTATTCGCCTCATTCCGGACACTAGTTTTAAACCGTGCAGGACAAAAACACAAAAGCTTCGTGCAGGTTCCATAACCTGTACGGATAGCAGGTAATACAGGGGATTAGCGGGAAGCCGAAGCTACGACCGTAACGTTGCCTTTGGGCTTGGTGTGGAGCCACCATCCGTCACGGTTGATAGAGAAGATCGGTTTGTAATGGGAAATACGATCTACACTGGTCACACTCTTGATCTGGTTATCAAGCAGTACGGCACCATTGTCTGTATAAACCACAAGGACAGCGTGCGGGATGTTTTTCTGCAGATCCTGAAGGATCAGGATACGCATACGTTCCTCGGGAATGCCGAGGGCGCGCAGAGCCACATATTTTGTAATCGCGAAATCTTCGCAGTCCCCGCCGTTTTTGAGGAACTCAACGGGCGTGGCCCAGTAATCGCTCTGTCCGTAAATATTCGAATCATTAATATATGGAACACGGTTTACAATTTCATTTACGCCGGAAACCATTTTGTTCATGGGAAGGCCGCGCAGGAATTCCAACTGTGTTTTAAACGAGTTCATGGATTGCTGCCCGCCCGGCGTATTCAGGGCGTTGTCAAATCTGTCGAACATGGCGGTCCACTTAGTAAAAGCGGTCAGGGAATTGGATTGCTTTTCAGTGGAGCCGAACAGTTTCGGGTATTGTCCCATCGGTGCGATGGCGGCGGCCTGCTGGAATGCCACGCGTGCGGGAACATCCTTGATGCTGGCTGCGCGCGCTGTCTTGGTTCCGCCGGCCATACCTGCAAAGGAAATAAACACGGTCAGGATCGCCATCATAAATCGGAGCAAGAATTGCTCTACCAGGGTCTGGCGAATAACATCGCGTTCAACGACTTTATTGGACGTCAGAACTTGCCCGAGCGGCATACCGGAAGATTTGGAGATTGCGAGCGCTTGCTGCAGTTCTTCGGTGGTGATGAAACCATCGAGAACAAGCAATTCACCCAGACGGTTCTTGTGCATACGGATCTTTAAACCCGTAAGAACCCCCTTATGCGCTGTTTGTCTGTGGACTACGTTCTCCACTTGGCCCCTGACCTAATAAACCCGTTACATTAGTTTCCCATCTTTTAGTATGGTTCAGAAAGGTTTACGAATTCCTAATACAAAGTAATAAAAAGAGTAGAAAAAGCGGTAAAAAAAGCCTTAAAGTGCATGCATTCGGAAAGGGCTTCGGGCCATGCAAAGTCTTGAAAACACAATTAAAGCTGCGCGCGGGCAAAAGATCCTGATCGTGGGCGATCTTATGCTCGACGCGTTCATATATGGCGATGTCGAACGGATATCGCCTGAAAGCCCAGTTCCTGTGCTCGCAATTCGTAAAGAAGACCGCATGTTGGGCGGCGCAGGCAACGTGTTTACAAATCTCTGCGCCCTAGGTGCCGAGCCATTGATGTTCTCTGTCATAGGGGATGATGATGCAGGTCGCAATGCGCTGGAAATTGTTCGCGCCTTTTCCAAATCGCCTGAAGGCATACTGGCTGATCCTTCACGGCCAACGACGCTCAAAACGCGTTATCTGGCGCAGCACCAGCATCTCCTCCGTACGGACATTGAAAAAACACACGCGCTTTCACCAGAGCTAGAACAAAAAATCATAACAGCGGTTCAGGCTGCGATGAGAAGCGCGAAGGCGGTTGTGCTTTCCGACTATGGTAAAGGCGTTCTAACGCAAAGCGTGATAGCAGCAGTTATAGCCTCTGCAAAAGAAGCAGGCGTTCCTGTTCTTGTTGATCCGAAAGGGCGCGACTACAGCATCTATCGAGGAGCATCTTTCGTAACGCCGAATCGCAAAGAGCTTGCGGAGGCGACAACGAGCGCATCCCTGAAATCCGATCAGGAAATAACGATGGCCGCGCAGAAAGTTTTGAAAGATTGCGGTATCGGATGTGTAATTGCCACGCGTTCGGAAGACGGTATGAGCGTAATCGGAAACAGCGAGCCTCTTCACCTTCGCGCACAGGTGCGGGAAGTGTTCGATGTTTCCGGCGCAGGCGATACTGTCATAGCAACGCTGGCCGCGATGCTGGCTGCGGGTGCCGATATTGCAATGGCGGCGCGTATTGCCAATATAGCGGCGGGAATTGCTGTATCCAAAGTCGGTACAACGCCAGTGCGCACAGAAGAGATTTTGAACGCTTTGTCCGGACAGGCAAATCACAGTCGTCAAGCCCGCCTTGCGTCGCGTGATGATGCCCGCGAGCAAGTGCGAATCTGGCAGGCACAGGGCTTGAAAGTCGGTTTTACCAATGGCTGTTTCGATATCATACATAAAGGCCATGTAAATTATCTTGAACAGGCACGTTCGCGCTGCGATCGCCTGATCGTTGGCCTAAATCACGATGCTTCTGTTCGTATTCTTAAAGGTCCGACAAGGCCAATAAACGATGAAGAAGCGCGCGCAGCCGTTATAGGGTCACTCTCGTCTGTGGATCTTGTGGCTTTGTTCGGCGCAACAAAAACGGGCGAGGACAACACGCCTTGTGCGCTTATCGAAGAACTCCGGCCGGATATTTTCTTCAAGGGCGGCGATTACACGATAGAGCAATTGCCCGAAGCCAAGGTCGTGCAGGCGTATGGCGGCGCGGTGGAAATTATGGGTTTGGAAGATGGCTTCAGCACCACGAACATTATTGCCAAGAGCGCGCATAAAACAGCAAACGGCGGCTAAACCTTATACAAAATTACTACAATATGTAATTACGATGTTGTGCAGTGTGCTGCAGCACATAAAGGGTTCCGCGAGAACAGGTGGTATCCATAGCTCCGCAAACGGGCTGTACGGCAGGAATGATCCTTGCTAGACTGGCGGAGCTATATTCTTCAACATCCAGCTTTCGTGGATCGTCCTCAATGTCTTGCAAAAAAAATATTCGTTTTCTGGCTATTTCAGGCTGTGCCGCTGTTCTTGCTTTGACCGCTTGCAGCATACCCAATTCGCTTCCGCGCGGTTACGTGTATCATCAGGATGAATACAAGTCTCCGAATCCGCCGGAATCCGCGAAATTTACCTCGCAGCAACGCGCGACAATGGGGCCGGAACAGGCGGACCAGTTCCGTCTTTCCGTCTACAAACTGGTTGAAAACCTGACCAACCGCGCCGGCATGCCGCCTAAACCTGTGCATGTTCTGAAGCCCGAACCGATGACACCTTTCTACGCCAATATGGACAACGATCTGCGCGAATCGCTTCGTCATATGGGTTACAAGCTGACGGATTCCACGGACGGGGCTTATGTGTTTGCCTATAACGCGCAGATCCTGAAAAAAGAAAAGCCCGAGGGCAAGGATGTCGTAATAGACACCTCTCCCAATGTGCGCCTTATCCTGTACGTCATGGATGGTGCCGGCGAAGAGGCAAAGATTCTGACCCAGGAAGAGGGCGTATTCTATATTCGCGGAGCCGAGGAGCTAAACGTGCCTTTTGCTTCTTTCCCGGGAACCTTCATTCCTGAGCCGACCGGCCCAGGCACATTCCGGGAATAACATGCGCCGCCATCTTCCTGCCGCTCTGCTTCTTTCTTCAGCCCTTATATTGGGCGGATGCGAGGCTGTAGCGATAGGTGTGGCGACACCCATGATTATCCAGCAAAAGCACGTTAATTTGCCAAACGCTTCTTATGCTGCGGCCGACAGCATGTCCCAGCAAGCCGGAAAACGGCTTCCAAAAGAGCGTCCCCTCGTCGTTTCCGATCTGCAGGAAATATTTAATCCGAATGAGGCCAGACCGCCTGTGGCGAATGTGGACGATGTTATCGATCGTACAAAAGGCAAGCCGCAGCCTAGTCCGAAGGTGGGTAAAGTAATTTCAAGCCAAATGCGCGACCGGTTCATCCAGCTTGGCTACAACGTCTCGCAATCGCCGGTGTATCAAGGCGGCGGCGCACCTGTAGAAGTTTCAGGAACATATGAATTTGTCAGCGGTACGATGATTGTAGCGCTGCGCATGGTAGATCGCGAAAACGGGCAGGTTGTTACGATTTACAACTACTCTTTGCCAGTTACATACGACATCAAAAAATACATGACCGGCAGCGCGCACATGCTGCCGCCGCTACTCTAACTAACGGGATAGCAGCACTTTGTAATAATGGAATGTGCCGTCCGAGCATCTGACGCAGGCTTCGGTTGCCGGTGTCCGGCTCAATTGACCGTTATCCAATGTATTTGTCGAAGCTCCGGACGAAAAAGTACCTGTGAATTCAGAACCCGGCGCATACACGCAGCCATTGGCACCCGGATCTGTAACTTGCGACAGGTCTATCGACTGCTTGATGCTGCGGTTGATCTGATTGCAAAAGCCTTGCGTTACATTTGGAAGAACAGCCAGGAGTTCAGCTTTTATCTGTGAGCCGGAATTGGTGCCCAGGCCGGTAAGATGGGTGGTTGCAAAAAATCCCAATGGGCTTCCATCGTTTATTCCTGCAGGCGGATTCTTATACTCAACGGCGCCGCCAGCCGGTGCGAACACCATAGCCGGAGTGTCGGAGTATGAACCATATGCGCTAGATGCGTTGGGAGCTGCAAAACGTATCTCTGTTTCGCTGACACCTTCCCTTAGGATATAGCTTACACCACGCTCTATCTCGCCCGCATATTGCTGTAGCTGGTTTGCTCTGAGTAAAAGCTGCTCTCCGTCAATTCCGGTTCCTTCTTGAAAGCTGCCTTTCACCAGAACCATCAGAAGGCCGATCAGAACGATCGCCCCCAGAATGTAGATCATGATGTTACCGGATTGGCGCGCCATGAAATCCTAACGTGGTGCTACGGACAGGCAGTCACGGAAATAACGGCAAGCCTCAGTTGCCTGCGCCTGTGTAAGATTACCGAAACGGGCGCGGAAAAGTATGCCTTCTGCTGTTTGCAGCGGGACAACAATCGGGCTGGCATGAACCAGATTTCTGGGAAGTTTTGTGTGCGCATAACGCAGCGCGTCGTCTGTTGCCACGCGGCTCGTGTAGGCGCCGATTTGTACAGACCATAATGCAGACGGTGCCGGTGCGGGAATCGCAGCAGGCACGGCGGGTGGTACAGACACTGGTGTGACGCCGGCAGGGGCTTGTAATGTGTTTGGTTGCTGTACGGTACCGATGGTTTGAGCCGCGCTCGTTTGTTGTATCTGGCGTACGCGTTCGTGGTCGCCTTTGTATACCGCTGCCGCGATCAGGCCTGTTTCTACACGTCTTGCGTTTGCCGCATCGTAATCGCCTTCGCCTGTAAGTTCGCTGTATTCACCGCGGTTAATGGCATTCTGGGCACTGCGAACGGCTTGGTCCGTTGTACTTGGCTGCGCCACAGCTGCAGGAGGCAATACCAGTTTTCGTGGCTCTGTGTTAAGCGTGCCGATCGAAGCGATACCGGTTTGCGTGTTTGCGGCGATCTGTCCGGTTGTTTCGCGGTAGACCGGTTTGATAGCAGGAATGGGCGGGGGAGCAGCGGCAGCCACTTGAACCGGTGTTGATTTTTCGGCTTGGGCATAGGCTGTGCCGCGTTTAACGTTGCTGAAACCTTTGTCCAGCAGTGAGGCCATATGGTCATTGCGGGATTTCCAGCTCTTGCCGCCAAACACGACGCCGATGAGGCGCTGGTCGCCCCGCTTTGCAGAGGCAATCAGGTTAAAACCGGATGCATTGATAAATCCCGTTTTGAAACCATCCATACCCTCATAGCTTTGCATAAGGCGGTTGTGGTTGGTCATAGTCTTGCCGCGATAGGTGAATTGTTTGGTGCCGAAATACCGGTAATAATTCGGATAGCGAACAAGGATATAACGCGCCAGCGTTGCCATATCACGGGCCGTGGAAACCTGTGCCGGATGGTGCAGGCCGGAAGCATTTACGAAATTTGTGCGGATCATGCCGATATCGTGCGCTCGACGCGTCATGCGAACCGCAAAACGTGATTCCGAGCCGGCAAGGTGTTCGCCTATGGCCGTGGCCATATCGTTTGCAGACTTTGTAACCACCGACAATATGGCGTCTTCGACGCGGATGGACGAGCCGGCAGGCAGGCCCAGCTTGCTTGGCTGCTGTGCGGCGGCATGTTGGGAAATAAGGATTTTGTCGTTCAGACGCACGCTACCATTTTCAAGCGCATCGAACAAAAGCATCAAAGTCATAACTTTGGTCAAAGAGGCAGGATGCAGGACTTTGTTGGCGTTGGTTTCGGAAAGGACCGTCCCTGTCGAGGCGTCTATAATAATCGAAGCGTATTTTTTGTTTTCACTAGGGGCTGCCTTTTTGGACGCCTTTGCCATTGCTTCATGCGCAGGCATGAAGGCTAAGCAAAGCACCAATATGGCCATAGCTATCCGTTGCAATACCCTGTCTCCCGCAGGCTTTGCGGTTATATCTTGGAGAAGCTCCGCTGCCTGTCTGTTTGTTATGCTCATTGTACCAGAAAGTATATTGAAAAGACCCTAATTTCAGCCGATAATTGCGTCGGCGTAAACCTGCTTTGTATTTTAAACAACAATATCTTGCCTGTCTAGGAAACTGCCTGAAAAAGGAATTTGTGCAACGCACAAAAAAGCATTTGACCAAAGGTTAATTTGGTGCTATGTTCAATATTGTGCGATGCAATAATTTTACGTAAATGTTCATCGTATTAACGCAGAGGAGGCCACTATGGCAGCGAAAACGAAAAAGAAGAGTGTCGCTAAAAAAGCTACCGCGACGGTTCTGAAAACCGGCAAGACAGCCCAGAATGCTGTTGCGCCATCGATTGCCGCTTTTACTAAGGGTTTCCCGCAATTTTCCACTTTTCAACCCTTCAAACTGGAGACCGACATGTTCAAAGGCAACAAACAATTTGAAAAGCTCGCGCAAGACGCGGCCGTAGCAGGTCAGGACCAGGTCGATGCACTTGTAAAATCGTCCACGATCCTCGCCAAAGGCGTAGAAGACATCATCAAAACCTGCATGGAAATCGCGCAGGCGACGAGCGAAAAAAATCAATCCGTGGCCAAAACGGTTATGTCCTGCAAAACGCTCAACGAGTTTATGGATGTACAAACCCGTCTTGCGCAAACCAGCTTTGACGATTTCCTGAGCAATGCTACGCGTATCTCGGAAAAAGCCGTTAAGCTTGGCACGGATGTGTTTGAGCCGATCAACGACCAGATGGGCAAATCCATAAAGCGCGCATCTGATTCGATCGCCGCATAAGCAATTCCTCCTTCGAATGATTAAGAGAACCCCTGCGCCGCGCGGGGGTTCTTTTTTAGCCTTACAGGCAGTGTTCAGCCCTCTTTCAATCTCCCAAGGCCAGTACTATATTCATATCCACCGACAGCTTTTTGCGATAAAATAGCCTTATAGGACATTTGTTAAAACGTATGAATTTAGCTCCTGCACCCACTATGGATGACGACGACACGCCCTCTCTGCCGCCGGCCGACGGTGGTGGCAACAACGGGGGCGACCAGGAGCGTGAACGTCAGACAGGGTTGCTGCTAAAGCCGCGCCCTAAGACCAAAAAGCCGTCCATGTACAAAGTTTTGCTTTTGAACGACGACTACACACCTATGGAATTTGTTGTTCATATTTTGGAAAGGTTTTTTAACAAGAATAGGCAGGAAGCAACCGACATTATGCTGCACGTCCACAGACGCGGCGTTGGTATCTGCGGAATTTTCACCTACGAGGTGGCTGAAACCAAAGTTGCGCAAGTCATGGACTTCGCACGGGCAAATGAACAGCCGCTCCAATGCACGATGGAAAAGGAGTAATAGAATATGCTCTCACGCAATCTGGAACAGACACTCCACCGCGCTCTTGCTGCAGCCAACCAGCGTAACCACGAGTATGCGACGCTGGAGCATTTGCTGCTGGCCCTGACAGAAGATCAGGATGCTATGGCCGTGCTGCGCTCATGCGGTATCTCACTTTCTGACTTGCGCGAGCAGCTGGAGCAATATCTTGATCACGAATTGGGATACCTTGCCGCACCGGAAGGCGAGGAAGCAAAACCCACAACGGCCTTTCAGCGTGTGTTGCAACGTGCCGCCATCCATGTGCAATCGAGCGGCCGCGAAGAGGTGACGGGCGCGAACGTGCTTGTAGCACTTTTCTCCGAACGCGAATCACACGCTGTCTACTTCCTGCAGGAACAGGATATGACACGCTTCGATGCTGTGAATTATATCTCCCACGGTATTGCAAAAGTGCCGGGCCAAGCGGATCACGGTAAAACGCCCCGCGGGGCGGACGAGGAGCAAAACAGCGAAGCGCCGAACACGGCCAAGACCAATGGCGAAGCGCTCAAGGCTTATTGCAAGAATCTAAACGAAAAAGCCAAAACCGGGAAAATCGATCCGCTTATAGGCCGTCAGAAAGAAGTGGACC
The DNA here is from genome assembly GCA_030824805.1 of Micavibrio sp. Classification (GTDB taxonomy): domain Bacteria; phylum Pseudomonadota; class Alphaproteobacteria; order Micavibrionales; family Micavibrionaceae; genus Micavibrio_A. Next base: position 61,801 of record JAPJRC010000005.1, read on the forward strand.
GCACGATCCAGATCCTTTGCCGCCGCAGCAAAAACAACCCGCTTTATGTAGGCGATCCGGGTGTCGGCAAAACCGCTATTGCCGAAGGCTTGGCCAAGAAAATCGTTGAAGGCCAAGTGCCGGATGTTTTGAAAGATTCCATCATTTATTCGCTCGATATGGGTGCCTTGCTGGCCGGTACACGCTACCGCGGTGATTTCGAGGAGCGCCTGAAGCAGGTTTTGGCAGAGCTTGAGAAGGTCGATGGCGGTATCCTCTTTATCGATGAAATCCATACGATCATCGGTGCTGGTGCAACATCCGGCGGTGCCATGGATGCTTCCAACCTCCTGAAACCCTCACTTTCTTCTGGCGCGCTCCGTTGCATAGGTTCCACGACGTACAAGGAGTATCGCAACCATTTCGAAAAGGATCGCGCGCTGGTGCGCCGCTTCCAGAAAATCGATGTGTACGAACCAACCATCGATGAAAGTATTGAAATTCTGAAAGGCCTGAAAAGCTATTACGAAGAACATCACCGCGTGACATACACGGATGATGCATTAAAGGCCGCTGTAGAGCTGTCATCGAAATATATTGGCGACCGCAAATTGCCGGACAAGGCCATCGACATAATCGACGAGGTCGGAGCGGCGCAAATGCTGCTGCCTGAAGACAAGCGCAAGAAAACTATCGACACCGCGGATATCGAACAGGTTATCGCAGTGATTGCGCGCATTCCGGCAAAATCGCTTACCAAGGACGACAAAACCGTTCTTAAAAATCTCGAACGCGATCTTAAAACCATGGTGTTTGATCAGGATCTGGCCATTAACACGCTGGTTGATGCGATCAAGCTTTCCCGCGCGGGCTTGCGCGATCAGGATAAACCGATCGGTTGCTTCCTGTTCTCCGGCCCCACAGGCGTTGGCAAAACCGAAGCTGCAAAACAACTTGCTAAGACCATGGGCATCGAACTTAACCGTTTTGATATGTCCGAATACATGGAACGTCATTCCGTTTCGCGCCTTATCGGCTCTCCGCCCGGCTATGTCGGTTTCGATCAGGGGGGATTGCTGACCGACAAGGTAGACCAGCAGCCGCACTGTGTGCTCTTGCTTGATGAAATCGAGAAGGCACACCCAGATATCTACAATATTTTGCTGCAGGTTATGGACTACGGCAAACTTACCGATAATAACGGCAAAGTCGTAGACTTCCGCAACGTTATCCTGATCATGACCACAAACGCCGGCGCAGCAGAACTTGCCAAGCCGCCGATGGGCTTCGAACGCGAAGTCCGCGTGGACGAAGACAAAGAAGCGATCAACAAGATGTTCACGCCGGAATTCCGCAACCGTTTGGACGCCATTGTTGCCTTCAAGGCGCTGGGCGCGGAAACCGTCGTGCGCGTGGTCGACAAATTCATCTCGCAGCTCGAAGCACAGCTTACAGAGAAAAACGTTGCTCTGGTGCTTTCTGAAGAGGCCCGCCAATGGCTCGCCAAAAAAGGCTACGACCCTGCAATGGGCGCCCGTCCTTTGGGCCGGGTGATACAAGAACATGTAAAGCGCCCGCTGGCGGAAGAGCTTTTGTTCGGTGACCTGACCGAAGGCGGAACCGTGACGATCAAGGTGAAAGAAGACAAAATAGTCTTCGACATCGATCCGCAGAAAAAGGCGCCACGGTCTAAGCCAGCGGAAAAAGAAACCGTTAATCGCTAATCAATCGTTCTTACGCACACATCTATAAGGACGTGTGCTGTTTCTGAAGCCGCCATACTCTTGATAGCCATTCGTAAAGCGTTGTGAAAAGGCTTTCTCGAGCCTATCTCCTGTGGAAGACGACCAATAAAATATCCAGTCGCCTTCGGTGAAGTTTTTGATGGCTGCACGATTGATGTAAAGCACGTTTAATTCGTCCCGCGATGGCAGATACCAATCTGTAAACCCTCCATCCGCGCGGGCGGTACAGGCGGTGGCGGCAGGTGACAAGGGCAGGTCTGCTGTATTTCCGTCGCCGTCTACCATACTGGTTTCCTTGTTTTGGAAATGATAGCCCCATTGCACTAGAGCCTGTGAACCTGTGCAAGCGCTTCCGTTCCAGATCATGCCGCCATCGCACAGCGTCGCAAACATTCTTTTGTTACCGTCGGGCGACAACCCGGCATACACCATTGATCCACAAACATCTCCGATAACCAATGTGGATTTCGTTTCACACTGTGATTCAGGATCGACGGTGCAGGGCTTGATCCCGCCGCCCTTGGGGTGGAAAACGGAACAACTACCATCTGTGGGTGCGCCAGGTTTTGTGTTGCTTCCATCTTTAGCTAGGGAAATCAAATCGCCACAACCGCGCATATCCAGCCGCTTGGTTGCCATGGCCATGGCATTGCTGCAATCTTGATATTGATATGATTTTCCCTTGTCTGCCTCACTTTCGATCATATCGATATTGCTGCGGCTTTCTTGCAGGAAAGCGTAGCCAATCATGCCGAATAGGGCCACCGCGATAAACAACATCACGATTGCACTGCCGTTTTTATTTTTATTCATGGGTCACACTTTTATGTGCACGCGATTTTAAAATAGGGCGTTTATTCCTTGCCTTGCTCAAGCATTGAATAATTGTTTAGGCCAGACGTCAAAATAAACGCACCATGCTTACCAACGCATGAGCATATTATGGTGTGTATGATTTTTTGGTTTGAAAACGGCGTCGCGTTCGTGGATTTGCTCTGACTGCGTGCTAGACGTTAGTCTTTTCGTACACAACGAAAAATTTGGATGTGCGGTTTGGAACCTGACCCACCCCAAGCATTGCAATCCGAAAAGTCAGAAATAAAGGCTGAGCTAGGATCTCCCTCAGAAGAACTTTTGTATCTTCCAGCAAAATAATCACCGCCGACATTAAAGCCACCAATAGAAGCACTTTCATTGCAAAGTGCAAACAATTCTTCTCCTGATGGCAGATACCAATCATCGTGAGAATGCGCTACCAGATCCGCACAATATTGTGCAGCCTGGTGAGGCTGAAAGCCGGGCGTTGTGCTGTCTGAATCTGTGGCAGTTAAAATTGCTGTATTTGCGGTGCCTGATGTGGCGCTAGTAGCTCCAGCTGTTACATAGCCACTAGTGTTTCCATTGTTCCAAGGAAGCAAGGGGCCGTCCGAAGGCGTAGTATACATGCGTGTGTTGCCATCAGGGGTAATTCCTGCATAAACAGAGCCGTCCGGACAGGCATCGCCTATATTAGGGACCGTACACGGAGCGGCAGGTGCTCCTAAGCCTGTACATGGTTTCGCACCGCCACCATTCGAATGATAGATAGAGCATGAACCGTCGGTTGGCGCTCCGGGTGCCGGGTTTGATCCATCAGCTTCAAGAGAAATCATGCCCGTACAACCGCGAGCGTTAAGGCGTTTCATGGCCATGTTTACCGCATTAGCGCAGTCTGCTGATTGGTACCCGCTGGCTTTGGCTGCTTCGCTGCCAATCATTCCTATATTGCCGCGTGTGTTTTGTAGAAAAACGTAGCTGATTAGGCCGAACAAAGCGACAGCCACGAAGAGCATGATAATAGCGCTACCTTTTTGGTTTCCACTATTCATAAGCTAAAACTAAAATATTACACAATGAAAGGTTGTATAAATATCTTATACTTAAGATTGCATGTGCGTCCAATAATTTCAGCGAAAAATGTTATTAGGAATATTAGCAATTACGAAATACGTATACTGCGTTGCTTAAGGAGAGAAGTTCTACAAAGCTTAGCACGCTTGCTGCGCTTTGTAGTGCACTTGATAAATTTAGTTATCCCGGCGTACGCATTGGGCAACTGCGAGCGGGTTATACTGGTTGGCGGTGGCATTACCCACACCATTAATAATTCTATAGATGCTTGTTCCGCCTGCGGATGAGGACGTCCACCATTGTGATGCGAGGAAAGGCAATAAAGCACGGTTTGTATTCATAAGCCCAGCTTCGTCCCTTGATGGAAGATACCATTCAGGACCTAAAGCTCTACAAGCTTGCGCAGCCGCATAAGGACTTCCCGAATCTGACAGACTAACAAGATAGTCGGTGTTGGCTTTTCCGTCAGTTAAACTTAGAAGGCCGCTAAAATTCGTTGCCATGAAAAAACCGTTGTTGAAATTTACGTTTCCGCCATTCGTACCATTCGTGTAAAGCCTACCGTTTGAATTGCCGATGTAATACAGCCCGTCACAAGCTTCCCCTATGGCAAGAGCTGTAAGATCGCATGTTACATTAGAGCTACAGGGCTTCACACCACCGCCATTGCTATGGAAGACAGAACATGATCCATCGGTCGGCGCTCCGGGATTGGTGTTGCTGCCATCCTGATTAATAGAAACCAAGTCTTCGCAACCCCTGGCAGTCAGCCGTTTTTGTGCAAGGTTAATGGCATTGCTGCAATCTTGGCTTGCAGTTACGCCAGCCTTGTCTGCTTCGCTCGTGATAATATTAACATTACCACGTGTACCCTGAAGAAAGGCATAGCTTATCAATCCGAAGAGCGCGACTGCTACAAAAAGCATAATAATTGCGCTACCGCGCTGAGGGTGTGGGCGTTTTTTCATTATTTTATTCTACATAGCTAATATTGGTTTTTGAAGTCCTCTCGTAAATTATGCCATTTTAAGTTACGCTTGGTATTATGTGGGGTCGTCACAAGAAAATCAGGGAATGGCTCGGCGCTGGCATCATTACACACGATGTTGCACAGGCGATAGAGGCCTATGAGCATGAAAAGAAAAAGGGCCATTTCGGCCGTGGCCTCATAAATCTGAGCGTTTTCGCCATTGTTATTGGCATTCTCTCCATTATCGCGTCCAACTGGTATAAAATTCCAGGCGAAGTAAAAATCGGTGTTCATCTGCTCTTGAATATAGCCGTTGGCGTATTGGCGATATGGGCAGATAAAAAGGGCAAAGATCTCTGGCGCGAAGGCGCGGCCCTTGCGTTCATGGGTTTAACGCTGACCTTTATCATTCTTGTTGGGCAGGTTTTCCAGCTCGTCGGCACGGTTCCTTCGGCGCTGGCGTTTTGGATGATAATCACATTTCCGTTTTTCCTGCTTATGGGCAAAACATACGGCACTGCGGTCCCATGGATGATCGCCTTTTTCACCACACTTTGCATAGTCGTTGCGGAATATGTGCCCAAGCTTCCCGAAATATATCAGCCTTATTTCTATTTCGGTTTCAGTGCGCTTCTTCCTTTGGCCCTGATGGCGGATGGAATGATCGGCTTGTTTCAACATTATCGACCGGCCCTAGCCTCAGTCTCCTTGAAAAGTGGCATGGCTTTAAGCGCCTTGGTTTCATCTGCAGTCATATCTATGTGGGGATATTTCAACACTATCCCGGACCATGATGAATATAACTCCATGCATGTCTGGGTTATATTCGCCGTGGGCCTTATAGCTTTGGCATCGCACGCCGCTTTCTATAAATTTTATAAAAACGATGGGCGTATGCGGCTTGGCACTATGTTTGCTTTTATCGGACTTCTTTGTGCAACATTGCCTTTCCTTGCACCGGATTTCGGCAACTCTCTTTTGTCTGCCATTCTGTTCATTGCATATTGGGTCTTCATAGGATGGCTGGCGCAAGGAATGGGGCATATGCGCATTGTCTCGCTCGCCATAACAATCATCGCCATACGCATCTATGTAATATATGTCGAATTGTTTGGCTCCTTGCTCACAACGGGGCTCGGTCTTATCAGCGGCGGCATTGTGATGTTGGCACTCATCTACGGCGCCAGAAGACTGAACGCGCGTATCCGCACGAAGGGAAACCCCAATGCCGCGTTATAAGAATATTCTGGCGATAGCGTCCGTTCTTTTGGCGGTATTGGCCCCTTTGGCAATGGCCATAAAGGCGCACGAAGATCAGAACGCTTACCCAGTCGTTAAAATAGAGATTGAGCCGTACGATCCACGCGACCTGCTGTATGGGCACTATATGGTGTTTCAATATAAATGGAATCTGGATCAAGAGCAGGGTGACAAGGCGTGCGTTGGCTCTGATTGCTGCCTGTGTCTGGAAAAAGGAAGCGAAGATCCGAAGGCCAAAGTCATGGCCTGCCTTCCCGAAAAACCCGCCCGATGTGCGCATGTACTCAAAGGGTCATATTATGCGAATGGTGCCTTTGATATTGGTCTCAATCGCTACTATGTCGATGAAGCCATAGCTTTGCCATTGGAAAACCTGTTCCGGAACAAAACGGAGCGCTTCCACGTTGGTCTTTCCATCGCCCCCTCGGGTAAACCCATACTTGAAAAATTATATGTCGGCGGACAGGCCGTGAATGATTATGTTGCTGAGCATTACAAAGAACTCACTGCTCCTGTGCCGCAAAACACAACCCCTTAATACATCCATCCTTATACGGAGTTCCATATGACGCAAGAACAGGCGCTGACTTTTATCATCATCGCTGTAACTGTTGGCCTGTTTATCTGGAACAAATGGCGGTACGATATTGTTGCGCTGGCCTCTTTGTTCGCGGCGGTACTGGCGGGTATCGTTCCGGGCGAAAAGGCGTTTTCCGGGTTTGCCGACCCGGTTGTGGTGACGGTAGGATGTATCCTGGTTTTAAGTGCCGCCATCAGCCGTTCCGGTTTTATCGATATGACTTTGAAAGTCATGAACAGATTTGTCGAATATAAAAATCTTCAGGTTTTTGTGCTCGTGACGATGGTTATGTTTCTTTCCGCATGGATGAACAATGTCGGAGCGCTGGCTGTGTTTATGCCGATTGCCATCGCTTTTGCACGAAAATCCGGGCGCAAGGCTTCGGAACTGCTTATGCCATTGTCGTTCGCCTCCCTACTTGGGGGCTTGATAACATTGATCGGGACACCGCCCAATCTGATGATATCCAACATCCGCAAGGATTTTGTTGGCGAACCTTACGCCATGTTCGATTTTGCGCCCGTGGGGATCGGCATTTGTTTGGTCAGCATTTTATACCTCACATTTGGCTGGCGCCTTCTACCGAAAGATCGGCGCGGTCAACCGTTGCCGGAGGAGCGCTTTTCCATCGAGGATTACGTTAGTGAAGTGTCGGTCGATGAAAATTCTATTTTGATCGATAAAACCATTCGTGAGGTCGAAAGCGCTATTGATGGCGATTTCGCAGTAATAGGTATGTTGCGCAGCGGTTTTCGCAGTCTTGTGCCATCGGGCCGTCTTAAAATTCGCGCTGGTGATATCCTGATCATAAAAAGCGATCCTATAGCCTTGAAGAATGTGGTCGATACAGGGAAAGTATCCCTGATAGGAAGCAAGGAGATTGAAGAAATTTCGATCGTTTCCGATGACGTGGGAATAACGGAGGCTGTCGTTATGGCCGGGTCCGAACTTATAGGTTCCACGCCGAGAGAGTTGCAATTGCGTCGGCGCTTTGCGGTTAACCTGCTCGCTGTACGGCAGTCTGACAGAAAGCGTCAGGCGCGTCTTCATAATGTGCGCTTTGAAGAAGGCGATGTAATCGTTTTGCAAGGGTCTTTGGATTCCATGCCCGAAACCCTTGCAGAACTGGGATGTCTGCCACTGGCTGAACGCGGTCTGCAACTCGGACGCCAGAAATTTATGTTTTTGCCAGCTATCATTATGGCTGCTGCGGTTGCCTGCGCTGTTTTGGATATACTTCCTCTTTCCATCGCGTTCCTGGGAGGAGTTATTC
>JAPJRC010000050.1 GCA_030824805.1 Micavibrio sp.
CCGGACATTCCGGCACACCTGCCACATCCAGTTGCGTGGAAAACAACCCGTCTTTTGCCGTGGTAATGTAAAGCGTCTCCATATCAGGCCCACCAAAAGCGCAGCTTGTGACCTCTTTAGCAGGAACATCGATAGAACCTGATTTATTCCCCTGCGGAGTATAAATATCGACGCGCCCTTCGCCGTATAAAGCGACATATATATTGCCGATGCCATCGACACACATACCGTCCGGCAAGCCGTCCAATTCTAAAAACGACCCTTTTTTAATGATGGCACCATCATCTATGTCAAAATGGTAACGCCACACAGTATTGGCTGAAGTGTCAACATGGTACATAAACCGGCCATCGCGTGTCCAGCCTTTGCCGTTCGCTATACCGAAGCCGGAATCCATTTCATGCAATGTTCCATCAAACATATAGAGCTTGCCTGTCTTCTCATCGGATTTTTCATCGCGTGGCATGGTGCCGAACCAGATCCGGCCCACAGGATCGCATTTTCCGTCGTTAAGTCGCACGTCTTTGCTATCGATAAGGGTTAAAACTTCAAAACGATCTTCCTCAAAATTCATAAGGTAAAGGCCATCCTCCAGACCTGCGATCAATCCACGGTCTGTCGTTGGCAATACAAAGGCCGCCATTTTGGGCGCCTTGCAACAGGCGTGTGATTTTTTTATCGGGTCATAGCGGTATATGACGCCTGCTTTTATGTCCGTCCAATACAGGCATTGTGATGCCACATCCCAGCAAGGAGACTCACCCAATGATGTTTCCGTGACATTTTGGTCTGTTCGTTCTGCAAGCATACTTTGAATACAAGCGAAAATCTTATTGGTTCCTTTTGGGAACCCTATATAGCGGCGATTGTTTTTTACCCATGCTTATCGGCTATCACGCATCACACGAGCAATTCTCGCCAAAGGAACTGCTGGATTTTATGCCGCTTGTAGAAAAAGCGGGATTTCAAGGCGTCATGTCATCGGACCATTTCGCGCCGTGGAGCGTACGGCAGGGGCAATCGGGATTCACATGGTCGTGGCTGGGATCGGCCATGGAAAGAATTGCTTTGCCATTCGGATCGCTTGCTATTCCGGGGAGCTGGCGCTTTCATCCCGCCGTTCTTGCACAGGCCATAGCCACGCTTTCGCAAATGCACCCGGGCAAACTTCGCTGGATCGCGGCGGGAAGCGGGGAATATATGAACGAGCATATTGCAGGCGAAGCATGGCCAAATAAAAAGAAACGCAACGCGCGGCTGCTGGAAGGTGTCGAAATCATACGCGCTTTGCTTCGCGGCGAGACTGTGCATGACAAAAACGGCTCCATAGTTGTGGACCAGGCAAAATTATGGACTTTGCCGGAACGTGCGCCTTCCATCTATGCCGCCGCCCTGAGCGAAGAGACGGCATATTGGGCCGGAGGCTGGGCGGACGGGCTTATCATGGTACGAGGCAGCGCAGAAAAGATGACGGGGATGATGCGCGCCTTTTCCGATGGCGGTGGAAAGAACAAGCCCGTTGTCCTTCAGTTGCAAATAAGCTGGGCGCCGGTTTTAAGCGAAGCAGAAGAAAATGCATGGCATCAATGGCGTCACGCCGCCCTCGACATGGACCGCTCCAAACTTAGAACCCCCGAAGAATTCGATGAAGCTTGCAGACATGTTTCCATCCGGGACGTGGCAGGGAAGATACCCTGCTTTTCCGAAATGGGCGAAGTAAAGGAATATATTAACAGGCATGGTGCGTTCGGCTTTTCTGAAATATACGTGCACAATGCGGGCCGGAACCAGAGAGAGTTCATTGAAGCGTTCGGGATTACCCAACAGGCGTAATTGCAAATCCCCGAAAATATGGGCATATTGGCCCAAATTTAAACGCCTTATCCCGAAAGATAACTTCCATGACAAAAACACCGTATGGCCTCGTAACGATCGGAAACGCCATCGTCGATATTCTGGCCCCCTGCTCCGAACAATTTATTGCGGAACAGGTCCAGCATGGAATGAATCGCGGCGCCATGAACCTGATCAACGCCGAGCGCGCCATCGCATTGTATGACGCAATGGGCGAAACGACGCAGGCTTCCGGAGGATCGGCCGGAAACACGATTGCCGCCTACGCTTCTTTCGGCGGCGTTGGTGCCTATATCGGCAAAGTCGGCAACGATCATCTGGGGCAGGTTTTCAGCCATGATCTGAAATCCATCGGTGTATCCTATAACACAGCGCCGACCATCAGCGGATCACACACGGCGCGCTCTATGATCCTGATCACACCGGATGGCGAGCGCACCATGAACACGTTCCTCGGCGCATGCGTGGAACTGTCACCCGACGATATTGATGAAGACCTCATCGCCGCGAGTGCCGTTACGTATCTGGAAGGTTACCTGTTCGATCCGCCGCTCGCTATGGAGGCCTTCTACAAGGCCGCAAAGATAGCACACAATGCCGGCCGCAAAGTTTCGCTCACCCTGTCGGACTCTTTCTGTGTTGGCAGGCACCGCGAGGCCTTCAAGCAACTGGTCGAAGGCCATGTCGATATCCTTTTCGCCAACGAAGAAGAAATCAAGTCGCTGTACCAGGTCGAACATTTCGATGATGTAATCCCCGTTCTGAAAGACAAATGCGAGATCGTTGCCATTACGCGCAGTGAAAAAGGCTCCGTCATCGTACGCGGCGAGACCATTACCGAAATAAAAGCTGAGCCTGTAGAAAAAGTCGTCGACACAACCGGGGCGGGAGATTGTTATGCCGCCGGTTTCTTATACGGCTACACGGAAGGCATGAGCATGGCGCAATGCGGCCAGCTTGGCTCCATCGCGGCTGCCGAAGTGATTTCACACATAGGCCCCCGCCCTCTGGTGCAACTTTCGGACCTCATACCCAAACGCGCGGCCTAAAAACCCCCGGAAAACACATTTCAGCCTTGCAGTAAGCACATAACAGTGCTTTGATGAAGCGTGTTTATTCAGGAGTATATACGTTGAGTCGTCTGCCCGATCCTGTCCAGCTGAGAAACAGCAAGCAGCCCGTTCGCTCGGACGTGCTGATACGGTTGGCCGAGGGTGCGGGCTTTGAATGCAAGACATCCAAACACGGAACTTCGCACATGAGGTTCAGACACAAAGAGTATAGCGATCTGAACTTTCGCATTGTGCTCGACACCAACAAACTCGCTTCCCAAAGAAATCTGTCCGACGCGCTTATCGAATTGGAAAAACGCCGCACAAACGAGATACTTCGCCCAAGCTTTGCAAATGCCACAGAAGGCGCTTTCAAAAAAGTGACTGGCGCTGTGCCCGCACACATTGAAGTAGAATACGATTTTGAAACCGCGCGCATTGTCCTGCGCGATCGCCACCTTCCACAGATCGGGTTAACGCTCAATCCGGGCGAAGAAAAGATCATCGAGAATAAAGTCCGTTATCTCGAAAGCATAAAGCGGGACGCCTATATTCTGCTAAGCCGTGCACGCAATATGTACGATATTGAAACCGACATTTCAAAACACGGCGTATTTTCCGGCGCTCTATCGCACGCCGTGTATGATCTGCCGGAAAAGAAAATGGAACGCTACAAAGCCGGCGACAGCATCACATTCGTAAACGATCTAAGCGATTACATTGCGGAGGTTGTGGAAAGAGACACGCTCAACGAAATCCGGCTTTCCGATGTTTTGCAAAAATCCTTCGTCAAGGCATCTCTGGTAGTATTCCATGCAAAACGCGGCGAAAGAACAAACATAATCTCGCTTGAAAGACCCGAAGGCGGCGAATTGAGCCTGCGCTTTGAAACTGTGTCGAACCGCCGCGCAGCCACACACGACATCTATTCCGGACGCATCACTGAGCACGAACTCACCCGCGTTGAGAACTTCATGCGCATGTTTGAACGTGGGCATACACAGGCTTCTCCAGCCTCGCGCGCGGCTTAGAGCCACCCCTTCTTCTTGAAATACAGCAACGGCAGAAGGGCCGTTACAACCATCACCGCCAGTGTGATCGGGTAGCCGAAAACATAGTCCAATTCGGGCATATGATGGAAGTTCATGCCGTATATGCTCGCCACCAAAGTGGGCGGCAGGAAAACCACGGCAGCGATAGAGAAAATCTTGATGATCTGGTTTTGCTCGAGATTGATCAGCCCTAGTGTTGCATCGAGAAGGAAGTTCATTTTACCGGACAGGAAGTTCGCGTGATCCGCCAATGCCGCCACATCGCGGCTAAGCAAAGATATCTTGAACCGCACCGATTTGGAGGGGTTTTCGGGCAAGCGCGCATTGTTGTGCGACAAAAGGCGCGTAATACTCATAAGGCTTTCACGCAGCATACTGAGAAGATCGCCCTTTGCCCCTATCTTCCGAATGGAGACTTGTAATATTTCGTTCTTTTTGCGGATGGAGATTTTCTTGGAGCGGAAAATAGAATCCGAAATTTTATCGACGCTTTCATCAAGTGTTTCCAGCGTGTCGGCGATGCGGCTGATAAACGATCCTATCATATCGAACATCAGGCCTTGCGGGGACGCCAGCGTTACACCGGCTTTTCGCATAGCACGTTGTATGTAATCTGGAATCGACATGAATTCCTCATACCGCACGGTGACCAGCGCCCCTCCATATAGAATAAACGTTATCGGACATTTCTTGGGTTCTTCCATATCGACGAGCGAGACAACCTGCATCGTCATATATTCGGCGCCTTCTTCGTCATACAAACGCGCGGAAGGTTCTATTTCCTTCATATCTTCCTTGGTAGGAATAGAAATGCCCAGGCATTTCTCAACGGCGTTGTCTTCTTCCAGCGTCGGTTTTAAAAGGTCAATCCACAGAACATCATGCGACGGATCCGCTTCGGACAGTCCGCCGAGTTCCTTGAGATGATCCCCTTCAACCTTCCATACGCGTAGCATTAATCCATCCGCCGTTTCATTTTTTCGACCTGTTCCTGATAGGTGCGCATCATGGTGTGGTCGATGCACACGACTTTTACGAAATCCATGCGCTCATCCAAACGCTCGACAATGCCCTTGAGTGCCACGCGCGCAAAACGTATGTGGGGAAAATCGCGTTTGTCCCGGCCCAGCGCAGGAATTGCGATCGATTTAACGCCCAGTTTTTCCGCCTGCGTGATTGCGTCACGGTAACAATTCATAAGGTCGCGTTCTTCAAAGCCATTGCCGCCGTCCCAATCGGCCAGCACGGCCATGAAAAGCGCCTTGTAAGGCGCCTTGAAAGCGGGAAGCGTAAAAACTTCGCCGTTTTTCGGAGAAATGACATGTTCCAGAATATAGTTATCCAGCGCAGGCCCGGCAGCGTCCAGAACCGCCTTGTTCAGGCCTCCGCCCCATTTGAGCGAGGGATGCATGAAAAAGAGGATGGAATCACAATCCCTCTGTGACAGGATTTCGCCATACTCTATCCTTATCCTGTCCAGATGAACCCGATTGTTGGGGCGCAGTTTCTGCGCTATGCGTTTTAACATGAAATACCTACTCGCGATTACTCTCTGCCTGCTGATTTTACAGCCAGTTTCCGCCAAAGCGGAAGCGCTTTATGGCCTCGCCATGACGGGAACCCCCAAATACGGGCCCGAAGACACCCATGTGGCCTACGCCAACCCCGACGCACCCAAGGGCGGCACCCTCAAGCAGGCGGCCATTGGCAGCTTCGATACGCTCAACCCCTACAACATCAAAGGTAAAGCCGCCCTCGGTATGGATCTTGTGACGGACCGCCTCATGGCCCGCGTCTGGGACGAGCCTTTCACCATGTACCCCATGATCGCCGAAAAGGTGGATCTGCCGGTCGACCGTTCGTCGATTACGTTTCACCTCAATCCAAAAGCACGGTTTCATGACGGATCGGCCATCACCGCAGACGATGTGGAATTCACGTTCAATACGCTGAAAGAAATGGGCCGCCCGAACATGCGGCGCATTTACAAAATCGTGACCAAGGTTGAAAAGCCGGATGCGCGCACGATCAAATTTACGCTGGGACCGGATCGCGACCGCGAAACGGTGATGATCCTTACGCTCATGCCAGTGCTCTCCAAGGCATACTGGATGGGCAAAAAATTCGACCAGACGACACTGACACCGTTCCTGTCCAACGGCGCCTATAAGATCAGGGAAGTCGATGTCGGTCGCCGTATCGTGTACGAACGCGTGAAGGATTACTGGGCCGCAGACCTTTTGCCCAACAAGGGCCATTTCAATTTCGACCGCGTGGTGTATGACTTTTACCGCGACGACAACATAGCCTTTGAATCCTTTAAATCCGGTGATCTGAACCTGCGCCGCGAATGGGATGCAGGCCTTTGGTCATCGGGATATGATTTCCCCGGCATCGCGCAAAAGAAGGCCGTGCACGAAGCGTTGAACCATGGCCGCCCTGATCGCGTGCGTGGTTTTATTTTCAACACACGCCGCGAACCGTTCAAGGATATCCGCGTGCGTCAGGCATTGAACCTGCTCTTCGATTTCGAATGGGTGAACCAGAACCTGTATTACGGGCTCTACAAACGCATCAACAGCTATTACCCCAACACCGAACTTGCCGCGACCGATACACCGCCCGCCATCGAAAACAAAACGCCTGAACAAAAGCGTGAAAACATGAAACGCGCGGACCAGCTTTTGAAGGATGCGGGCTGGATCATCAAGGACGGCAAACGTGTGAACGCGAAGACCGGGAAACCACTGACGTTTGAAATCATGCTCGACGATCCGAACAACGAAAAGATCACGCTTTCTTTCGTGCGCTCGCTCAAACGCATGGGCATAACACCCACCGTACGGGTTCTCGATTCCGCTGCTTTTCTGGGACGTCTTAACGAATATGATTTCGACATGACCCTCTATTTCTGGATGTCCACGCTTTCGCCCGGAACCGAGCAATACCTGTACTGGAGCTGCGAGGCGGCCAATTCCCCCTCCCGCTGGAACTACGCCGGAATTTGCGATAAAAATATCGATCTGCTAAGCAAGTCCATCGCCAGCGCCAAAACCCGGGAAGAGCTTGTTTCCAAGGTCCGGGCGCTGGATTCGGCGCTGATGGCCGGAAGCTACATGATCCCGCTTTATTACAACCCGCAGGATTACGTGGCCTACTGGAAACCACTGGCCCATCCAGACACCATGCCGCTTTATGGCACAGTTCTGGAAACATGGTGGATGAATGCCCCGTAAGGGCTTTCGGAAAGCCTGATGGATATGGTTTAATTGCACAGAACAGATTCGCTTTGGACAAACTATGAACACGAAAAAATCCCTCGCCCTCCTCCTCTCCTTTTCGACGCTGGCCGTGGCCGCTTGTGCCGTGCCGCCGAAGCTGGAGAACGCGCAATACTGGCAGCGCAAATCCGCCACCAGCGCGCTTTATCTGCGCGGCCCCAAAGCCCAGCAAACCTTGCACAAGGACATCGCGGATTGCGTTACCGAGATTGATGAACTCGAGCGCCTCGGCCCGCTGCGTGAAGCATTGCCTGCCGACACAAATGCCGGCGTGGTGCCGGACCCGAATTCGCCGGAAGGCCGCATGAAGAAATGGGACACGCCGAAACGTGACGGCTATCTCTATGCCGAACATTT
Source organism: Micavibrio sp. (assembly GCA_030824805.1). Lineage (GTDB taxonomy): Bacteria > Pseudomonadota > Alphaproteobacteria > Micavibrionales > Micavibrionaceae > Micavibrio_A. The sequence goes on from JAPJRC010000050.1 coordinate 7,597, forward strand.
CAACTACACGGATTTCGAAGGCTGCATGGATTACAAGGGCTGGGAACGCGTAGAAAACCTGCCATACGATCTGGCGACGAAATCACGCCACGAATATCTGGAAACGCTGTACGGTTACAAATACCAGACCAACCATCATACACAGATGGACCGCGAGAACAGCGCGAACGCTTACGCTTCCTCGCCTGACCAGAAGATCAATAACTAGGGGCGAAAGCCAATCTCGATCCAGAAGCCGGCACAGAGCCGGCTTCGTTTTTTATGGTCTTCCATGGGCCGACATAGTCTTCGATATATTTCATCTGTGTCTTGTTTTTGAAATCGACCACGCCCATCCATGATGTGCCTGCCAGAAGATATCGGGAAAGACTGACTTCTTCGCTTCCGTTAGCAGCGCCGTGAAAAACGCTTTTAAGTTTGGACATCTGATCGGAAACACGCACATCCGGTTTGTTAAAGGCGTCCATACTGGAAAATGCATGTTGCAGGATGGTTTCCGCACTATCCAGTGCTTCCTTCGGAACAGTGATGCTTCCCATGTTTGAAATTCTAACCAGATCGTCCGCGTTCACAAGACGGGCATAGATTTCCGCGCGGGTGCAGTCCCATTTGTTGATATAGGGCTTTACCGTTTCGAGCCGCGCCGTGATGGTTTCCTGCAAAAAAGATAGGCGTTGCTCAAGATCGTACACACGTGAGCGATCACGATCGAGATATGCGCCTGCCTTGGCCCAGCTATATCCGCCGTTGTTCAGGCCTGCGGCGAAATTGAATTGCTCGAACCCAAACGCTGCAGACAATTCGACCATGCTCTTAAGCCATGCCTTGCCAATCCCCTGTCCTTGCGCCGTCTGGTCGACATTTATCTCGTTGTCGGAAACTTTTCTTTCATCGCCCAGCGCAAACACGGCATCAGCCTTGAAAGGCGTGATTTCATTTTTGGAAATTTTGTAGCGGAATATACCCTCGTCATCGACATTGACCCCAACCTCCATCCCCTCGATGCCATAGGGTCCGGTTATCAGGTCGTAGATCTGTTTCGGTGTGTAGGAAATATATTGATCCCAGATCGCAAGATTATGCGCATCCTGCTGGGCCGCCGTACAATAGTTGTAATAAAGCTTCGGGGCCTCCGCGAAGACCGCCGCATCAATGGACTGTTTTCGCGACGTTAATGTGCTGCGATACACGCTCTATTACCGGATCAAAGTTTTTTATTATGTCAATAATCTGGCTAGGTTGTAACCCAACCATAAGGCTCCGGTCAAGCGTTTTAGGATTATACCCTTCAAAATCAACGAGTTCGTCAAAGGTCTGGGGGGTGGTGATATACCCGGTATGGTCGCCCCATGGCGCGTAAAGATGCGGATAGCTAGGTCCGAACAGGCCAAAGGTCGGCACGCCCGCCGCCGCCGCCGCATGCATAAGGCCGGAATCGTTGCCTATATAAAAATCGCATAGGGCCAAAGCCGCGGCCGCCTCTCCTGGTGTCCCTTTGGCAATGCCGTCGATCCTGCGATCCGCAGGCACGGAATCCAGAACAGGCCGCGCTTGTGCTTCTTCGCCCGGTGCGGCAAAGACAGCAACACGTGCATTGTAAAACGGTCCTTCTTTCGATGTGATCCACCGCACCACCTCGATGAAATTCTCCGCCGGCCATGTCTTTCCAATCCAGTTGGCAGAAGGCCCCACGGCAATGACAGGCCCGCCGGCAGGAATAAGATTGCGCGCAAATGCCTGCTGTTCCGGTGTGAAATACAGCTTAGGAGCGGGCGCGTCATCAAGACGCATCGTTTGCGCGGCCTGCTCCACCTTGTGTGCGTCCTTGTCCACGCGGCCGCCGAAAATATAGCGTTGCTTTGCAAGCACCAGACGCGACACGGCCGAATTGCGCAGATCTATGACCATATCCCATTTCGTGCCAACGGCGGCTTTCCACAAATCGACCCAATGCCCGCTGCGCGGCTTTTTCTTCATGGGGATAATGCGTTCGACATTCGGAAATCCTTCGAAAACACTCGCGGCAATGGGGCCGCAAGCCACGGTGACCTTGCCTTCAGGGTAGGTCCGCCATAGATAGTCCAGCAATCCGGTGCTCAAAACCGCATCGCCCAGCCGCGTTGCCGTGATAAAGAGTATTTTCATGCCGGCCATTAGACGTATATCCTGTAGCCATGTCAAAACCATTCTACGTATCCCTGCCCGCCCGCGGCCTGATCCATATCGAAGGCGAAGACCGCGTTTCCTTCCTGCAGGGATTGGTATCCAATGATGTATCAAAGGCCTCCGCAGGTGCTATCCAGTATTCCTGCCTTCTGACACCGCAAGGGAAATTCCTGCATGATTTCTTCCTCCATACGGGCGATGGTTTCCTGTTGCTAGACTGCGAAGGCGGCGCGCGCGCCAAAGACCTGTACGAGCGCCTGACCAAATTCCGCCTGCGCGCCAAGGTAAAAATCTCGGTGGAAGAAAACAATGATGTCTATGCCGTGTTCGGCAGCGATGTTGGCCTGCCTGACCCACGTCACGACCGAATGGGACGGCGCACATTCGAAAAGCCCGACCTCGAAGAAAAACCGTTTGAAGAATGGGACCGTTTGCGAATCTCGCTGTGCGTCCCCGATGGCAGCCGCGATGCGGAGCTGGAAAAATCGACCTTGCTCGAAGTGCATATCGACAAACTCAACGGCATCGACTGGAACAAGGGCTGTTACATGGGGCAGGAATTGACGGCCCGCATGCATTATCGCGGTCTTGCAAAAAAGCACCTTTACACCGTGACGTTCAAAGACACGGCCCCTTCCCCGTTTTCGGATTTGCCGAATGGCGGACAGATGCGCTCAAGCTGCGGCGATATAGGATTGGCGTTGCTGAAAGATGGAGAGCCTACATGCGTGTAAATTATGTTTTCTGGGATTCCGACAACACATTGGTGGATACCTATACTCACCATTGGCGCAAGCATGTTGAAACACTTAAAACGCTTGGCATAACGCTCGAAGACAAATGGCAGGAGCGGATTTATACCAACAACGGCGCACAAAACTGGGAATGGCTTACGGCAGAACTCGGTTTGAAAGTCCCCAAAGATGAATATCTCGACATGATCGACGGATGGTATTACCGCCACATCGCCGATATCAATATTCGGGAAGGCATTCCACAGGCGCTGGACCTCGTCCGCCATTTGCCGATGGGGGTTGTATCAAACGGGCGCAAGCGTTCCGTCATGGCCGCGCTGGAATCCAAACAGCTAGTACCCAATTTCAAATTCATCCTGTGTATCGAGGATTATGAAGGTAGGAAACCGCAACCTGCGCCCTATTTGGCCGCCAAAACCCGTATGCAACAGATTTTCGGCACAGCGATCGATCCGAAAGAATGCCTCGTGATTGAAGACGACCCTAAAGGCGTCGAGGCAGGTTTGGCCGCAGGCATGAATGTCATCCACCGCGAGATCGGCGACGATGACGTGCCGAAATTCCTCGATAAAATCCGCGCCTATCTATGACGCTTTTTTAAGCTGCTCTGCCTGTTTGTTGCGGATGGCCGCCTGTGCCGCCGCCAGACGCGCGATCGGCACGCGGTATGGCGAGCAGGAAATGTAATCCAGCCCAGTCTCTTCAAAGAACGCGATGGAGGCAGGATCACCGCCATGCTCGCCGCAAATGCCGAGCTTCAATTTGCTCTTTGTCTTGCGGCCATCTGTTGCGGCTTTTGCGACCAGTTGGCCGACACCGTTCTGGTCTATCGTGACAAACGGATCCTTTTCGAAAATGCCTTTGCCGACATAAGCGGGCAGAAAGCGTGCGGCATCATCACGGGAAAGTCCTAGCGTGGTTTGTGTCAGGTCGTTCGTGCCGAAGCTGAAGAAATCCGCATCCTTTGCGATTTCCTCGGCCATCAATGCCGCGCGCGGTAATTCAATCATCGTACCAACGCTATAGTCTAATTTCTTGCCTGCCTTTTCAAACACGGCCTGCGCCGTTTTATCGACCAGCGCCTTCAGTATCGAAAGCTCTTTTTGCGTCATTACCAGCGGGATCATGATTTCCGGTGTAACATCGCATTCCAGTGCGGCTTCGAACACGGCCTGCGCCTGGATCTCGTAGATTTCCGGATACGTGATGCCGAGACGGCAGCCACGATGCCCCAGCATCGGATTGGCTTCCGACAATTCCGAGAAACGGCGACGCACCAGATTTTCTTCAATCCCTGCCGTTTTGGCAAAATGCGCCATCTCGTCATCACCGTGCGGCATAAACTCATGCAAAGGCGGGTCGAGCAAACGGATGGTCACCGGCAATCCCTTCATGATGGTGAACAGCTTCACAAAGTCGCCGCGTTGCGCCGGCAGAAGTTTGGCGAGCGAGTTACGGCGCGCATCGATGCTTTCGGCAAATATCATCTCGCGCACATTCTGAATGCGCTCGGGATCAAAGAACATATGCTCGGTGCGGCACAGGCCGATACCCTCGGCACCGAACTTGCGCGCCGTTTCAGCGTCCAGCGGTGTTTCCGCGTTCGCGCGAACTTTCATGCGACGGGCTTTGTCCGCCCATTCCATGATCGTGGCAAAATCGCCGGAGAGCTGCGGCTGCACGGTTTTCACAGCGCCAAGCATCACTTCACCCGTCGCGCCGTCAATGGTGACAACGTCGCCTTCGGGAATTTCCGCGCCTTGTACGATCATCACCTTGCGTTTGTAGTCTATTGAGATCGAACCAGCGCCCGCAACACAGGCACGCCCCATACCGCGCGCCACAACGGCGGCGTGCGAGGTCATACCGCCGCGCGTGGTAAGAATACCTGCGGCGGCGTGCATGCCGTGAATATCTTCCGGCGATGTTTCGATGCGGCAGAGAATAACCTTCTTCCCGGCTTTGGCCAGTTCTTCCGCGAGATCCGAAGTAAAGACAATTTCCCCGGAAGCTGCGCCCGGGGATGCCGGAAGGCCTTTTGCCACAATCTGCTTGTGCGCCATCGGGTCGAGCGTCGGATGCAAAAGCTGGTCCAGCGCCTGCGGTTCGATGCGGAGCAGTCCTTCCTCCGGCGTTATAACCTTCTCGTTCACCATATCGACGGCGATTTTCAGCGCGGCGGCTGCGGTGCGTTTGCCCGTGCGTGTCTGAAGCATGTAAAGCTTGCTCTGCTGCACCGTGAATTCGATGTCCTGCATATCGCGGTAATGTTTTTCGAGTTTCAGACGCACATCGTTTAACTGACTGAACACATCCGGCATGACTTCTTCCATGGATGGAAGATCGCTGCCTTCTTTTTCTCGCCCCTTGATGGTAAGCGATTGCGGCGTTCTGATACCCGCGACGACGTCTTCGCCTTGGGCATTCACCAGATATTCGCCATAGAAATAATTTTCGCCGGTTGATGGATCGCGCGTAAAAGCAACACCTGTGGCACAATCCTGTCCCATATTGCCGAACACCATTGCCTGAACGGTGACAGCCGTACCCCAATCGTCCGGAATATCGTGGATGCGGCGGTATGTGTTCGCGCGATTGGATTGCCACGAACCGAAGACGGCGCCGATAGCGCCCCAGACCTGCTCGTGCACATCCTGTGGGAATTCACGGCCCAATTCGCGCTCTACGACCTCTTTGTATTCTTTTACAACGGCTTTCCAGTTCTGGGCCGTCAGGCCTGTGTCTTCCGTGACGTCGGCGTCGCGCTTGTGGCGTTCCAGTATCTCCTCGAAATCATGATGATCCAGGCCAAGCACGACATTGCCATACATCTGGATAAAACGACGGTACGAATCCCACGCGAAACGCGCATCCCCCGAACGTTCAGCAAGCCCCTCGACCGTTTCATCGTTCAAGCCAAGATTGAGAACAGTATCCATCATGCCCGGCATGGAAACGCGTGCACCGGAACGCACCGAAACCAGAAGCGGATTTTTCGCATCACCAAACTTGTTTCCTACATTATCCTCGATCAATTTGATGGCAGATGCCACCTGATCTTTCAATTCCTTCGGATAAGATTTTTCGTGTGCGTAATAATATGTGCAGACTTCGGTGGTGATGGTAAAGCCGGGCGGAACAGGAAGGCCGAGTGACGCCATTTCAATCAGGTTCGCGCCTTTGCCGCCGAGAAGATTTTTTGAATTATTAGCAGATGCTTTAGTAGAGACGTTAAAGCTATAAACCCACTGCGTCATTTTCGGTTCCATCGGTTAATTTAATTTCGTTAAGCATACAGATTCCGCACGAAAAAACATAGAACCAAAACCATCTCTAATTGTTATTGAATTTTTAAAACCTCTCGCGTAGAACACGCGCATAATAAAAAAAATAGACGGTGTGTAATATGGACAAAGAAGAGTTGTTCGCTGCGGCGAAACAAGAAATTTTTGGTGAAAAGCCCACGTGCAGCCTTGCACGCATCGGTTACGATATGGCCGTTCGTTACTATGGTACGATTGTGCCGGCCGCGGAAAGCGCCCTGCTCGAAATCGCGATGCCGACGGACACGCTGCGCACGGAACTGAAAAACGCTTCCAATTTCGTCCGCGATGTCGATATCGATGCGTTTATGCCTGAAACGAAAGAAGCGCTTGTGCTTTGTGCAGAGAATTTTAATGCGCGCTATGCCCCCTTGTTGGAAGAATTGAACTTTAAAGCGGCTTAACAAGCATAAGCGCCAGATCATCGTCCAGGGTATAGGGCATATTGGCCTGCGCTCCCTCACGATCATAAGTTACGCCATTTCCATCCGGAATATAACCCATGGCGATATACATGATCTGCGCCGGGCCGTAATCCTTGCTAAGCCCCACAGCAATTCCCATCGTATCGCAGCCCCGCGCGCGGGCGGCATTTTCACAGTATTCGACGATCATGCGGGCTATGCCTTTGCGCCGCCTTGCAGGAATCACATTCAAGTCCTGAATTTCTGGAATACCCAACCTGCGATACAAAGAATACCGCGGTGTCCAGTTCAAAAGCGCAAAGCCGGCAAGTTCACCGTCTTCGTACGCCATAACAGGCACGGCCCCTGCTTCGAAAGCGTGTTCGAAATATCCTTCGTCCTTTTTGCCGATGGCATCGTATAACGCATAGAGCGCAGGTATGTCTGTGGCACTGGCTTCGCGGATTTCGATCATAAACCGAACCGGCTCCAGAAGGATTTTTCTTCGGCAACCTCGACCAACTGCCCAAGATCAATTGCGCTTTCCTGCCCGAACGGCAGAAGCGATGAAAGTAGGCCTTTCTTGTCGGGCGTGCAATCAATGAACTGCACATCGTCGCCGAATTTGTTTTTCATGATCGTGGCGATATGGCCGACGCCGTCGATGAGACCATTGTCCACGGCGGCCTTGCCCGTCCAGAACGCGCCTTCCATCAATTCGGATTCCGTGCCACGCAGACGGCTGCCACGGCGTTCGATCACCCAATCCTTGAAAGAGCGGTGCATATCCGACTGGATGTTTTTCAGGCGTTCCACATCGTCGGATTTTTCAGGCTTGAACGGGTCGAGAAAAGATTTATTGCGTCCCGATGTGTGAATGCGGCGTTTGATATCGTGTTTCTGGATAAAATCTTCCAGACCGAAACCAGATGATATAACACCGATAGAGCCGACAATGGATGTATCCTGCGCATATATTTCATCACCACAGCATGCGAGCCAGTATCCGCCGGATGCCGCCACGTCTTCGACGAAAGCGAAGATGGGGATTTTTTTCTCTTCCGAAAGCGCGCGGATACGTTCAGAGATAAGAGAACATTGCGCTGGCGCACCGCCAGGGGAATTGATGATAAGGGCAACCGCCTTAAGACGGCTGACATCGAACGCGTCCGGAATGGCTTCGCGGAATTTCTGATAGTTCACACCCGCGCGTCGCATCATGCTGCTGTCGGCAATCACGCCCGCAAAACGAAGCACGGCGATACGGTCCTTGGGATCAAGAAAATTGGATATGACCGGAATTTTTTTAAAGAATTTGTTCCAGTTGCTGGGCTGGTCCGTTTCAAAGAAATCGCCCGCGG